>CAZION010000006.1:80119-85322 GCA_964540865.1 uncultured Victivallis sp.
GTCCCGGAAGTAGCACAGGCATCCTGCCTGTGTAATCCAGATCTTCTTTCATCACTGCCTGAATCAGAAAGAAAAGAATATTACAGGCTTTTCAGTGAAAGAATACAAAATATTTTGGATTCAGGCGTAGGGGAATGTCTTCTACGCAAAAAAGAAAACGCTCGAATTATCGCTGACGCATTACTCTTTTTCAACAATAAGAGATATAAACTCGGACACTGGGTTGTGATGCCCAACCATGTCCATGTGATTGTGACACCGAAGAACGGGTTCAATCTTTCTGAGATCCTTCATTCCTGGAAGTCATATACATCCAAAATGATTAACAGGAATATGGGCAGGGTGGGAGCTTTTTGGCAGGATGAATCTTATGACCATATTGTCAGAAACTTGAAGGAATTGAGGGCTGTTGAAAAATATATCTGTGAAAATCCTGGAAAAGCAGGAATAAAATCATTTGTCGGATCGTGGAATTATTTGGAAGAGACTGGCGGGATGCCCAGGGGCGGGGAACACAGGCAAGATGCCTGTGCTACTGCTGGGGGAGCGGGCGAGGCGCTCGGGGAAGCTATTGCAGGATTCGTTGGATTTGATTTTTCGAACCGTCTTAAATCTACCGAGAGAAACCTTCCGCACTGGAATCAGGACGAGGTTGCTTATTTTGTGACTTTCAGGACGGCCGACTCGATTCCGGCAGGAAAGATTGAAGAAATAAAATATGAAAGGGAAATGTGGCTGAGAAGAGTTTCTCTTATGATTAAGAACCAGGAAGAACACAGGCAGGATGCCTGTGCTACTTCCAAGAGTGGCGAGACGCCACAGTTTGACTGGATAATAATCACTTCTCCTTCGGCGGTTAAGATTTTTGTTGAAATGCTGAAAAATCAGAAATTTGATTTCAGATGCTTGCCTAAAATTATCGTTTGCGGTCCCGGGACTTCAGCTGAGTTTGCTAAGCACGGGATAATTCCGGATGTAAATGCTTCAGATGATTACGGAGCCGAAGGCATGATCAAGGCTCTGAAGGCTGTTGTGGAGAAAGGCGACAGGGTCCTGCGCCTGTGCTCCGACAAGGCCGGCAAGGATGTTTCCTGCGAACTTCGCAGAACCGGAGCAATTGTCACTGAAGAGACGCTTTACAGAAATGTACCCGTAAAATACGAAAAGCTTCCTGAGTTCGACGCAGTAATCTTTGCGAGTTCATCGGCGGTTCATGCATTCCTTGATAATTTCGGTTCGGGAAAGCTGAAGGGGAAGTATATAGTTGCCATCGGTAAGCCTACGCTTGAGACGTTGAAGAAATTAAAATGCACAGGTAAAATTATATTGGCAAAGGAAGCGACTGTCAATGCTTGCATTGATTCGTTGGCTGAAAAACTGGTTGAAAAGAGAATAAGTCTATGGCAGAAAAATTGAATATCCAACACCCAACACTCAATTCCCAAATTCCATCGGAATTCATTTAACTTGGACATTGGATATTCCGTGTTGGATATTGGACATTCATATTTGCGGCTCTTGGCCGCTTAATTTTATAACTAGAGGTAATGAACATGTATCCAGTTACAAGGCTGAGACGGTACAGGAAGAATGGAGAGTTGAGAAAAATGTTTTCCGAACCTTTTCCGGGACCGGAGAAATTCATATGGCCGGTTTTTGTGATAGAAGGCAAAAACAGGGAAGTTCCCATTACTGCAATGCCAGGTCAGAGCAGGATGTCTGTGGACGTCCTCCTGAAAAGACTTGAGCCGGTCGTGAAGTCAGGCATTGGCGGAATAATGCTTTTTGGAGTAGTGGAAGACGCAAGAAAAAGTTCTGATGGCGCCTATTCATATAAAAAGGACGGACTTGTCCAGAAGGCTATTAAGGAAATCCGCAGAACTTATCCAGGTCTTGTTGTTTTTACAGATGTCTGCCTCTGCGCATATACAAAGCATGGACACTGCGGAATCCTGGACAAGGATGGCGAGGTTGAAAATGACAAGACCCTTGCTGTTCTGGCGAAAATGGCGGTTTCTCATGCCGAGGCTGGAGCGCATTCTGTTGCACCAAGCGCAATGATGGACGGTCAGATATCAGCTCTCCGGAACGCACTTTCCGGAAACGGATTCAAAGACACGATTCTTATGAGCTATTCAACTAAATTCGCATCATATTTCTATGGGCCATTCCGTGAAGCTGCGGCTTCAAAACCCGGAAAAGGGGATCGGAAAGGATATCAGGCTTCATTCGATAATCTGAATGTGGCATTGAGGGAATCGGTTGAGGATGAAAAAGAGGGCGCGGATATCCTGATGGTTAAGCCGGCTCTTTGCTACTTGGACGTGATCAGTAAAGTTAGGGCTAATTCTCTTCTTCCTGTTGCTGCATATAATGTGAGCGGCGAATATTCTATGATAATAGCATCCGCCGAACGCGGCTGGGGCGACTTGAACGGAATGGCAAGGGAATCAGTCATGGCAATATCCCGCGCCGGCGCGGATATAATCCTGTCCTACTGGGCGAACAGGTACAGTGAAATTTTATGATTGTATTTTTGCGGAAAGCTTGAAGTAGTCATAATTATGACCTAATATATAGTCATGAAAACAGCAAACATAGCGGATTTCAAGACAAACTTGAGCAGTTTTATTTCCTTGGTTGAAAAAGGGGAGGAGATAGAGATCTGCAAGCATAATATCCCGGTTGCAAGGGTTTTGCCGCTGTCTCGTAGGATGGTTAACAAGACTAGGCTTGGCTGCGGAAGAAAAACGGTCAAAATAAATACTGATCTGACCGAACCTGCCATATCGGAATCGACATGGGAAATGTTGAAGAAATGAAAATACTTCTTGATACCTGTGCAATCATATGGACTGTCTCATATCCTGAACACCTTGCAGAAGCGGCAAGAGCTGCGATTTCCTCAAAGACGGCAGAAATATTTGTTTCACCTATTTCTTGTGCGGAAATAGCATGCCTGTCAGAACGCAGTAGGATTGAACTCGACCGGCATTGGAAGACATGGTTCAATCATTTCATAGAGCTTAATGGCTGGACTGCCGTTCCCATTGATCTCAGGATAATCCAGGAGGCGTATTCACTTCCAGGACATTTCCACGATGATCCAGCTGACAGGATAATCGTTGCTACTGCGCGGGCAAACGAATTTCACATAGTAACTTCCGACAGGAAGATATTGGACTATCCGTATGTAAAGACCATATGGCAATGAATAATAATAAAGGAAGACCGTAAAAGGGGATTCAAATAATGACAATCGGCAATCGGCAATCTGAAATCGGCAATGATCTGTTCAATCGCGCGCAAAAACTCATCCCGGGCGGTGTTAACAGTCCGGTGAGGGCGTTTAAATCTGTAGGCGGAAATCCTGTTTACATCAAGAAGGGCGAAGGTGCTTATACTTATGATGTGGACGGCAGGCAATACATGGATTTCTGTGCTTCGTGGGGTCCATTGATTCTTGGTCACGCAAGACCTGAAGTAGTTGAGGCCGTAAGGGAATCAGCAGCTTCAGGAATGAGTTTCGGGACATGTAATCCCCGTGAAGTCGAGATGGCCGAACTCCTTAATGAAATGGTTCCGTATCTCGAGATGATGCGCATGGTTAATTCCGGGACTGAAGCTGTGATGACCGCTCTCCGCCTTGCGAGGGGATTCACCGGACGGAACAAAATACTTAAATTCGAAGGATGCTATCACGGACATGCCGATTATCTCCTTGTTGCGGCGGGAAGCGGGCTTCTGACTGGGGGAATAACGAATTCCGCAGGAGTGGCTCCGTCCGCAGTGGCGGATGTCCTTGTTGCCCATTATAACGACACTGAAGCGGTGAAGAAGATTTTTGAAAGATATGGTAAAGAGATAGCAGCAGTGATTGTCGAGCCGGTTGCCGGAAACATGGGGCTTGTGAAACCTGAAGCTGGATTCCTTGAGACTCTGAGGGAGCTTACTGCAAGTTCCGGAGCTCTCCTGATTTTTGACGAGGTCATTACAGGTTTCCGCCTTGCCCCGACTACCTACGGAAAAATCTGCGGGGTAACTCCTGATCTGACAACTCTCGGGAAAATAGTCGGAGGTGGAATGCCTATTGGCACCGTCGGTGGAAAGGCTGAAATAATGAAGAAGCTTGCCCCGCTCGGACCTGTTTACCAGGCGGGAACACTAAGCGGCAATCCGGTTGCGCTTGCGGCTGGAATAGCAACTTTAAGAATCCTGAAGAAGGAGAATCCATATCCACGGCTTGCGAAGTTCGCAAAGAAGATTTCCGACGCAGTGGATTCAGAGGCCCAAAAGAAATCTTTAAAGATTCATTGCGCGACAGAAGGTGGAATGTTCACAATATTTTTCACGGACAAGAAGCCTCTCACGAATCTGGATGAGATAAAGGTTTGTGACACTGCGAAGTTCGCAGTGTTTTTCAGGGCAATGCTGAAAAACGGGATTTATCTCTCTCCATCGCAGTTCGAGCTGGATTTCATATCATCCGCACATACTGAAAAGGATATTGATATCTTTATTGAGAGATTCAAGGAAGCGGTCAAGGCGTAAAACGAAAGGAGGGACTGTTGAGGTTGCCTCCTATTGGATTACTGCGTCAATAACAGTCTTGATTACTTCTTTTGCCTTGTCTGTGGTTGTGTTTTTCTGATCCGGCTCATCAGCGGCGGGAGTATCTGCCGGAGGTTTCGGGGCCGGAGGAAGCCATGTTATGACTTCATCTGAAATAAGGACTGCGCCATATTCGATTATGTCTTTCCATTTTTTGACGGAACCGATATTCTCCTTTGTAATGTCGCTGATGTTCTGTCTGCCGAAATTAACGCTTGAAGCTGCTGGAAGGAGAGCTACTGATTCACCGACAGGGAACGACATGTAGTCCCCTCTGAACATGTCTGTGAAGCGAACGCAGAGCAGTATAGTTACATTGTGAATGTCGGTTTTCCCTTTGTTGTTGACTGTGACGATGACGCTGTTTGTGAGCCATGCCGGTTCGATTGAAAGGTCTATGGGACCTGGAAGTTCAGTATCAAGATAGCTTCTGCAGAATTGGAAATCTGAAAGGACCTTGTCCCACTGGCCCTGAAGCCTGCGTCGGAAAAAACTGATAGGCGTTTTGATTTTCGTATGTGCGTACGGTAATAAGGGAGGGGTGGAAAATCAAATCAAATATTGAAGGAAATTGGCTTTTCCCTTGCACTCC
>CAZION010000007.1:0-84207 GCA_964540865.1 uncultured Victivallis sp.
TGTATTTAATTCCTGTTAGTGACGATTAGTGAGAATTAGTGGTGAAATCTTTTTGGGTATTTAAAGTTGCGGCTCTTGGCCGCCTAATTTGACGTTAAGGAATTTCAAAGTGACCGAGTGTCCAAGTTTTAAAGAAAAAGACACGCTAAAGCCGTGAACTCCAACTAATTTCAATTTCTAATTCGTAATTTCTAATTCGTAATTCGGCTGTTCGATATTCGATTGTTCAAAAGTTGCGGCTCTTGGCCGCCTAATTTGATTCCCCAAATCATTTATTCTTCAATTCTTGGACAAGGTTTAATGGCATGGCGAGTTTTAGACTCAAGCCCACCCATAATACCACATTTACAAGAATTACCGCCGAAATCAGAAAGAGTGTCAACCATGGTATTCCCGCTCCTTGTTCGAGCAGTGAGGGGGTTACTGCGATGAAGGCGCTGATTAAACCGCAGGCCAATCCTGCGCCAACCAAGGCGGAATGTTCCAGCAATAGGATGTGCATAATCCGTTTTTTTGAAAACCCCACAGCCTGCATGACTGCAAATTCCTTTTTACGTTCCATTATATTTTTCATAGTCATTGCGCCCAGTCCTGCGGTTCCTATAATAAATCCCAAGGCGCCAAGCATCAGAAATATGTCAAGATAAGTATTCTCAACTTTATTGAAGTCGGCGAGTCTTTCCGAGGCAGGCATGACATCAAGCCCTATGTCCTCGAACTTCTCTGACAATTCCCCTTGCAATAGCTTAAGTGATGGGAGCGGGGCATTCACCAGCAGCACCCTTGTTCCACCAACAGAGGGATAGAGTTTTTCAAGGTGTTTTCCGGAGATCAGTATCCTGCCTTGGAAAACAGAGTTTCCGAGTCCGGCGATAAGCTTGACCTTGAATGGTTTTCCACTTTCGTCAATATAGTCCAAGGTGTCGCCCACTGATTTGCCGAGGCTCCATAGGATTGTAGATTGGTCTGCTATCCCGGCAATCGTATTGTCGTCAATCCTAGTGTTGAGGGACTCCCATGCATTATCAGCTGGTATTTTATTTGATGTTTTGACAAAGCTGAACGCCTTTCTTTCTCCGAATGCCGTCGGATCAACCCCGAGCAGCGCCGGATTTCGAACACGGTTTAAGTTAAGGCAGCTGGCATCGTCCCCGGATTTCATCCGCAACTGCACAAATTTCAATTCCTTGAAAACCTTGCCGTCCAACCCATAGCTGGATTTCCCCTTTTGAGTGTTCAAATCATACACAATGGGTAATGTTGACTCGCAGTAGAACTGGAATCCTCCCGTTCCGGACTGCGGACTGTTTTGATCTGAATAAGGTCCATGGCGATTTATCCCTACGGAGTAAACCATGAAGATTCCAACCGCCATCAATGCCGCCACAATTAAATTCCTGCCACGTCTTCTCATCAGGTTTTGAACTATCAGGCTCAGGTTGTCAAATCTATGTTTCATTCCCTGGCTTGTCTTCCCCAATAAAATATTAGAAAGAGTCAGGCTGGATATTAAAAGCAGGAATCCCGCACCGAAAAACATGCTTGGAAGATCCTTGCCCCTGATTGTAATGGCGCATAGGAAGACAATGATGATTCCGGTAAGCGATAGCCAGAAGACAACGACGGTGAACCTGCTGTTTCCGCGGGAAACTACTGGGAGGCCGCCGCTTTCGGATAAGAGTGTTGCGGCTGTTGACTTAAGCTGCCGTTTTGCAGCAAACCACATGCTGGCCATGGAAAGCAGTATGGAGATAGCGAATCCGATGAGCAATGTGGAGGGGGTGATTTTAATTTTCAGGATAGTATTTCCGACTGCTCCCTCCCACAGTGTTTCGAGGAGGTATGCAACGGAATACAGGTACAGGATTCCAGCAAATATTCCTGCGAGACTTCCGGTGAGTGCTATAATGGCGCCTTCCTGCAGGAAAAATTTCCTGATTGCAGATGGTTTGAACCCCAGCGAAAGAAGGATCGCCATGTCCGGCCTGCGCTGTTCCATGTTCAAAGAGAAAAAGACCGACAGCAGCAGCATTGCGGATATTATTATGAAGAAACTCAGGCCCAGGAAAAGCTGGCCAAAGTCGACGGAGCCTTTGGCGGCCAGAAGTGCATTTTTCCTTACGGCCTCAAACGCCAGTCCGACATCTTTCGGATCAAGTGATCTGAGAATCGTCTTGGAGATGTCCGGGCTGCTGTTGTCCGGAATCGGGTATCTTACCGCAGTAAGATTGCCATACTTATTGGACCATAACTTCTGCGCAGTAATAAAGCTTACAAACGCCTTTGGCGTACCTTTATAATTTCTCCAGTATTCCTCGTCCTTGATGCGTACTTTGGTCAGGTCGACAGGGAAGCCTGGATCCCAGTCATTGCATGTTTCCTTCTGTGATAGCCCTGGGAAATCCGGCATCAGATCCATGTCGCGGGCAAATCCCGCGATTGGAACTATTTTCTTCACCCGCAAAGAGATCTTTTCCTCGCCAAGGGTTCTCATTGGGCCAATCACATAATACCTTAAGTTTATCCTTTGCCCCACTTCGACATTCAAATCCTCTGCCATCCATTGATTAATGATTATTTCATCCTCAGTCAAATCCACCGGAAGCATGGGCTGATCCAGTCCGGCAATAAAGGAATAAGGCGTTTGGTGTCCGCCATAGCTGAACTCGTTGATGAAATAGGAGAAAACTGGGATGGAGTTCCTTCCGCTTTCAAGGGCTGTTCTACTTAAGAGCGGACTGAAAAAGAGCTGCTTGCTTTTGAGTTCATAGACTTTTAAGCTGGCAAGCTCTCTGAGCTCCAGACCCAGATCGTCCAATGTTAAAGAGCTCTTTAATATAGAATCATCTGCCGCAGTCTTGTCATCAGCATCTTTACCGGTGGTTTTTGCTACAATGAGATTGGCCCTGTCCTGCATATCGATCATTAACGATAATTCGCTCAAGGACATGAAAACATTCATGGGTGGCAGCTGGCTGGCGTCAAGACCGAAATTTCCCAGCTGCGTGTCAGAAATAATTTCATGTACGCGGAGCTGCAATCTTGCCGCAGCCCCGCCATTTTTCTGGATAAGTACCGTATCTGCCGGCATGAATGAGGGTGTCTCGGCACGGATTATGAATTCATCTCCTTTTTTCAGTCCTGATTTTTTTGCAAACTGCTGATTTATGATGGCGGCGCCTCTGGGTATGCTGATGGATGGTTCTTCATCGATTCTGAATTTCCAGAATTCGTCGCCGACTCCGAATATCCTCACTTGATTGATCCGTTTCTTCCCCCCCCCTATGACGGCTATACCGTTTGTGGCGAGTACGGAACTTGCGAAGAGATTGGAGTGCTGTTTTATTCTGTCGGCAAGATCGGCTTTGAAGAAAACACCATTGGATGCAAGTGCATATTCAATCCGGCCAAGGCGGTTCAGGTTTATGTATTCGAGGCTGAACCGCAGCGAGTCGCCCAACATCAGGGCGCCGGTCAATACGGCGGTGCTTATCATGGCGCCGGAGAAAACCGCTAAAAGGGTCTTCCAGTGGTATGTCAGGTTCCTATATGTCAATAAGAGATGGTTCAACGGGTACTCCACAATTCAAGGTTTCCTTGTTAATTTTTCCGGAACGGAAAAATTTTCTTATTCCAAACAGAGTTGCGGCTCTTCAGCCGCCTGATTTCCCTTCCAGCATGCCGTTTTCCAGTTTAAACTTAAGCTGCATCAAGTCTGAAACAATGCTTGAATGAGTTACGACAACCAGTGTTGTACCATATTCCTCGTTCAACTCAATCAGGAGTTTTACCAGCACGGTGGCTGTTGAAGTGTCAAGTGAACCGGTCGGTTCGTCGGCCATTATTATCTTAGGCTGGTTTATCAATGCCCTTACTACGGCCACACGCTGACATTCACCTCCGGAAAGTTTCCCTGGAAAAGAGTTCGCCTTACGCTCCAATCCGACTCTTTGCAGGAGTTTAATTGCCCTGGCATATACAGTATTCCCGTTTTCCCTGCATTCGACAATGCTTGGCAGCAGAACATTTTCAATTACTGTGCATTGTGGAAGCAGGCAGTGCGCCTGAAACACAAAACCAAGGTTCCGGTTTCTGAACAAGGCCAGAGCGTCGGGAATCATTTTAGTGAGTTCCTCTTCCGCCACAAAAATCCTGCCTTGATTCGGGACATCCAGTCCGCTCATCATATTGAGTAAAGTGGTTTTGCCGGAGCCGGAAGGCCCCGTAATTGCTATTGTTTGGGCTTTATCTATTGTAACGGTTACTCCTCTGAGGACTTTCAGACCGTCCTTATCGTCAGGAACCGGATAAGTCTTGCTGACATTTTCCAGTCTTATGATGCTTTCTTTCATTTCATTGCTCCAGACTTTTATAATGTGTCACTTTGTGCCTTTGTAACTCAAGTCAATTTACTGTAAATCTCCAGAGTCCTCTCCATCATCTTCCCGGATGAGAAATATTTTTCAATACCTTTCCTCCCTTTTTCTCCCATATCCTGAATTCTTGAGGGATTATCCAGGAGTCCCTCCAAAGTCTCAGCAAGGATTTCAGGGGTATTGGGGGTGTATAGTACACCGCCCTGGGACAGATTCACAACTTCACTGAAGCCTCCCATGTCAGGCTGGACGACCGGCACTCGGTTGGCCATTGCTTCGAGCTGGAAAAGTCCGAATGCCTCTGGCTTTATTGAAGGTACTGAAAGCAGGGTAAGTCCCCTGAAAAACTCCATGTTGCAGTTCTCATCGTATCCTGGCATAAACTCACAATACTGCGATATGTTGTTTTGAGCGAGCAGAGTCTTCACGCTTTTTATGAATTTCACATCATCTCCGGTGGAGCCGCCGGCGACTCTCAGCTTTAAATCTTTGAATTTATCTTTTTTCTTGAGAATTATAAATGCCTTTACAAGCACGCCCAGTCCGCATGATTCCGACAATCTTGAAAGAAAGCCTATGGTAGACTGTGGGCAGGTCTGCAGGGCAGGCTGGTACTTGTCGGCATCTATGCCTAAATGGCAGGTATATATTTTGTCTCCAGGTATCTGTAGGCGTAGCTTCATCTTTTCCCTGTAGTAGTTGCTGACGGCTATGAAGGCGTCAACATGAACGGTTTCCTGAGATATTATTTCCCATATTTTGTTTCTGCCGTCTGCTCCCATGGCGTCAACCCACTGATCTTCGTCCTGAAGGGAACATACTACTGGAGATTTTATTTCCTGTTTCAATCGTTTGGCAAGCCCTATAAGGAGCGCATTAGACAAATGAATAATGTCCGGTTTCTGTTCTTTTCTCAGCCAGTCAATCATCCTTTGGAGCTCATGCTCCTGCCTGCCGTGTTCTCCCTGAAGCATGGATATCGTCAAATCCTCCAGACCGGTAGCCCTCATGATTCCGGGGTTTTTCGCAATCAGGTTCAAGAGCATGGGCGAATTAATCATGCTCCGAATCCAGCCAGGCACCTTTCGGTACCACGGAAAATGTTCTCCGAGGTAGAGGTTGACCGCATCATAGAATATTGGTGCGCATTCACCTGGCCTGTTCCGTCCGGTCGGTAACGGCAAGTATAAAGGCATAAGTATGACATCGTGCCCAAGTTCCTTCAGTTTCCTGCTGATCAGCTGATCGCGGATGCAGTTCTGACAGTAGAAACTGCCAGTGCCAGGAATTATGTGAAGTATTCTCATTGAACGCTCCTTGCGGTTACGCCACACGGCGTATTGGTCCTATATTTCACAGTTCTATTTTGTTTCGGATTTTGATTCTGGGGCGCGTGCTAAGCCCGCCTTAAACGCATATACTCCAGATCCAGCCGCAGCTATAATCATTTTGCCGGTAACGGCAAACCCTGACACTTCGCCGCCTATTTCATAAGACCAGAGCTTTGTACCGTCGTCAATGTTTAAAATGTATAACCGGCCGTCGGAAGAGCCAGCCACAACCTTGCTGCCGAAAATAACCGGAGAGCTTTTCACCTCTCCCTTGGTGGCGAAGGTCCACAGCAATTCACCGGTAAGACGATTCACGGTATATATCTTGCTGTCTTGGGAACCTATTACAACTTTCTCCATATTTACGGCCGGAGATCCGAAAAAAGGTCCGGCTGTCGAATCTTTCGGGTATTGCCAGAGGATTTTATTTTGCAACAAGGAGACGCAAAACAGATTTCCTCCGTAATGTGCCAAATAGATGTCACCTTTATAAAAACAGACGGAACTGGGGATATACGACCCCATTGGGAAGCTTGCATCTTCCTTTCCGTCATCGACTCTTAGAATCCTTAAAAATTCGTCACAGCCTCCAAATGCCAGTTTGTCTTTATAGACAGCAGGGGAACCGTTGATATAGCTTTGGGTGGCATACTCCCATTCCTGCTTCCCCGTATCGGCATCAAGTGCATGCATGACGTTGTCGTAGCTGCCAACTAGAATAAGAGAGCCGCCATCTTTCGTTTCCGCATAGTTTGCGGAACCGGCTATCTTTTCTCCGGCTGCAAACTTCCATTTCTCTTTGCCGGTTCCTGCATCTAAGGCATATAGAACGCCTTTGTGATTTCCAACATAGACCGTGTTTTTTAAGTACAGAGCGGAAGCATCTACCGGAGAACCTGAATCAAAATCCCATATCTTGGTTCCGTTTTCCGCTGACAGAGCATAGATTTTCCCGTCAGCGGAGGTGGCGAATATGATCCCGTTGTTGATGATCGGCGCAGCTCCTATCCCGCCACCAGCAGTAAATGTCCATGCAAGTTCAAACTCGTCGGACAGAATACCGTCCGCAGATGCGGAAAGATCCTGATGCCCGCGAAAGACCGGCCAGTTTATATTTGATGCCGATTTTTTCAAGGTTGGAACCGGTTCTGCGGGGCGAGTGTTTTTTACACGGAGAAATGCGAATATCGCAATCAGCACCGTTGCCGTCAGAGCCAGCAAAAACAGTATGATTGTAATCTTCATTCTTTTATTCAGCATATTATTTTCAATTTCACCTGAACTGAAGCCCCGGACTACCTTATCAATTCAATGCATAAGTCCGGGAATTTTAATTAGGCGGCTGGAAGCCGCAAGTTTTAGTAACACAGGCTTCAGCCTGTAGTTAAATTAATCTGGAAACGCAAGGGAAATTGCAGGCTAAAGCCCGCATTACTTCAACTTTGAAATTCCTTAACGTTAAATTAGGCGGCCATGGCCGCAACTTTTTAATAACTTGAACATCGAACACTGAACATCGAACTTCCAACTTCGAATGAATTCGGTTTTAATTCAATGTTTCCGCCGTGGCGGATTCAAAGTTGAATGTTGGATGTTCATTTAGGTTTTTTTTACTCCTCCAAAAGCCATTCCATTGAAGAGCTCCATTGGATTCCCGTTGTAAATTCTGTTCTTAGCGGAATGGCATTGAGAGTGAGGAGAATAGCCGATTTGGCTGAAGGATATTCGGCCATGCCTTCCTTGATTGTCCTTATTAAAAGGATTAATTTGACATATTAAATACTTCTTGCAAGGACGTATTTGCAATTTACATTTTCATAAGTCATGGCCCGCTTATATCCACTGGAGTGGAGTTCACGCAATATGTGCAGGTTGTTTTTGACGGCTCCTTAAGGCCGAGACTGAGAAAATCAAAGGATAAAGTCTTTCCGAATACCAAAGCATGGAAAAATAAAGGCCGATGGGAGATGGGGGCAGGACATCGCATCCGTCAGTGAGTTCAGTTAGCCTGACAGCGCCTTTTAAGCATGCTGCTTCCATCTCAGGAGTCTTTTTTGCCAGTCCGCCCAGGGCGTTGACGGCGAGGGCTGTTTCCTCAATACTGCTTGGCAGTCCGATATCCCCGCCCCAGCCATGATCCAGGTTCTGAGCTTTCAAGAGCCATTGAACTGCAGGTTCAATCATGGTTTCAGTTTGCAGTTTACAGGGGTGAGACTGCAGGGCATTCAAGCTGATCAGTATTCTGCTTGTGCCATAAGTGGGGTTCTCGTGTTTTCTCGCATTTTGATTGCCAAACCACAATGGCGTCCATGAGCCGTCCTTTTTCTGTACTTGACGTAAATATTTGATCCCACGGATCATGGAAGAATCCATTCTTTTCCTCAGGTCGTAGTCCACCTCGTTACGCCACTTGGAAAACGCTTCGAGCATATGCGCTGTTATCTCAGCACAGCTCCTGTCGAATGGCAGCTTTCCCCAGCCTTTGCAAAAGGTGGGCGTTCCTCCGTCGCGGTTCTGCAGATCAAGAAGCCATTTTATTCCGGCTGAGGCGGACTGGAGCAGGCGATTGTCCGGCGGGGCCGGCGTTTTCAAGGCAATAAGCGCTCCTGCGGTGTCGTCGGCGTCCGGAACGCCTCCTGGGAGATCTGTCCAAGCCCAGCCTCCTGGAGCTGTTCCTGTGTAAGGATGTATGATCCTGTATTGCTGTGCCATAAGCCATTTCCCTATCGCATCATGTTTTTCAGCGCCCAGCGCATCTGTCCCACCCAGGGCTTTCACCGATAGCGTAGTCAACCATGTCGCAAGGTTTGTATCTATGGGGCAGCTACCGTCTTCGCGGAATGATTTTTCCAGGAATCCGGAGCATGGGCCTATTATGCTTTCATCCCTGCAGCCTGCGGCAATCAGGGACATTGTAACAAATCCTGTCAGGGGGATGGCTTCCAGGAAACCGCCTGAGGAGGGTAGCGCCTTCCTCAATACTCCAACAGCTCTGCCGGTTACCAGGTTTCTTATAGTTTTCATGAATAAATTGTGCTTCCGGGTTTTCCTGTGCCTGAGCATTCCCATGGCAATCAATGCGGGCAGGGCGTAACTTACAACGGGCAGGCCTATCAGACGGAAGAAACTTCTGGGCAGTATTGAGAGTTCGTAAGGGAGTTGGATGACATGATCCCACTCGTTGCCATCATCTCCGAGCCTGCCGGCCAGTGCGCACATGGTCAAAATAGGAACTGAGAATGTGCGGTCCTTCCCGTAATGTCCAAGGATGGTTCTGGAAATATCCGAAGGCGTCAGGGAGCCTGTTGTTTTCTTGATGTACTGTTCCGCCCTTTCTATAAGCTTCCCATAAGTCTCATCGTAGTCCACTTCCAGAATACCGTCTTTTTGCCCCATTCGATGTTGGATGTTTCCGCCGCGGCGGATTGGATGTTCAATGTCCAGATAATTTTTACGGTTCGCTCCTGCCACCACAGAAAGCGCCGACCATGCCAGAAGGGTGGTGCTTATATTGCTCGGGCTCTCCGGAGTGTCGCCCCAGCCGCCATCCTGATTGACATTTTTCAGCAGCCAATGTGCGGCTTCTTGCACTTTCGCCGCATATTTTACCGGGTCAACTTTGGAAAGTGCGAACATCGCAACAGCGGTTGCTAGGGCGCTGGATGAAAGTTTTCCATGCCAGCAGGATTCGGATTTCAATTCTCCGATCAGCTTCTGTTCAAGACGGGACAAACTGCTTTTCAGCAATTTATCAATGTCATGTTTTTCCGGCATGAAGTCCTTTCCTCTATGTGATTGCCGCACGATTCAACGGTCTTCCTGAAAAATAAAGAAATTATTTTTCATAAAAACTATATCAGGTTAAGTTTCCCCTGCCAGTTTATCTGGCAGGAAAAGGAGATTGCAGGGCTAAAGTCCATTCCGTTAGCCTTTCAGTCTTTGCTTCCTGCGGGGCAAGCCCGCAGGGGGGCCTACAAGAGGCAGCCAAGAGTCAACAGCGCATAGAAAGTATATTCACAGTCGCAGTGCGGATCAAGCATCGAACCGAAGAACCCGCCGGAATCACCCCAGTGGTTTTCAACAAAATCAATGATCCCCTGTCTGTTTTCAAACTCATGCCCCATGTGTTTGAGAGCGAGCACAGCGGTCGCAGTCGACAGCATGTCTGCAATTGGTGTCTGCGGACTCGCCCTGAATCCTCCGCAGTGCAGAAGTTGCCCGATCAGCCATTTTTCAACAGACCGTGGGGATTGCCCAATTATAAATTGCATCATGATTCCTGCAGCAGCAGTGGCGGTGGTTGTTCCATAAGGCATATCCGGCTGATTTGCATAACCATTGTCTGCGGACTTCAATTCTTCCAGGCTGTTGAGTATTCCTGTCTTACCCGGAATTTCCAAGCCAAGATTGTCATAAGCCTGACATGCCAGAAAGGCTGCATATACAGTTCCGTGTTTTGAATTCCTGATGTTCTGATTATACCCGCCATCCTTTGACCTGTAATCCTCAAGCCGTTTGACAAGATCCTGGGTCGTCCTGCCTGTAAACATCTTATTCTTTCTGGCGAGTGACATAGCCAACGCTCTGGCTTTGTTTGGTAGTCTTAGATAAGTTATAAGAGGACTTATGCTGGCCATGCAGTACAGGTCGACAAAACCAAGCTTCTTGTCATCAAGTTTCCTGATATATGAATTTACCGGTGCAATTAGCTCCGGTAAATTCATATTTGATCTTGATGCTCCAAGACCCGCCAGTGTGGCAAGTGCGAAAAACGTATAATAAATATCGCTGGAAGACGATCTGCCCTGGAAGCCGCCGTCATTGTTCATCCGTGACATTACAAAAGCGGTAATATTATTTATGGCATCATCATCCAGTTGTTTTTTAGCAGATGATGCAATGCCGAAAACATCCATGCTAATTTGATTGTTTGTCTTCATTGATGGAATTATTTTTTTCTATTTTGCCGAATGCAGTTCTTGGCTTTTTCAATATTCTGTCTCAGAATGTTTTTGTATTTGCTTTGAACACTTTCAGATGGAGATTCAATTTCCTTCTTCGGAAATTTCGACAATTTCTGGAATCTCATCGGAAAATGGCTTTTATTTTTTCCAACCCGATAAATTCTACATTTATATCTTTGATATTTTTAACAAATGAACCTTTCATGTCCCCGCATACCGCATAGAAGCGTGCTTTCGGGTATATTCTCTTAAAAGACAGCATTGCGTCCACTTCAAAATTTGAACTCTTCCACTTGCATTCGATTGCGATTGGGATTCCCTTTTTCACGATTACGAAATCTATCTCGTGGCCTCTCTTGTCCCGCCAGAAATTGATTCGTATTGACTGAAGATTAAGGGTCAATTCGTTCAAAACAAGATGCTCCCACAGGAAGCCGTAATCATCCGGCCTGAGTTCCGATATTGATTTGTGACAGCACACGAATCCGGTGTCAAATGCATAGACTTTTGGAATTAAGACAATCTCTGAAGCATTTCTTGAACTGAAAGGTCTTATCACATACACGAAGAAAGTATTTTCCAGTATTGTGAGATAAGAATTGACTGTCTGACGGCTGATGCTGCACTCCCTAGCGAAACGGCTGGCTTCAAACAGCCCCGAACTCCGTATTAAAAGAAGTTCGGCAAATTTCAGGAAGGAGTCCCTTTTATCTACTGAGAAAAGAGTTTCAATATCCTTTGACCAGAATGCATCCATCCAGTCCTGATAACTTCTCTCGGGGAATTCGTCGGAAAGCAGGAACGGCGGAAGCCCTCCGAACTGAAGCCTCCTGGCAATGTCTGTGATTTCGAAGTCCACCATGTCTTGATTCCCGACAGGCGTGAGACTGATGATATACCTTCTTCCTGTCAGTGTGTCCCTGAATTTCATTGAGGATGCCAGTGAAGAGGAGCCGGTGGCAAGAATTTTTGTATCGGGAAAATAATCTGCGCCGATCTTCAACAGCTCTGTCGGATTTGGCAGACGGTGCATCTCGTCCAGTATCACCCTCTTTCCTCTGATGTTTTTAAGGAATATTTCTGGGTCATCCATGAGATTGCGGACTCTTGGAATTTCACAGTCGAAATATTCAATGTTGTCGAGGGATTGAGAAAGAAAAGTCTTTCCGGAGCGGCGTACCCCGGCCAGCCAGATTACACTTTTTTCCCGCCACGCCTTTTCAATCAGGTCAATCCAATAATTTCTTCTGATTTTATTGTTTGGGTTCATATTGAATTGCCTGTTCTATTTGTAAACCGTAATTAACATATGGTGACGCTAAATGTAAACCAGCACGGCGAATATTCAAGCCTTGTCATGCTCAAAATGAGGTGATTTACATGAATCGTGGAAAATGGGCTCTAGCATAGGACAAAAAGAGGTACTTGCTCACGCCTTGACAATTCTCCCGATAATCCTGTATAAGAAAGTCTTCATGGAGACGCTTTCAACTCCGTTGGCGGAGGCAATGGCCATACTTCTATGGTGTTCCAATATTTCGCTGACTCTTGCCTTGACCTTCGGAGAGCCGAGGGCTTTCCTTAAACCAGCCTCCCTACGTTTATTGCAGACTTTCTTCCAAGCATCGGCTATCAGTTTTTTTTCAGTTCCGGATGCCAGCTCATTGGCGACAGCCAGATTAATCGACAATTCAGGTTGCCCTGGCCTCCTGGCGGCATCCTTCATGTCATCGCTGATTTGGTAGGCAATGCCCAGGTGACGGCTGAAATCTTTCAAGGAACTGCAGGTTTTGCCGTCAGCGCCTGCGGTAATTGCGCCAAGCAGGAAAGCGACTTCAAAGGCCGGCGCCGTCTTCAGGCATGAGATATCGATGACCTCGCATACCGGAGGCAGATGCGGGGACAACCTCCACGACAGTTCCTTCCCCTGTCCGATGCAGAGATCCCTGTGCCCCTGTGAAACCACTTTCAGCAGGAGTTCCTTCTGCGTCGGCGGCATATTGCATTCTGCAATCAGCCGATATCCTTCGCCAAGCAGGAAATCACCGATGTTAAGGGCTACGGGCACGCCATAATCAGCGTGCAAAGTCCTCTCGCCGTCCCTGAATTCGTCATCATCTTCAATATCGTCGTGGAGAAGCGAAGCCTTGTGGAAACATTCTATTGATATGGCGAGAGTCTTCACTGCATCCGGGATTGTGCCTGAGGATGGGGACAGGGCTTTGTAAGATGAGGCGACGATAAAGGGTCTCCATCTTTTTCCGGCTTTCGCGAGATATTCAACAGCGATTTTTTCGACCGCGCTCCCTCCAGGTTTCAAAAAGTCCCGCAGAGCTTCGATGGAAAACCAGGAGGTAACCTCCTTCTGGAGGGCATGGTAGTCGACATGCCTGACATTTCCATTTTTAGATTTCAAATGAAGCATGTCAAGTGCCCACTCGACATCTACTTTTGTATTTATGCAGCCGTTGTGCAGAAGGGGTATTGCCATCCCTGGTACGGCATTTGAAGTAATATGCGGGAATGTCTTTTCAAGCGCTGAAAGACAGCCGATGCCAATCACCGCATCTATTTTTCCCTGCTCAATCAGACTCGTGACCAGCGTAGTGCCTTCAGCAACCAGAACCAGATAACCGAGAGATTCCGCTTCCTTTTTCAGGGTGCCAATCGGGCATTTGCCGCATTCCCGGCAGAGAAGGCCGAACTCATCCATCTCTGCAGTGCATGTGTCCTTGTCGCGCAGGCAATGGGGAATCATGAAGATCCGCCTGTTGAACGGAACGGTGGAGACGGTATCCTTCCAGAGTGTGTTTCCCAGCAGCACGGAAATGAAATCCGAATACCTCTTGTCGATGCGGCATTGTCCGCGCAAGACACCGGCGTGTCTCCTGATCTGATCTACCGTGACAGGGGGTACAAGAACGTTGGTTCCAACGTATTCCCTTACATGCCTTAAGAATATTTTCCGTTCAGCTTTTGATTGCGGGACTTCGTCCACGCCTTCAACGCCGGCTTTTGAATTGTTCTGTTTTTTCATTATCCGTATGCTCCAAAACCGAAGAACCAGTATTTTTTCGCCAATCTGTATGCCCAATGTTTTTCAGGCACCTCATCGCCAGGCTGATGATGGCTGGCACAGCAACCCATCGCTTCCAACTCCTCGACGCCTGTGCATCTTCCACTCGTATTCAGTGCTTTCTGTTCGACAAAGAATTTAGCCATTTGCCTGGGATTTTCCAGCAGTATGCATCCGCGGGACGTACTGCTTGCGAGATTCCGGAATCCCGCCAGGAATTCCGAGCCTTTGACCGCTTCCGGCCAGTTCGCATCCTTTATGTTTTCCTTAGCATATTGTATGGGAGGGCAGAATTCAACATATCCTGCGGGATTGATATGATAACCTATCCCGGTGGCTGCTGGGCACAGCGCCCTGCCGAGATGATCCCAGTAGGAGTCGACGATCGCTATGGGCGCCTTCATCCTGATGTCTACAATGAATTTCCTCAATTCCAATATTTCCCCGCGATCCAGCGTCAATTCAGGATGCGGTGTCTTGCCCACCGGCCGATATATGTAATACCAGATGTAGTGGACTTTCTTTGCAACAAGTTCATTTACGAATTTCTCTGAAACCAGATCGTGGAAATTGCTTTTGCACACACTTGTCGCCACGCCTGTGACCAGTCTGTTTCTGCTGCAGTTTCCCAGCGCCTGCATGGTGTGCGAATATACATCGCGGCCGCCGCGGCGCAGATCGCTTACATCAGCCGTGCCTTCAACGCTTACAAGCGGGGTTACATTGCCAAGCCTGCGCATGGTACGGGCGATTTCATCAGTTAGAAGTGTGCCGTTGGTGAATATTAAGAAATAGCATTCCGGATGTTTTTCAATTATGTCGAAGAGTCCTTTATAGAGCAGTGGTTCCCCGCCCATTATGCCGAAGAAATATGAGCCGTGCCGCTTGCATGCTTCAATCACATTTTCAATATCGTCTGGAGCAAGTTCAATCGCCGGGACCGTGGGCGTAACCCAGCAGCCCTGACATTTGAGATTGCAATTGTTGGTGATGGACAAAAATAGGAATGCGGGAAATTGTACGCCTTTCTTTGCACGCCGCTCAAAGGCCTGTACGGCCCTGATTCCCTTCCAGCCGAAGTTATATGCGAATTTGAAAAGAAGCCGTTTGTCGGTTTCCAGCAACATTCGTTTTGTGATTTGAAATATCATTTTAATTTTTTTAGAAGCCTTGGTTTACTTGGTTTGTCGTTAACCGCCGAGGTCTTTTCATTTAAGAGCCCTGCCAGCGCATTTCGCCTGCGTTGAAGCAATATTGAATATGTATCATCGCCCAATATCTTGTCATAATCAATCTTCAAGTTTTTTGTTGCCACTGCATTTTTGTCAACCTCTCCTCCATTTATGGGAGCCTCTGAATACTTCGGGAATATGATTGCGGATTTAGGGCAGACCTTGGCGCAGGCTGGGCAATTGGTCTTGCAGTTTTCAGGCTTTGCGACAATTACTTCTCCTTTTTTTGAAAGCTCATAGACGCCGAAAAGGCAGAAACTCAGGCATTGCTTGCAGTTGACGCAGCGGGCGTATTCAATAACTGGAAACCACGGTATCCATGTTTTTTTATCCGCGGTGTTCTTTTTTGCAACAACCTTATAAGGCCTCCCGGAATCCGGAACCTTAAGTTCTGCAAGTATTTCGCTGGCGCTTGATGTCCTCATGTTGAAGACGCGTAATTTCACCTTCTTGTCGACTCCGGCAAATTCAAACAGAGCCTTTACCGCCCTCGGGAAGCATGCTACGACTGACAGTGACCGGGACGCTGAAACCTCCTTTAGCAAAGAACGCTCCTTTGCCGCAACCCGGCAAAGATCCGGTATTGTGACAACATCCATTCCGGAAGCTGTCAGTGCCGAACGGACCGATTCTTTTTTCTTCTTATCGACAATATCGCAATATGCGCAGTCGCAATATAATATCTTCATTGATCGTCTTTCATGTTTTTTACGTTCATTGGTTTTTCTGAAAAACAAGGAAATTGTTTTTCAGAAAAACTATAATACAACACGATTGTTTTAATTCAGGCTCAGGGAAATTCAAATTATCGCATTTTTTTCTAAGGCGAAATTAATTTCGCCGTCTTAAGCCGACAAACTACGTGTGCCAGAAGAAAAGCGGTAGCTCCCTCCTACGCCAAGGCTATCGAGGCCAGGTCGCATCCGCACTCCAAGTGATTAGCTTTGCTCATCAATAACCACCAATATTAGGAACAATAATACAAGACACGCTAAAGCCGTGAACTCCAACTTAATTCCATTAGTCTTCTGATAACTGAAGTTGAGGTCTTCAGCCGCCTAATTTATACCCTTTCCCTTCAGGCTCAAGGCGCCAGTTGGACATACTTTGACACATTCCTCAGCTGAAATCCTCAAAGCCTCCGACATGGTTTTGCCGGATGGCGGAACTATTCGCACATCAAAACCGCGTCCGATATATGTATTCCCTGATTTTTCACCTGCCTTTTCAGACACCTGGACGCAAAGGCCGCAGGCAATGCACTTGCCCTGCTCGTAAATTATATCTGGATGCGAGGCATCCTGTTTGAACATGCGTCTATTGTGCTTGAAGGCTGATGTGTGTGCGAGATATTCCGAGGAGAGGGAACGCAATGCGCAATCTGTGGAGGCGCTGCAGTCGCAATGAAGACAGCGACATGCTTCACGCATGCATTCCTCATCTGTGAATACGTCCTCATTGCCTTCTGTCAGGACGCGGTCTTCTTTATTTGCATTGCCAAGGAAAATTTCCAGTTCCTCTTTCTGCAGGTGTCCTATTTTAACATTGATTTGATGCACTTCAGATATGCCTTCACCATATTTTAGATAATGGTCTACGCTCCGTGCAGCATGCTGTCCCGAGCCTATGGCGCGGACCGTCATCCTGTGGATAGGCCTGATTACTCCTCCCGCAGCGAACACGCCTTTCATGGAGGTGGCGCTTGTGATGCGGTCGGCTGAGACGCCTTCGGTTGTGGTATGCAATCCCAGTTCCCCGATATTGGTGCCTGCGCCAAGGGCAAGAATCACTGCGTCATAATCTCCGCATAGTTTTTTGAGATCTTCACTGTCTTTCAATGTGTATGAGGAGATAAACCTTATTCCGATTGACAGGATTGAGCCGATCTCGGAATCGAGTACTTGGCCGGGCAGCAAATCTACTGGGACTCCATATCGGAGCATGCCACCAGGTAATTCATGGTTGTCATGGACAACGCATTCATGCCCCATGTTCGTAAGTTTGAAGGCGGCACTCAGACCGGCGGGTCCCGCTCCTACAATCGCCACCTTCTTGTGGCTCGGCTCTTTTGTTTCGCAGGCAGGAATGCATCCCTTAGCCCTGCAGCGTGATGAGATGAGACGATGGAGACTTTTAATGGAAATGGAACTGTCATGCTGTTTACGCCTGCACCCCTTCTCACACGGAGCAGGACATATGAGTCCCAGTGTTTCTGGCAATACGAGATCCTGCTTCGCGACAGTGTATGCCTTTTCCCATTCGCCGGCCTGAATCAGGCGGAGCATGATCGGTATGTTCATTGCAGCTGGACAAATAGCCCTGCATGGACCTTCGCAATCCCCGACATGATCACTCAAGAGGAGTTCGAGCGACATACGCCTTGCTTCTCTGACCTCATCGCTCCTGGTGTCCACAACCATGCCATCGGAGACTGGCATTGCGCATCCCGGTACAAGCCGGTCAATGCCTTCCACCTTGACTACGCAAACCATGCAAGATGTGTTGTGTTCAAAATCCTCATTATGACATAGTGTCGGGATCTTTATCCCAAGTTTTGCAGCCGCTTCAATTATTGTTGCGGAAGCGGTGACTTCTACGTCTTGTCCGTCTATGGTTAATTTCGGCATGTTCCTATCCCACCTCTATCGCTTCCGCAGGGCATGTCTTCTTGCATGCTCCGCATCGCACGCACTTCTTGTCGTCTATTTCATGTTTCTCATATGGCTTCATCGCTATGGCATCCACAGGGCAGATCTGCGCGCATAAAGTGCATCCTATGCATTCGTCGTTTACAGTATATTTAATAAGGGCTTCACATTTTCCTGCAGGGCATTTGCCATTGATATGGGCTTCGTACTCATCGCGATAATGGCGTATTGTGGACAAGACCGGGCTGGGTGCTGTCCGGCCAAGTCCGCAAAGGCTGCTTTTCCTGATCGTCAGGGCTAGCGATTCAAGCTTTTCAATATCTCCAGTTTCTCCCTCTCCCCGGCAGAGGCGTTCCAGAATATCCAGCATACGCCTGGTACCGATTCTACAGGGTGTGCAGCGGCCGCATGACTGATCCTGGGTGAAGGAAAGAAAATAGCGGGCCATATCCACCATGCAGTCGGTGTCATCAAGGACGATGAGCCCACCGGAGCCCATTATGGCGCCTTGCGCGGTCAGAGTTTCAAAGTCAATCGGCGTATCGCAGGAGCTTGCCGGAATGCATCCTCCCGATGGACCGCCAATCTGCACTGCCTTGAATTTCCTGCCATCTGCGACTCCACCTCCTATCTGTTCAACTATCTGCCTTATCGTGCTCCCCATGGGCACTTCAATAAGACCTCCCCGGTTCACCTTGCCTGCCAGCGCAAACACCTTCGTGCCTTTGCTTTTCTCAGTGCCTACGCTCGCAAACGCATCTGCACCATTCTGGAAAATCCAGGGAATGTTGGCAAATGTCTCGACGTTGTTTATGAGCGTGGGTTTTCCTAGAAATCCTTTGTCGGCCGGGTAGGGCGGCCGCATCCGAGGCATGCCTCGCTTCCCTTCCAAAGAGGCAAGCAGTGCTGTCTCCTCACCGCACACAAAGGCGCCCGCACCCTGCATGATGCGCAACTGCAGCGAGAAGCCAGTGCCAAACAGATTCTCCCCCAAACATCCCCGTTCCATGCAATGCCGTATCGCTTCCTGGACTCGAATTACGGCCAGCGGATATTCTTCGCGTATGTAAAGGATTCCCTGTCCTGCTCCGACAGCATACGCTGCAATAATCATCCCCTCAATGATCCGGTAAGGAAAACTTTCCAGTAGCATCCTGTCCATAAAGGCGCCGGGATCACCTTCGTCACCATTTAAGACAATATATTTTTCATCGCCTTCTGCAGTCCTGACGCTTTTCCATTTCAGTCCAGTCGGGAAACCGGCCCCTCCGCGGCCCCGCAGTCCGCTTCTGTTGACAATATCAATTATCGTATCAGGGCTCAATTCCTTCAGGCAGCGCTGGCTGGAGGCAAAACCGCCATATTTCAGGTATTCATCCAAACTGGTCGGATCAATATTGCCGCAGTGTTCCAATGCGACATGTTTTTGAAGTCCTTTGAACGCAGTCAGCGAAGGATTACTTGTATGAAGGGCGCGGTTGGCGACAGGTTCCCATACTTCATCGGTAAGCAGGCGATCAATGGAGTAATTGAGCGATCTTTTAATCCGCCCCAGCAATCCATGGGAAGGGAAATGGCGCTGGACAATCTGCGAAGCATCCAGCGGACGTACTTTTGCGTACATCTGTGAAGCCCCCTCGGGAGTTACCACCTCCACCAAGGGCGTATTGTGGCACATCCCGACGCATCCAACCCTTTTCACAAAGGCGTTGACCCCATGGTCTGTCAGAGCCTTTTGAAAGGCATCCCTTACATTGCCGGCTCCACTGGCCACGCAGCATGAACCAAGGCCTATGCGGATCTCCGTCATTCCGGATTTCACGGACGCCTGCGAGGAACCGGCTGGTTTCCTTCCGCCAAGCTCCGACTCATATTTCAAAAAGTCACGGATCACCTGTCCGACATTTTCCGGTGTCATATGCCCATAGGTGGTTTCATCAATGACAATTACCGGCGCCAGCGTGCAGCACCCGAGACATGCGACCTTCTCGACTGTAAAGGCCCTGTCTGGAGAAGTGTCATCATTTTCAGGGATTTCCAATTCCCTGTAAACCGCTTTGATGAGCTTGTCAGAACCTTTGACATGACATGCGGTCCCTACGCAAATCCTGATAGTGTGTTTTCCGGCGGGCCTCAGTCGGAACTGCTTGTAAAATGTTGCGACTCCCTCTATGCGGGCGGGAGTGATGTCCGTTGTTTCAGCCAATCGCTGCAAAGCTTCGGACGGCAGGTAGCGCCATTTGCGCTGGAAGGCTTGGAGGATGGCAATAAGGTTTTCCGGCCGGCCTTCCAACTGCCTGATGATCTCATCCGCCGCCGAATGAATTTCAGGATTGCTGGATTGCTGGATTGCTGGATTGATGCGTGCATGCAAATCAGGAGGAGCTGCATCAGGAAATGCTTTGATATTTTTCAAAATGTTTCCTCCCTTTGGAATCAGTGAACAGTCGTCGGTCGTCGGTCGTCGGTCGTCGGAGCGCTGCGCCTCTGCGTCGCCGCGCGAAACCTCTCAGTCCTCGGCCTACCCTAGAGGGAGAACAAATTCGAAAAAAACTTATGATAGCCTCAGGTAATTCCTGGTTTCCATTTTCCCGTGAAAGACACCGAGAACATCTATTTCATTGTCCTTTTCACGGTAAAGATATGCAATCCTATAGTGTCCATGCAGAATTATTCTTATATGTTTTTTTGAAGGATGCTGATAGTTGTAACCAATTTCAGGTAGATTCTGCAGAATTTGAACCTTTTCGTAAATGCCATTGACTGTATTGACGGCTGCAGTAGGATTTTCAGAAGCGATATAATGAAAGATATAATTGAGCCAATACTTGGATTCTTCGGTCCAGTTTATTTTGACCATGACTCGATTTCTCTTTTCATGTTTTCGTTACTGATGAGTCTTTTGTGCTTGGAATCCTCAAGTCCCTTGTCAATCATTTCGGCAAAGGCCAGCTCACGAAGAATTTCATCGAACGAACTGTCGTCCGGTTGTTCCTCAATGATTTTAATCATATTTTCCTTGATAAGTGCAGGCATAAGAATCCTCTTTCAATTTTGTATTGAATATAAATCACACAGGAAGGAAAATCAAGCCCCTGCACTGCTGAGCAAATGGAGGATTTTCTATAGCAAATAAGTTTCCGGAATTATCAGGGCTGAAGACAGCTTGATGGCTGCCTGTCTTGTAATTTTACGCCGTCCTTTTTCGTAGTCGCTATGGATATTTCAATACGGGGCGTTTTCACGACTGCCAGCATAATACACCTCAATTGTTATCATTATAATATCGCAATATATAGCTGTCAATATATCGCATGGCATTTTAATGAGGAATTCAATCTAAGTAACACAGGCTTCAGCCTGTTGTTAAATAAAGCGAGAAAAAGAAGAAATTGCAGGCTAAAGCCCGCATTACCATGTTCAAAAACTTTGAAATTCCTAAACGTCAGGAATAATTTCTCCAGTTTCTGGAAAAATTACTCACACCGACAGGATGATTCCGCCAGCCACCATCAGGATGATGGCGATTGCTTTTTGCGCCACAAGAGCATTTCATCTCATAGTGAGGTGCGCCGGGCGAAGGATGTAAACACATACCGTAGTCGAAAGTAATTTCTTCGTTGGCTTTGATCCCTTTCATGGACACCAACACGATCTGACCTTTAATTCCGGCGTTAGGCGAACAACTATGATTTATGAAATTGGCCGGAATGAAAAAACAGGGTTTTCATTAATACATTGCTGAAACAGCCATAAAAAACGAGATGCAGTTGGCGACATTGAATCAAGGACATTTTAAAGCATCTTAGGCTGGCATCAATCTGAAGTGTTTCATTTTGCGGCGACAAGCCTGACCTCAAGTTTGCAAACTATTTCTCCCCTTTGGGAGATCTGCGTCTTAATCTCAGCGCACTCTGCGGTAAAGGCATTGAATCCTAACCGTAGGCAACGGAAGGGCTTGCTTACGCAATTGACAAATATGAAGGTCAATCATCATATCGTCCAGTCGGTCAATCACCCACCTGAATGACTCTGGATTAAATTAATAACAATCGCCACAATCAATAAAAAGACGGCGAATGCCGCCAAGGCCATGCGGCTGTAGCCGGTATGCCTGTATTCCGTGCCGGTTCCGGGCACAATAGGAACCGCAAGTGTATTTTTCAAACATAAAATAAGCACGGTCAGACCGACAAGCAGTAAGCATGCCCCGAGCCGCGCTTTTACCTGACTGTTGAAATAATTCCGTCTTATCCGCTGATCAGTCGTCTGTATTTCTTTTTTGATTGCTTTGTCTCCTGGGTTCAGACGATGCTCAGCCACCAGGGCATCCAGTTTCCGGGAATTGACTGAAGACATCGGATCATTTTGCTTCATATCATGGAAGTTCGCCAGAAGAAGCAAAATTACAGCCATCGAGAAAAATCCGGCGACTATGGCCAGCCTTCGCGCTGTCAGACGGAAAAGCTTACTTCGTATTTCCGTGTCAGTTTGCACTTTTTTAGTCATCCTTAGCCTCTTTTTCTTTACCACTAAACACACAAAACACGTAAGCGTTAAGCTGGGTGCTCATTTCATTCCCCCTGCCAGTTTATCTGGCAGGAGAAGAAGATTGGGGAGCTAATGGCTACGCCTTTAGCCTACCACTCTTTGCTTCCCGTGGGATAAACCCACGGGGGAGCTAATCTTTCCTGTGAATCTGTTTTTGAAACAAAATCAAATTCACAGCAAGGTTTGTATTTTTTAATTCTTTTTTTGTTCTTATTTCATAAAATCAATTGTTAAGTTTTTGCGAAGCAAGAACTTTGAAATTCCTTAGCGTTTAGTTTCGCCTGCGAGCTTAGCTCGCCTAAGATGTTCCATTGGACAATATGAGTGACATCTGCCGCATGAAAAACAGAGGCCGCGATCTGGAAGGTAGTCCTCCTGTTTTCTTCTGATGGTAAGGGAAATCATACCGAATCCCAGAACAAATCCCAAGTATGCCCCCATAAGCGTTGACCCTATGACAAACTGATGTCTGATTTTTGCGGCTTTCGCAAAAAGGTCCGAATCCAAAGCTCCTGTCTGTCTGAATGCCGTTACCAGATCGCCTTGCCAGGCGCTTTGATTCTTCTCGGCTGAGTTTAGCATCTCGGCTGCTTCCACCGTTTTGTTCAGACGGCTCAACGGCATGCTTGAGTGGTAGCCGGCACAGGCACCGATTAAAATTAATAAAGGCAGGATAAGCATTAGTGCGGACAGAATTCTTTTTTCCTTTCTGAATTCGCTTTCCATCCGCCCGGTTTTCGGACGCGTAATGGCTCCGTACGGACAGGCGTTTTCACAGAGATGGCATCTGATGCATTTATCGGGGGTGATCGTCGTGTGCCAGCTGGAAAACTTCGAACATAGGTTCAACAGAACACCGTACGGACAAGCATATCTGCAATATGGCCTGCCTACAAAAAAAGCCAACCCCACGATGCAAGCAGTCAGAATCAGCACATCGAAGGAGCCATTTAAACGGTAAATGGAAACAAACGGATCGAACTGGCAGACGATGAATGCGCTGCCGGTCGCCGCCAGCAGGACAGCCAGGCTCAGGTAAACATGGGGCAGGAACCTCAGAGCCCTGTCCAGCCATTCCGGAACTTTCAGCGGCTTAATCAGGACCGTCTCCTGCAACGCGCCAAGAGGGCATACGGTGGCACAGAAGACTCTGCCGAAAAAGAGGGCGGAAACCAATGGCAGGACAAAAAAGAGAACGGCCGTCAAAGGCATGAAATAATCGGTGCTGCAGACAGCCAGCGCCATGTTCTGCAAACTCCCCACGGAGCAGATGCAGCCCTGCTTGTAGAAACCGAAATAAATCACTGAAAACAACGCCAACAGGGACAGGGCTTTGCGTGACCTTCGCCTCAAGGCGACAACCGCAAGGATGAGGCAGAGACACAGTACGGCGGTATCAAGATATTCAAATACGGCTAAACGCGCGTGGGCATGCTGGACAACAGGGATCTGATGCTTCGTCTCGTTGAAGTCGGGACGCGGAAAACGGTCCGCACCCGTCCCGTAAAAGGAAATGCCGAACATGATTATTGCTGTTAAGATCAGGATTCTCATTCAGGTTACCTTCTTTGAGGCTTCTTCAGTTTGCAGCCCTTTGAACAGATATGGCTTGTCGGAAGGCAGTCTTACAAAAGCATTTGCAGGGCAGGCCTTGGCGATGGAACACTGGTTGCAGTTTACGCAGAGGGAGTGATCCACCTGGAGATACAGGCTGCCGTTTCCAAATGTCTGGCATCCCTTCACGCACTTGGAGCAACCTATGCAGCGTTCCTTGTCGATGGTGTATTCATAATACGGATGCTCTATGAACTTCCTTATCAGCGCATTGGTGGGGCAGAGCTGTTTTTCAGCAGTTGTTTCAAATTCCATGGTCCCTGGTTTGAAATAGGCGAAGCAGAAGTCGCAATATCCGCAGACATTGAATGCGTGGAAGCATTTTACGGCGGAAGGTGAAAGCACACATTCCGTGGCGCAGCGTCCGCATTGTATGCATTTGGCGGGATCGAGCTGCCACACGGAACCCTTATACCTGATCTGGCATTTTCCTGAAACCATACAATTGGAACAGTCCCTTCCTGGAGGACACTGTGCATGCAAGTCCCTCGAATCAGAGGGGCGTAGCGCCCGTATACCGCAATACCCCAGGAGGGCAAGAAGGCCTCCTCGAGCAAGCAGTTTTGCGAAATCACGCCTTGAAAACCCGTCTTTCATTTTTCGAAATTCCTATTCCTTGTATTTTTTGCTTTTAGTCAGGCTCTTTGGACTGACCTTGGAGTGCGGAAACTTGTTACCGCCTTGTTCCGCGAAATTCATTTCGCGGTGTTACCTTACTCCGGGACGGAATAAATTCCGTCGTTAAAGGCGGCAATAAATTGCCGCACTCCAGGTGCGAATTTCGCAATTCGCAATAGATGAATTTCAGAAATACCTGGAGCTTTGCCTATTCCGACACTGATTTCTCTTTAAAAATACGGATATTGCCTGTGCCTGGATCTATCGCATAGATTATGCCTTTATTATCCACGGCAATGTCACAAGGGGGCTGTCCCGCCTTAAATGATTCAGGGCCGGCGACCACACCGATGAAATCTCCGGAAGGAGAATATAATTTGATTCTCGGAATGGACTTCTCACTTGTAACTATCCTCCAATCCGGACATAATGCGATATGCACCGGATTACAGCAGCCTGAAAATCCTTCTATGCCTGCGGACGGATTGCTCTTCCATACGGATATCAGCTCGCCCGACTGTGAATAGAACTTGAGACGGTGTCTGCCGGGATCAATCACTGCTAATAGATCATTTTCGCCGGCCGCTACACCGAGATATGGGGAATATATTACTATTCCGTCATCGCCTGTTTCCTTGTTGGCGCCACCTATCTTGAATCCCTCCTTTTCCGGACTGGCCAAATCCTTCACATGCACCAGCTTCTTCCCGGCATCCGCGATAAAGACATTTTTCCCTGTCAGGGCGATTCCCCTTATTATGCTGCCCCTGTCAAAGTTCCAGGATTTTATTTCAATACCGTCTGAATTAAAAACTGAAACCTGTGTTGAGAAACCGACAAAAACATTCTTGTCTTCGGACACCGCGATGCACATTGGTCGGGCTTGCAGATTAATTTGCCGCAGTTCCTTCCCGTCGGTATCAAAAACCCGTACCTGAGAGTCGCCACCGGCATATATCCTGTTGTCGGGTCCTATGGCGATACATGTCGGAGTTTTAAATCCTGTTGGAATCGGAGGGAGTTCATTGTAAAGGATGATGTCCTGACTCGTTTTCCGAAATTCGTCCAAGTTGTAAACTTTATCTGCCGAAGAAACGTCAGGCTTCCCTTTCAACGCAAAATAAATTCCAGTTCCGGCCAGGCAGAGAAGCAGGACCGCTATTGCATAATTCTTCATATGGAATTCCCATTTTCTTTTACTGCCGAAGCAACTTCGAAATTATCTCATATGTGATGATGAATGCTGTAATATGTTGAGCCCATCGATGCTCCGCCAGTTTCTGGCACCCATCCAGGGTGCGTTAATTTTAATCTCAATCCGGAGGTCTACGCGATGCTTCGACCTCCGGCTACTATCTGACAACCCTTCAGGTTGTAAACAAACACGGGCTCAAAATCAAATACAAATGCCCTCTCGATAAATTCCTGAGAAAATAAGTGTTGTAGACAGGGCTTTAGCCCGAGAATCTTCGCGGTCTAAAGAGCCGCTCTACTTGATCGGCAAAAGTCTTGTTTTTATAAAACTGCGAATTTCGCAGTCACGTCTACCCCTCATTTCTTTTTCGCGACATCGAGACACTTCATCCTATTCAGGTCTCTTACAAACAACTTGCCGTCCACCAGCGTCATAGGTCCCCACGAATCAGGGCCAGGAAGCACTTTTGCCCTGGCAAGCTGAATATAGCCTTTTGTTGTCGCCTCGGCAATGGTGAGCATCCCATCGTCATCCATCAGGAAGATCATCCCGTCTGCGATCATCCATGGGCCAATGCCAAAGCGGTTCGGGGAGCCGCTCGCCCATACTTCATTAAGGTCGGCATCCATGCATACAAGTTCCTGGCGTGGTTTTGGAAGCACTGCATAGATATGGCCTTCATAGAGAATAGGGGTATGCTGTTCAACTCCGAATTCTTTAGGTTTCATTGCTTTAAGTATTTTTACCTGGACTTTGCCGTCTGATTCCACAAGTTGCATAAGCTTTGCTTCGCTTCCATAGCCGGCTGTAAACAGGATGCGGTCTTCGCCGACCGGCAAAGGAGAGGGCGCGATCGTATGCCATTTGAAATCCTGGGTCTCCCAGATTATGCCGCCATCCGAGGCCGATACTCCGACAGCTCCTTTCGTGCCCGCATAGACATATGTATGCCTCCCCTTGTACGTCATTGGTACGACACTGGCGTGGCTCATCTTTGAACCATGCGGATTCGGGGTCTTCCAGATGATCTCGCCGGAGGCGTAGTCAATTGCCATGAGAAGTACATCAGGTGCCCCCGGGGCCAGAATCAATTTCCCGTTCTCAATCAGAGGGCACTGTCCGGCATACCAACCAGGTACGGTGGTGCCAAACTGTTCCGCAAGATCCATGCGCCATAGAAAAGCGCCGGTCTCGGCATTAAGACAAGTCACATGGCATTTCGGTCCAATTCCTATCAGGTAGGGGCCGTCAAGGGCGACTACTGTACGGCTGATTCCGTGATTGCGCTTGATGTCCATGGGATATGAATATCTCCATATTTCCTCACCATTGTCAAAGGAAAGGCATCTGATGGCATCGCGCTTGTTTTTCTCATCATAATCAAATATGTAAACCCGGCCATCGCGAACTGCCGCCCCGGCATATCCCTCTCCAAGCTCCAGCTCCCAGGTTGCAGGGGGGCCGCCTTCCGGCCAGGTGCGGGAGAGTTCCACTGAATCTTTGCCAATCTCATCGCGCCTCACTCCGCGGAAACAGGGCCATGAATCTTTGGTCTGGCCAGGCTTGCCGTTCCCTTTTTCAAGAGTGGCGCCTTGGGGCATTGTGCGGATGACAGCCGTATCTTTCTGAGGCACCCCCTCAGTTGTTTCGGATAATTTGCCCTCATCCTTATCCTTTATCACGGCAGTGCTGGATGTCGAGATAGGCGGCAAGTTTTTGTCCACGGGCTTTTTCGGCGCGCCGTCCTCTCCTGGAAGCCTGGGAGGCTGAGGTGGATAACTGATGCCGAACTGCCAGTAGGCGAAGACGCAGATGAATGCCAGCGCTGCTAGCGCCGGCAGAAAAATCGCCATTAGATTTGATTTGCCTTTTTCCGGCACTGGTTCAACCTCTTTGTAATTCCCTCACACCTTAATGGTAACGGGTCAGTCTTTATCCAGGGCGAGTTAGTCTCGCCGTAGTAGCACAGGCATCTTGCCTGTGTTTTCCCCCGAGCGTCCCGTCCGTCTTCAAAAAAAGACTGAGCCTTTACCCGAATGGCGCTTAGTTGATGCATTTCTTGAGGTAGCGCGGGTCTATCTGACCCGCGTTTCCCGGGTCAGATAGACCCGAGTTACTTCTACGGAAAACCCCAACTGCTCAACAGTTCTCTGGTCTTTTGCAATCAGCTCGAATATTAAAACTTCACAGTTTTGTCGGCGGCTCAGTCGCTAACGGCGGTTTGGACGGCGATGCCGGAGCAATACAGATCAGCCTTTTCAGTGTCCGCACGAAAATGCAACTGTTGGATACTGCGGGTGAGGCGTCAACCGGTTCGCCGAAAACAGTCTTACCCAACACCTCCATTGTCTTGTCGGCCTTGAGAATCGTCACCTCGCCGTCGCGGTTGATGATGTAGAGCTTTCCTCCCGCCACGATCGGCGAAGCGTAGATTTGCCCGTCCAACTCTCGCTCTGCAGCTTTCTTGCCATCACTCACGTTCAGGCAGATCGCAGAGCCAGAAGCAAGAAATACACCGTCACCATAGGCGACCGGCGATGCGACTTCCGAAGTGACCTCGGCGTTTTTCCATACGACATGCGTCTTGGTGACGTCGCCAGTTCCATCCGGACGTATAGCCATGGTTCCGGAAGTGCCCAGCGTGACAATGAGCAGCCCCTTGCTGAAGGAAGGAGAAGGTACAATGTCTGAACACTTGCCATTCACGATCCAGAGCTCGTGTCCGTCCTTCAGATCATAAGCGGCCACACCACCGCATGAAACTAAAACTATCTGTGGTCCTTTGGCGGTTTCGATGATGAGCGGCGAGCACCAGGACGCCCCCATGGTACGTTTGGTGCGCCAGACTTCCTTTCCGGTCTCAGTGTCGAAAGCTACAATAGCCGCCTTTTCATCGTTCTGATCGAATTGTACAAGAAGAAGGTTTTTGTAAAGCGCCGGCGAGGATGCGTATGCGTAACTTATTTCAGGCAGGCCCAGATCCGCTTTCCACGCCGCCGTACCATCTATATTGAAAGCCGCAATGGCACCGGTCGCGAATACAGTAAATACACGTTTGCCATCAGTTGCTGGGGTTGATGGGGCAAGTGTGGTTGTCTCCTCGTCGAAAAGTTCAGGCTTGCCTTTCAGAGTAACGGCTCCTTTCCAGAGAAGCTTGCCAGATTTGCTGTCGAAACAGAATATGGCGCCCTGATTTTCGCCAGCGCCGGAGACGAACACCTTATCTCCACAGACAATGGGTGAACCTGAGCCGGGGAGGGGCAGGTCAGCCTTCCAGAGGATGCCCTTTCCGCTTTTCGCATCCCATGTGACGGCCGTATTCGCATCTGCGGCAACTGCCTGACTGCCGGCTCCGCGGAAAGCAGGCCAGTCGGAAACTGCGTCAGACTTTACTGCATCATCGCCAGCGACGATGAAATTAGCCTGCGCCAGAACTGTCAAGATCAGACACAGCGATATCCTCTTCATTTTTGCAGCATTACCTCTATCAAATGCAATTTTCATCTTCCGCAATTTGCAGTTCATTGTCTATTCCCTATTGTTTCTTGGATTTTTGGTTTAACATTTTAGAGGCTCCATTCACTAATCGTCTCATAGTTGTTTAGACCCCACCGACCTTGCGTCGGTGGTGAATAGATTGGGGGGCTAGGTGGCGCTCGCCCTAGCATCCCAATCTTATTCACCAACGGGATAAACCCGTTGGGGTTTCTATTCTATTTCGAGACGATTAATAACATATATCACGTTCTCGCAAGATATTAATTCCCGATGAAAAGATTTGTTTAAATTGGGCGGCTTTGCCGCAACTTTAAATAATCTGAACCTCGAACATTCAATCCGCCGCGGCGGAAACTTCCAACTTCGAATGAATTCGGTTTTTAATTCGATGTTCAAAATTGAAGTTGAATGTTGTCTCTCTGAAATTCCTTAATGTTGAATTAGGCGGACATGGGCCGCAACTATGAACACGACTACTTAGGCATTTCGGCGGTCATGGAACCTTTGCGGTTGCGGTTACCGCCTATTTCGTTGTAGGTGCACTGTGCAATGCCGTCGTCACCGTACTTTCCGGAGAACTCGAAGGATCCGTTGGCGCTTCCTCCGCTCGCTTTGCCGTCGCCACTGATCTGCGTTTTCAGATCGGTCTTGATCGTTCCAACATAGTTCAGGGGCTTGCCATCCCAACTGGATTCATAGACTGCGTCATAGGTGCCATCCCCTTTCATTTTGAGTTTCGCCGACCAGCTGCTCTTCTTGTTCCCGAAATTGCAGGTACCCTTGATGGAAGTGACTTCGGCGCCTTTGCCTGCAGTCTTGGCCTGTTCGGCAAAGACCGTAGAAACAGCCAAACCCGACACCAGGCATGCTCCGCCTAGAAGCAAAGATGAGAGACAATACGCGACGGTTTTCCGGTTCATCAGACTCTTCAGCATTTTCATTTGACAGCCCTTTCTGTTTAGGGAACCTCTAAGAATTCGCATTTTCAGAGGTTCCCTTTAGTGATAAAATAGTATATCAATCCACTCTATTCAATGAACAGGGAAATTTTCCGTTCCTTCGCGAAACCCCTCAGTCTCCTCCTGGGACTACCACATAGAGCACAGAGAAAAGAATTTGATTAAGTGGGCATGAAAAAAACAATCCTCCTTCTGCCCTTTGCGCACTCTGCGTCTTAATCTCAGCGAACTCTGCGGTAAAGGGATTGAATCCTAACCGCAAAGACCGCAAAGGGAAGACGCGAAGTTCGCAGAGTATTTATCAGATGGCGTATTATGAATGCTTATCAAGTCTTGACATAGACGAAAAATGCAATTAACTTCCCGAAAATATTCTTTATCCACTTTTATACTTACAGAAAAGGAATCAATATGCAAGTTGTCATCGATGGAAAAGATATCGAAGTGCTCTCAAGTGACAGGAACATTGTCGATTTAGCTGACAGGGCCAGGATAAAAATCATAAATCCCTGCAGTGAAAACGGAAAAACCGATGGTTGCTGCAGAAGCTGTGTAGTGGAAATCAACGGTGAACAGAAATTTGCATGTACTACTAAACCTAAGTCTGGAATGAATATTGTCATATCCCGGGACGATCTGAAGCTATTACGAAAAATTCGCCTTCAGGAATTCAAGGAATTTAAGAAAAAGAATAAGGCCGGTTCATGCTGCTCAAGCAAAGGCTGCTGCTGATATAGAACTGTGAAACAAAGACCAAAGGAGATTATTTATGAATTCTAAATTCCGTCTTGCGATATTCGCAATTGTCTGTCTGTTTGCGATGAAAGCTGCCGCCGTTGATGCGCCTGCCAACCTGCCGGCGACCGACTGGCCGCAATGGCGCGGACCAACTGCAACAGGCGAGGCCGCCCCGGATGCAAAACCACCGTTGTCATGGTCGGAAGACAATAATATCCGTTGGAAAGTTGCCATCCCGGGAAGAGGACGTTCGACGCCGATTATCTGGAAAGACCGCATCTTCATTACGACGGCGGTGCAGACTGACAAGCCGGTGGATCCGGAGAAAGTCAAAGCTGCCATGGATGCCATTCCTGAATTTGCACGCAAAGGCGCACACGTCCCTGAAAAAGTGCTTCAGTTTGTTGTCATGGCCCTTAAGCGCAGCGACGGCAGCGTGATGTGGCAGAAAACTGTCTGCGAACAGGCGCCGCTGGCCGGAACCCATGCCGACGGCAGCTGGGCTTCCGGATCACCTATTACCGACGGTGAGTCGCTATATGCGTATTTCGGATCCTACGGACTCTACGCCATGACTCTGGACGGCGAAAAGAAATGGAGCAAGGAGCTCGGTACATTCAAGACAAAAGCCAATTTCGGGGAAGGTGTGTCGCCAGTTCTCTGCGGGGATTCGCTGATCATAAACCAGGACTTTGAAGGGCCTTCCTTCATTGTGGCTCTGGATCGGAAGACGGGCGAGGAGAAATGGCGGGTTAAACGAGATGAAGCCACTTCCTGGTCCACCCCGCTAATTATCCAACATGGAGGCAAACAGCAAATCGTCGTATCCGCCACCAAGCGCATCCGCAGCTATAATCCGGAAGACGGCGCGCTCCTATGGGAAATCGGAGGCATGACCGGTAATGTGGTCCCATGTCCAATTACGGATGGCAGCTTGGTGTTTTGCATGAGCGGTTTCCGGGGAAATGCGCTTTTCGCAATCAAGCTTGCTGCCGCAGTCGGCGAGCTGGCTGACAAACCAGAGGCGATGGCTTGGAGCAGTAAGACCAATACATCATACGTACCTTCACCAGTGATCAGTGGCGGCCTGCTCTACTACATTAAGACAAATGAAGGGTTTCTGACCTGTGCTGATGCAACGACAGGCCAGGTGAATTATGCTGCCAAACTCGATGGCTTGCAGACGGTTTTTGCTTCCCCTGTTGCCGCTGGCGGACATTTGTATGTTCCTGGTAAAAACGGTCTGACCCTGGTATTGAAGCTCGGACCTAAGTTCGAATTGATTGCCAGCAACCAGCTTAATGATGAAATCATATCATCCCCGGCCGTGGTCGGAAATGAGATCTTCTTGCGAGGCGACAAAAGTCTATATTGTATAATGGGGAGATGATACGCTGATCTGGAAACGAGGCTTCTAGAACCTACAAAATAGAATCATACCGCCTTGCTTACAGCGCTCATATTTCTCCAATATTTCAAGATACCTTCAGAGGTGCCAAATCCGGCCTCTGAAAGATCTTCATTAATATTGGCTATGTTCGGTGCAAGGACTGTCATGCTTGCGAACTTGTGCAGGCGTCTGATATAGTCTTCAGCAGACTCATCAGGAAACTTCGGCCATGAGTTGAAATTAACCTTCCCTGCTTTAGCAAATTTCTCCATGTTGGCAAAGAAATCAATTTCCTGTTCATGTCCGGGAATATGTCCGAAATTCAGCACCTTGAACTCAGGCTGTTCCAGTATTGCATTTGTGAGTCCCTCATTATATCCGCAATAATGCGTCCAGGAGCCGCCGAACTCCCTGGCAAGCCTTTTAGAATATGGAATGGCGAACTCGCGGATCTGCTCCTCTCCAAGCAGCGCCGTCGTATCCTCGCAGATTCTAATTCCAAAGCTGTCGGAATATATGGCGTTGCTATGATGCATGGAGGTCAGTGGCTCACCTATCGCCTCCTTCATCCAGCGATGCGTCCTGATGCCCAGCTCGAGGCATATGTTCATAAGATGGTGGATAAACTTGGGATCGTCGTATAGTTCCAGGAAGATGTTGTCACCCATCAGCAGGTGCGCCAAGTCAAATGGTCCCTGCGTGTCCATGGCATAGATCGGCATGGATTCCCCCATGGTCTCCTTGAAATAACGCATCATCTCAAGCCCGCGTGCAAAGCTTCCTTGCTGCTTGATGTCATCTGGAGTCAGCTTGGAAATCTGCGCCTTGTCAAGGTGTTCGTGCAGCCATGGCATCTTGTCGGCAAAGGATTCCTGTTCGAGGCCTATGCATGAGAGCAGGATACCTGTTCCGAGGTTCGCTCGGACAGAAGGGACTCTATCGCTAAGGCCATTGGCGGAGGCGCAGGCAGCCCTAGTTTCACGGCAGAGCATTTTTGCCTTGTCGGTAAAAATCTGCTTGTAATCATATCCCGGTATCTCCTCCTGCTTCTTGGTCAGCTTCTCGCAAATGAAAAGCAACGGTACATCAAGCTTCTCCCTGCGCCACGCCTTACACTGGCGATCGCGGCTCCTCTGGATGTGATCGTAGTCGAAATTCAGATATTCTTTCAGACCCTTAACGTCAAATTCCCTATCCATGGCATAATCCTTTCTTGACTAATTGTATATTATAATTATACTATTGACGACAGTAAATGTATTTTATATTTATAAAATTGTATAATATGATCATGACAGATTCCGCCAGTCTCGAATTCATCGGCTTCAACCAAGTTCCGGAATGCAGTGCCTGGGTCGACAAGTATTACAATTACTATGTCATCCAGTATGCGGAACGGGGAGAGCTCGATCTGTACATTGACAAGAATCCGGTGAAACATTTGAAGGGACCGGTTGTCTGGCTGACTTTTCCGGGACCTTACTTCAAGTTCGGACGCCGTGATGGAGGAACCTGGCACCACCGTTTCGTATCCTTCAGGGGAAATCTACCCGACTCCTATGCAAAAAAAGGGCTTTTCCCTTCATCTGCCCCAGTAATAGAAATCAGCGAGCCATTTAAATTCACCGAAGCATTCGACAGGATGCTGTCACGGCTGGCAGTGTCGACTGAACCGACTTTCAGGACAGTGCACATGCTTGAGGAATTGCTGATCCAGCTTGGAGAACAGCCTGCAAGCCAGCGCGAAGAAGCCATTCCGGTGATGAGGATCCGCAGGATCGCCGCGAAAATAGAATCTGCCCCATTCAACGAATGGGACTGGATGAAAACGGCGAAGGAGGCAGGTGTGTCATATCCGCATTTCCGCAGGCTGTTCCATGATATATTCAAAACTCCGCCCATGAGATTCCTGCTCCTCAAAAGGCTTGAAAAGTCCGCAGCCATGCTGCGGGAAGGCGGAAGAAAGATAGAGGAGATTGCGGAGCTCTGCAAGTTCTATGACCTATATCACTTTTCCAAACTATTTAGGAAATACTACGGCTCTGCCCCAGGCCAGTACCGCAGAAACCATATGGGAAGATGAAGAAATGAATAATGGAAAGAAGTTTCAGTCGATAGGGTGGTTCCGTCTATAGTTTTCGGGTGCCAGTCCGGTGATCTGTTTGAAACGGCGGCTGAAATGGAAGGGAGCTGAGTAGCCGAACTGCATTGCGATGTTCGCAATGCTTTCTGCAGAATAGGAAAGCGTTTCTGCCGCCTGCATGATCTTCAGTCTGTCAACATAATCCTTCGGGGATGTTCCGGTATGGGCATGGAAGACACGGCGGAACTGGGCCTCGCTCAGGCTGCAGAATTCAGCCATTTCGGAAACAGTCCACCATTTCTCAGGGGAGTTCCTGATTTTTTCGATGAGGTTCTTCAGGTAAGGATATTTTTCCCTGCCTTTCGAGTTTCTGTTTTCAAGATAAAGCTCGACAAGCAGATGCTGGAGCTCCACATTAGCCAGAATCTGCGAATTTCGCGAAGGATCCGAAGCTTTCTCGATTATCGGAATAAGGCGTCTGGCTTTGCCTATTTCTATTATTCCGTCCTTCAGCACGCCAGTTTTAAAAAGACAATCAGCGATTATTCCAGTGAAACTAATGGTGTCCTCGACATAGTTCGTGTTGTGTCCGCCATAGCAGTGGATGAAGCGCGGAGTCACTACGACAGCCTTGCCTTCTTCATAGAATTGCGGACATTTTCCTGGAGCCCAGTACCACCCGTGGCCTTTTATAAGATGTGAGATGCAGTAGTACTCGAAATATCTGGGTTTCCCAGGTGGAAGGGCTGGATGCGATGTGCCGTCCCGTCCGTACTTGCATATCCAGAGCCCGTATTTCTCATGGACTTCCTGCCGTCCCTCGGACATTTTGTGGACTTTGCAGTCACTATGATTGATAATGGTATTATTCATGATTGATTTGTCTATGTAAATAAGAACGGTTAGTTATATTATAACTCATGTTTATATTGTTAATAACCTAATTGAATTTGTATGTTTTATCAATAGCAGGGAGTTCTGAAAATGCAAAGATATTGTAAGCTTGGGACTTTAATGCGTCATCCTTTTCATCGTATCCGTTTTTTATTGATGGGATTGTCTATTTGCGCGATATCAGCCACTGCGTTCGAGAAGACTGTTCAGGAAGATGTCTACCGGGCTTTACCTCTCAAGCCCGTCCTGGTCAAAAGCGACCTGACGAAGCGGGATGGTTTTCACTGGAAGAAGGGCAGGGATGCCGTTGAGCAGTTCAACTCGTTCTCCCCGGAAGTTAGAGGTCAGAAAATAGAAGGTGGTGTTTTGTCTTTCACCGTTGCGTCCGACAAGGCTGCGCTCAGCTGGGGTAATTGCCGCGGTCTCCAGAAAAAAGATGAGGTGCAGGAATTATTCGACGGGATAAATCTGATCGATATGGAGGTACGGCAGTCCAAGCCGAAAAGCCAGTGGAGTATTGAATTGTGGGGTGGCGGCAACCAGATGGGAAAGGCATACCGCTCCGAGGTACGTGCCTTCGGCAAATCCGGGAGTTGGGAAACATTGTCCTTTTCCGCCTTCAATCCGGGTGCGGACGGATTTACCCTTGTCCTTGTAAGCGAGGCGGACAACCAGATTGAAATCAAGAACCTCAGGTTTTCCCGTCCTGAAGCCACAGGATGTTTTGTCCGCGACTTCCAGGTTCCATCTGGTGGCAAAATCTGGCGGGCGATTGGATCAGTCTCGAGCGGCACGACGCTGTGGGTAAATGGAAAGACAGTCGATACCGGATACGCAGGAGCGCAGAGGAACGGACGCGTCATCAGCGTTGATATTGCACCCTTCCTGAGGAACGGGAATAATCGTGTTGCAGTCTCTGGAGTCTTTGCGAAAAACAGCGAGGTATTCTTCTATTTCCAGGGACGTGTTGTACTGGAAAACGGGGAAATTATCGAGTTGGACGCGCCGAATGGATGGAAATCATCTCCGTCCATCCCGGAAAATTGGATGTTGCCGGACTACGATGTTTCCCAATGGAAAGATGCAGAGGTGTTTTCAACAAAAGCCGACCGTTCCGACCCGCTTTATCCAAGTTCGACGATGGTGTATGCATTTAAACGTGCGACTCTTTACCCTTTGATCGAATACGACGGGCGGATCGTCTACCGAAATTCCGATGCGACCCGGCTATGGTTCCGATCTGAAAAGCCTGTGAAGCTGGAAATTCTGATCCCTGCAGGGTTGGCAGATAAAACACCGGAGATTGTATGGGCGTTACGCCGCATTCAGGGAGTCGATGAAATCGATGTGGCATCCGGCACAGAAAAGACTTTCAACAGACGCGACAAGTCCCTGGTCTTCACGCCTGATCTTGGTTTGCTTCCACAGGCGGTCTACACCCTCGAGGCCACGCTGAAAAGCGATGGAAAGCTCCTGGAAAAACGCTACAGGGAACCACTGATGGTCTTCGGTAGGACAGTGCAGCAGGAAGTGGCCGGCACTTCTTTCGAGCAGGGAATGGAGAGGGAACTGGAGACGGAAATCGACTTTACCGATCCCAAAAGCCCATATCCCTGGGTGGACAAGGCCGGTGAGGACGATGCCAATCCTACCATCGCCAAGAAGCCACTGCTTAAGACACCACGGATTGTCAGGAACGGCGACATGGTCTACCGCGAGACCCAGGACGACAGTGTCATATCCCTTTTCTCATATCGGTTCGAGTTCAAGCATCCCGGCGACTGGTACACGCTGGAGCTTGACTATCCCAATGACAAACCTAGGGCCATCGCCGTATCGATCACCAACCCGTATCAGGACGGCAAGCCAAGCAAGAAAGGCTTTATGACGGAGTCCGGCCCAGGAGTCGTCACCGGTGTGGACGTTCCCGTGTCAAATAAAATGCAGACATTGAAATGGATTCACCGGGCGGACAGGGGAGAACAGACCATAGACATCGTCAATCTTGACAAAGGCAAGCGGGCCGCAGCCTCCAAAGTCAGGATTTATCATGTCAAAGGGAATCTGCCGGCGATGCGAACCGTAACCACAAACCAACGTTTCTTCGGGGCGCACGAGGAACGGCCCCTTCATATCGGATTGAATTTCGGTATCGATTATCCTGGACAGTACGAACAATATTATAAATCGAAAGATGTAGATTTCCTTGGCTATTATCTCTATAGGCTGGCCTGGTACGCGGACGTGGCCAACCATTATACGCAGTACCTCCGCTTCTCTGGGCAGAATTTTCATGTCATAGGCAGCTATCAGTATAATGAGGACAACATGTCATACAGCCTTCCCAACCGGGTCATAGGATCCAGCCAGGTTCCCTGCGACATCAGGGAGGCGCTGTTGAAGTACTTCGAGGCCAACGATATCAAAGCCATGAGCCTGGTCGAGTTCTGGGCCACACGAGGTATGAAGGAAAAACGGGATGTCAGCGATGCGCAAGTTGCGGCTGGAATTGATACGACCATGCCGGTGCTTAAGAATGGCAAGCAGATGGCAACCTTCCAGAACTACATCCATCCCGAAGTTGAAAAGGCCTATTTGAACATAATCGACGATCTCTCGAAGAAATTTGCTGATTCCCCCGCCTGGATGGGTGTCTATCTGATGCCGTATCCAAACCAGGTGGGCTTCGGTCCGGCCTTATGTACCCCGACAGGCAGTCCTTTGGACGTGGACTATTCCGATGCCACAGTACAGGCGTTTGTTCAGGATACCGGAATCAAGGTTCCTGGAGAGGGCCCGGACCGCTTTCAAAAACGCTATGACTTTCTGACATCGGACAAGATGAAGGAAAAATGGCTGGACTGGCGCTGTCAGCGGCAGCGTGACATTTTCGTCAAAACCCGTGACGTTTTGAAAAAACACCGAAAAGACCTGAATTGCGTGGTTGGAGATTATATTTCCGTCAGCGAACGGATTGAGCCATGGAGGATGTCCATCAAATCCTATCGCGACAGCAATCGGCTTTTCGGGTTCGACGGCTCCATGTACAAAGACATAGAAGGTCTTTCTTTCGGCCGCTACATGTATTCGCGGGCCATGCCAGCCCATTCCCCCTCGGTCCGCGACCATTGGACTTCCCCTGAGGTCATGGCGTTCTATCCCGACAGTCCAATACGACTTGTAGCCGACATGACAGGCTGGCATGAATTGAGTGAAATCCTTCCGGAAAATGCGGACTGGCCATTCATCCGTAACATAGCGCGCTTTCTGCCACGTAAGGATCTGGACAACAGTAAGGAGTGTTTCACGTTGGCGATGATCATGTCCGATCCGAACTTGGTACTTTTTGGATTTGCGGATGTTGGTGAGATGGTGGGACAGGAACAGCAGACCCGGGAGATCGCCCGGGCGATCACGTCATTGCCCGCCGTGAAACTGCCTTTGGTGCTCAACACCGGGATCGACAGCAACCTGGCAATACGTGCGGGAACGGCCAACGGGAAATATTATTTCTACGTCGCCAATCCGGTGTTTTGGAATATTGCCGCCGAGGTTACCATCATTGGCACGGAAAAAGTCTTTGACGCCGCCTCAGGTGAGGAGGTCAAAACCATCCGTCGCGGAAACTCTCTAGTTGTTCCGATTGCGCTGGGACCTTTCGGTGTCCGTACTTTTTACACCGGTGACCCTGGCGCCACTGTCAATGCCTGTGAAAATGCGCCGCTCGCTCCGGAAGAGATTGGGAAGCTGAACGATGCCTCCCAGGATTATTTCCGCCTTCTGTCCAATACTAAAACACTCAGTCTCATGACTACTGATGAAATCGCACGCCTTTGCGGTAAACTCTCCGCGTCCACCAACAACAAGGAAAAAGGAGAATACGCCGCCGCCTGGTTGGCGCTTAACGACGGATTCTGTCGGGGATTGATCGATCAGCGCTCCGGTTTCGCCCGCTACGCTGCGACGTTGGATTCATTGGCTGTGAATAAGAAGAACGCCGCGCGTCCGACATATGACGCCACCCGGAAAAACGCCACGCCCACTATTGACGGCGACTTGGACGATCCATTTTGGCGCGATGTCCCCTATGTCAAACTCGACTACATGGTCAGCTCGCAGCTTATCCCTATCGGTCCTGCGGTTACCGAAACCAGGGTGAAAATAGCGTATACCGATGAGGCATTGTTTATCGCCTGTGCCAGCGCCGACAACGATATTGCAAACGTCAAGACCGTCGCCGAAACCGGTCCGGAATTGTACCTTAAGCACGATGACATGGTCGATTTTTTCCTGAAACCTCCTTTTGGAAATGAGGAGATCTTTCAATTTGCGTCCAACGCCAAAGGCATCCAATTCTCCAAACTCGTAACCGAAGGATTTAACCCTCACGTTAAAAAGAATGATGAATTTAAAACGACCGCCTGGAGGGTCGCCGCAAAAATAGGCAAAGACCGCTGGACCCTTGAATTCACCATCCCATTTTCCTGTTTCGAGCTGGGCGCAGCTCCTAAAGAGGGGACTGAATGGCGGATGAATTTCCGGCGCCGCCATCGGGAATTCGCCACTGTTCCGGAACAAGTGTGGACTCCACTTACGCGGAGCTATTACAATTGGAGCGAATACGGATATCTTAAATTTTAACGGATAGGCTGGCAGATGAGGGTACATATTTTCTCAATTATGATGATTGGCTTGCTCTGTTTAACAGGGTGTTCCGATCCACGCCCAGTGCCTTCAGTGCCGTCAACGCCACCGCAGGTGGCCAGTTATATCGTTTCCCCTCCGTCTGCACTGGCGATCGAGGAACTGGAGAAGCGCCTGCATCAAATTGAATTCTTCGAGAAACACCCCGAGATTTTCAATGTGCCGGAACAGGAACGCCGCGTTATCCTTGAGAAACTTGGAGACGCGAAGTCCGATATCGCGAAAAAAGAATACGCTGCCGCCTGGCGGAAACTCACTGGAAGCGCATGTCAGACATTTGCGGGACTGAAAGTTGTCAAACATGGCAATGTGCAATATGCGACAAACTCCTTTTCAGAATTCGGCATCTTCAGGAGAGGACAACTGCTGCTGACCGGTATGAGCATATCAGTCACTGTCCGCCATGCGCCGGACATCATTTTGTATTACACTTCAGACAAACACCCTGACTGGGCACCGGGGTTTATCGGTGAGACAAAGGAAACAACCCGCTCATTCTTTGAATGGGGGCCGTATCTTCGCGGCAACTCGTTTCCATTCTCGATGCGGACAAGCGTCGATGCGCAAAGTGTCCTTTGGCGGGTGCGTTGTTCCTCAACCCAAAATTCCGTCCACCGTCCTGGATGGAAAAATTGGTTCTCCCTGACCTTTCACGGTAATTCCGAATTTTTATGGGATTGTCCGATCACGATCGTGAACCTACAGGGCGAACGAAAAGAAGTGAACGTTCCGGCCTTGTCGTCTCCAGAACCATGGAGCAAGCGCTTCGAGAAGACGGCGTCGATTGTCTTTCATCGTCCTGATGGCGATATTTCGTTATCCATCAAGCCGGAAACTGATCAATCTCCGGGTTTTTCCGGTCTGACGGCAACCGCCGACAAAGCAAAAAAAGAATGGGAATTCAATGTAGGATGGGAAATTCCGGAAAAATCTGAACCAAAAGAGTATCGGGCGGATTTTGACATGCAAATCCAATTAGAATGATTTTTAATAAAAGAGGATGACAAAAATGAACAAGTATCCATCAAGACATAAACAAATGACTAGCTTAATGTTTTTTACACTTATCGAATTGCTCGTTGTAATTGCGATCATCGCAATCCTTGCAGCCATGCTCCTTCCGGCATTGAAGAATGCAAAGGACAGTGCGAAAACCATCAGCTGCCTGGGCAATCTCAAGCAACTTGGATTGGGGCTCGCCTCATATGCTAACGACTATGAGGGATATTATCCTTCCTGGAGAAAATTGTCACCTTCGATATATTGGCATTATTATGACTACTTTGGGGAATATGTAAACGGTCCGAAAGTCAATAATTCGAATATAACAAGCTCCGTTTTCTGGTGTCCGGGGGAAAGTCGAAGACAGATAAGCTCCGGCACGCCGGATGATGCCACGGAGATAAGCAGTATTACTCCAAACTACAATTACACCTTCGAGCTCTCCACCGCTCCCAACCCTGCCGCAGCAAATAACAATAATTATATGAACATGAAAATGATTAAATATCCTGAAAAGAAAATTATCATTTCGGACTCGAAGAAATTTAGCAGTGTAGGCTACGACCATGTTGCACTTTGGGGCATACCCTACTATATCAACACAGCTAGCCTGTGGGCCAGGCATCGGCGAAGCCACAATTACCTATCTATGGATGGCCATGCTGAAAGTGGTGCCTGGATCAATCCCGGAGATGAGTTCTGCTATCGCTACTGGCCATATAATTAGACGAAGTGGTGGATTGCACTAATGGGAAACCCTAAAGTAAAGAAAGAAGCATGAACACCTTTGCAGGAATGATGTCTGTATTTTTCTGGTCTGGAACAATTCCGCTTTCACGGAGCCTGACGGAAAAGCTGGGAGCTTTCAATACCGCCGGACTTGCCTGTCTCATCGGGGGATCATTGCCTGTTCTATACTACATGGCCTTTCATCGTTCCCAGTTCCGGACACTGCTGAGGCTTTCCCCTAGATACCTTTGGCTCTGCGGGGGTACGTTCATCCTGTACATGGTTTCCCTTTATGTCGCAATAGGCATGGCGGCGAACCGCCAGCAGATTGTCGAAGTCGGGCTGATAAATTATCTCTGGCCGACTTTCATTCTCGTGTTTTCAATTCCAATCCTGAAGAACAGGGCGAGTCCGTGGCTTGCTCTCGGCATATTGATTTCGCTTTCGGGGATTGTCATGGCCGATGCATCGATGAACAAGGAGGATTTCACCCTGCATAACATGCTGAATAATATAGGTAACAATTTTCTGCCGTATGTCTTTGCGCTTTCAGCAGCCATCACATGGAGCATCTATTCAAATTTAGCGCGCCTTTATGCGGGGTTGTCGAACAAGCTGATGGTTCCACTGCTCCTGATCGCAAGCGGAATCATACTGGAAATACTATCCGTCTGCTTCCGTGAGAAGGCCGTCTGGGATTTGACGACATCTATTGAACTTCTGATTCTCGCCATTTTTCCATGTGTTCTGGCATATATTTTTTGGGATATTGCTATGCGCAAAGGCAATGTCATCCTCGTAACTTCGTTCTCATATCTGACTCCTCTTTTTTCAGTGATTCTCACCGGGTTCTATCTAGGAGTCACTCTTGTGAACGGAGTGTGGATTGCCTGCGCCCTTGTGATCTCCGGAGCGGTGATCTGCAATTATTCGATGAAGAAGAAAATATGAAATCGGAAATATCCCATAAGGCAAATGAACTGGTTAAGTCTGATCTTTACAAGGATGCTGCGAAGTTTATGGAGACATATTAATATAAAGGACGAAGGGTTATGGAAAAGAAATTGAAGGTTGGTTTTGTTGGTCTCGGAGGAATTGCCAGCGGTCATCTGACAGCTGTGGCAGAGTCGCCGTTGGCCGAGATTGCCGGGCTCTGTGACGTGAGCGAGGAAACACTGGCGAAGCGGGGCAGGGAATTCAAGGTGGCTGCGCTGTTCTCCGACTACATGGAAATGTTGAACAACACCGAGATTGATGCTGTGGTGATCAGTACTCCAAATGCAATTCACAAGGAAGTTGCAATAGCATCGCTGCGGTCTGGCAGACATGTCTTCTGCGAAAAGCCTATTACAGCGACGCTTGCCGATGCCATTGCCATCCGGGAGGTTGCGAAAAGCGCAAAAGCGAAATTACAGATCGGCATGTGCCGTCGTTTTCAGTCTGCCAGCGCAGCAATCCGGAGACTTGTCCAAAGCGGTGAACTCGGAGATATATATCATATAAAGTTCTCCTTGCGTCGCCAGGGTGGGATTCCCCTGCATGGTGCATGGTTCATGAAGAAAGAGCTTTCCGGAGGCGGCGTCGTGGTTGATTTGGCCGTACATTCCCTGGACCTGGGGCTCTGGTGCGCCGACATGTGGGATCCTGTATCAGCCTCGTGTATCTGCCATACACGGATTGGCGCGGATCTGACAAGTTATGTTCCCACCGCCAACTGGCCGGCCTATGATCCAAAGAGAAATGCCGCCGCCATGGATGTGGAGGAATTCGCCTGTGGATTGGTTCGGTTTGGAAAGGGGCGCTCCCTGCAGTTCGAATTAAGCTGGGCGCTCCACGGATTGGAGGAAAACATCATCGAGATTTTCGGCAACAAGGGGGGGGTGCGTATGGGCACTGGCGAGCCGATCCGATTGTTCAAGCCGGTCAATGGTCTGCCCGCTGTCACGGAACTGAAATTGCCATTGGACAAGGTTTCCAACTATAAACGCCAGATAGATGATTTCCTGGAATCCATCGTCTATGATCGCCCTGTCCAGGCGCCCATAGATGACGGTGTGACCGTAATGGCGATTATTGACGCGCTTTACCGGTCCGCGGAAAGCAACAGGGATGCAAACATCGAATTTCGAAGATGAGGAGAGCTAGTCATGTATAGGAGAATTCTGATTTTCGCCGCCCATGACGATGATGAGATCTCGATGGCGGGAACCATCGCCAAACTAAGCGGCCATGGCACGGAAGTGACCGTGGTAATGTTTACGGATGGGCGGGAAGGCTATCCCGATGCAAAGGAGAGGGACACCATCGTGGCACGGCGCGAGGAGGAAGCCGCCGAGTGCGACAAGGTGCTGGGCGTTGCGCACCGAATCCGTCTCAAGCAACCTGACATGATCGGGGATGGCTATGAGTTGTCAGCCCTCCATGAGGCCATCCGCGCCATCCGGACATATCGCCCCGAAGCTGTTTTCACACATGGCCCGAATGATCTGCATCGTGACCATCGGGCGTTGAGTGCGATGAGTCTGGACGCTGCCTTCCATGCGGGTGAGCCTGTCAGCGCCCTTCTCGGATCTCCATGGAAAACACCTTGGATATTCTATTACAAAGGTGTTGATGCAGGGAAACTGCCGCGCTTTGAAATCGATATTACGGATACTGCGCACAAGCGGTTTGAGGCGCTGGCGACGCAGGTGTCCCAATTCACACTTTTCAAGACGACAAAAGAAGAGCTTGTGACTAAAGTGGAACAGATGCGGCGTGAAAGGAAACCAGCGGTGGAGACTTTCTATCTCTGTGAACGAATTACCGCAAAGGGTTTTCCTCAGACAGAAGAAAGTCTGTAAAATAAAAACGATAAGAACTTTGACTGAAAAATAAAGGAGCATCCAACAAATGAAGAAAGAATTACTGGGAGTGTATCTGGCCAGTGCGTTACCCTCCGCAAATAAGGATCCGGAAACAGCAATGAGGCTGATCGCAAAGCATGGTTTCAAGGCTGTCCAGTTCTACCACTACAACTCGAAAGGCGACTTGTCGCTCAAGGATAAAACTGAAAAAGAACGCCTGCGCCTGCTTGTGGACATTCCCGGCGAACTTGGACTGACTGTTACTGGACTCGCCTGCGACAACTCCTGGGAGAAGCAGGCCACCGTGCAGGAGCGTTCAGTTGATTTGATGGCGACGGTTGATCTGGCGGTGCGCTGTAAAATTCCGGTGGTAATCATTCACGGAGGGGAGCGAATAGTGGCTGATGAGGAGGAGAACACGCGAGCCTGGAAGCGCCTGCTCGAAAACCTCAAGTTTGGGATTCGCTATGCAACAGACAAGGGAGTGACCCTCACACAGGAGCCGGGCGGAGGAGTATGGATGGTGCATGGCTGGAAGATATTGGCGCGACTGAGGGACGAGATAGGCGAATCGTTTAAAGTCAACTATGACCCAGCGAACGTGAGGATGTCGGCGCAGGATCCGGTAGAGGGCGTTTATCAGCTTGCGGGAGCGATTGCCCATTGCCATATTAAAGACGCAGGTTTCGTAAAGCCGAAAACCCACTTGGACGCCTACAACGCCACATTTGACGAACGCCGTGGAGGATTTCAATTCAATGCCTGCCTTGAGGCGATCCTCAAGGACTGCGACAACAAGAAAAACTCGTTTGTGGAAACAGTGGTCGGGCAGGGCGAAGTGGATTTCAAGGCATTGCTCAAGGCATTGCGCGAAACTGGTTTCGACGGTGCAATGGCAATTGAACGAGAAGGCGGTGAAAACCGCATGGAAGACATTCTGACTGCCCGCGAATGCCTGTTGAAAAACGGGTTAAATTGATAATATCCATATTAAGGTGTTTACAGATGAAGCTTCAAGTTAGAACCATACGTGTCGAACTCAATCACGGCAACAACATCCAAGTTCCATACTGGGAATTGGACAGCGGCAAACCGGGGCCGCGGGTTCTGATGACGGCGGCATTCCATGGCAATGAGTTGCAAGGTATTGAGGTTATAAGGCGATTTGCGCCCTTCGCTGCGGAAAATATTGTCAGAGGAAGCTGTCTCTTCCTGCCTTTGGGCAACCTGCCAGCACTGAGAAAACGGCAACCTCATATCGAATACGTTTTTGGCCGTTATTATGGCAACGACAACGTGCACAACCTCAACTGCTGCTGGCCAGGAACATCATCCGGGAGTGACAGCCAGCGACTGGTCTGCGCGCTGAAAAATGAGCTGGCCGATCGTGCCGATTATGCGATTGATCTTCATTGCTGGCAGGATCGTCAGGCGACTACCATCCTGACACGGGATGGCAACGCCGACAGCGAGGCTTTCGGCAATGTCTGCGCACTGCCTTTTGCGCGACGTTCGCAAAAGCCGTCCGATGCTCCGAATTACTCTCTGACGGGAATGTTTTACAATTCCGGACGATCGGCTGTTTGTATCGAATTTTCCGGACAGGATGTATTTGTGGAAAAGGAAATAGTCCGGGGTGTCCGGGCGGTGAGCAATATTTTCCGCCATCTCGGTATGCTGTCAGGAGAAATAGAAAAGGGTGAACGGGAAACGCTCTGGATCAATGATGCTAAGGAAATCGAGGTCAAGGCACCGGCGGATGGGATATTCCTGAAAAGCGATGCAGCTCTCGAAGCCGAAATTAAAGAAGGCGACAAGCTCGGAATGATTTTTCGTTCAGATACGTTGGAAACGGTGGACGTCATGGCTCCAGCCGCGGGGCGATTGTTCAAGCTTGGGCCGATTGCCGACGCTAAGCCCATCAATCCATCCCAATGGCAGCATCCTTATGTTGACAAAGACCAGGTCTGCGCGATGCTCATTGTCCGTAGTTGAGAGTAGATATTCACAGAGCATGACTTGATTGATTCGCTTTTTTGAATACATAATTCCTATCAGCTAATTTCGCATTTGTAAGACCAGTTCTTTCTATAGACTCTCTTGGCGTTGAATCGCAGTATGTCCGCTAGGTTTTCATCTGATAGTCCGGAACCTAGTACGATGGCCAATCCGCACTTAGGTTCAATCCAGTCGACATCAGTTCCGAAAATCATTTTTCCGCTTCCAATCGCTGCGGCGAAAGCGTCAATCATACCGTTATGGATATAATCGCCGGACAGGTCGACATAAACATTTTGGAAGTCGGAGCAGACCTTGACGGTCGCATCAAACGCTGACGGACGCCCTCCGGCATGTCCCAGGACAAATGGTGTCCCGCTTAAATTCTTCAGGTGCTTCCGGAACCGGTCGGGGTGGCTTTTGTACTGCTCCGGGTTGTAATCCGACACTTCCCAGCTGTGCGTCATGATGGGCTTTCCGGCCTTTGCCGCGATATCATAGATAACGGCATATGAATCATCATCCGCCGGAATCTTGTGTGATACCGGATGAATCTTGATTCCGACGCAGGCAGGATCTCTCAATGATTCGTGAAGCTGTCTCACATGCGCTTCACCGCCCGCCGGATTGAACATTTCGAGATAGAAGAAACGATCAGGGTACTGCCGTCTAAGTTCAGCGGTATATTCTTTCGAAGATTTCGCCGGCTCAAAGATCGCCTCGCCGGGGATTAGATATAATTGATCTAATGCCACCGCGTCCATGGCATTTATCCAGTCTGCTGGAGAAAATTTCTTGTCAGGAGTGGGCATGGAGTAGATATCATTGTCGCCGGGTTGAATGTTATGCGAGTGGGCATCTATGATAAATGGTTTTGGCGGAACGAACTCGACTGCCGGAGCCTTGACCGTGGGAATGTTCAGCAGGCGGCGTAGATTATTGCCGGCGATATCGCATTTTATATTCCAGGAAAAATCACCCATGATGATCGGTCCCATGGCTGCATCGGCTGAATAAAGCGGCATATGGCTGCCGTAAAGCAGCTTGTGAGACAGTCCCATCTCAATGAGTTCCTCATGCCCGCGCCAGTTCAGGAAGTTGTATGAGCAGAGATAGATGTTTGGGGAGTTTTTTAAAAGCTTTTTCAGGATCAAGATATGATAAAGGATTTTTTTCGGGCCTGACTCAATGATGATTTTGAGTTTTGGGCGGCTCTCCGCCAGTTCCCCTATTTTATCGAATCCGAGATTGGTATGAAGAATGATCAGCGGCATCTCCAGTGCTTCCATCATATCTAATAAACTTCCACAATTATCCAAAGGGAATTTGTCAGGTGCCAGACGGAGCATGCGTATATTATTTTCTTTCTTAAGTTTCTCCAGATTTCCTGTCAATATCGGATTGGCGACATCGGTCTTGACATAATCTGTCCCGAGTTTTGCCGCGTATTCAGGGAAAGCCGGCCTCTCATCGTTCCACACCGACATGTCAAGCCAGGGCAGGGTGTTTTTCACCTGATTATAGTTTTTTCTGAGATGTTTAACCCTGTCGATGACCTCAGCCCTATTCATTTTCAAACCTCGTATGTTTTTGTAGTGAAGGATTTATGGATGACAGTCCCAATTTCATGTTCGGTCTTTAGTATTTTTAGAGTTTTCGCCTGGGATAGGATATTGCCGATCGCCGTCGCCTCTGCTGGGCCGGCAATAACGGGAACGTCCAGGGCTTTGGCAATCAGCCGGCAAAGGCAGCCGCTCTGGCTTCCTCCGCTTAATACATGTATTTGATCGAACTTCATACCTGTGGCAGACTTTAACTTGTCAACGGATTTATGGAATCCATCGGCAAGGCTCCGCATTATTGCTTTAGCTATTTCTCCTGGGCTTTTTGGGATTTGCTGTTGAGACTCTTGACAGGCCAGCTTGATTTCCTCTGCCATGCTTCTTGGTGCGAAAAAACGAGGAACATTTAAATCCAACGATACGTCAATTTTTGCTTCGCAGGCAGCTTTGTCCAACGCATCATACGAGATGTTATGTCCCTTATCGTTCCATTCCCTGACGCATTCCTGGATCGGCCACATGCCGATGCCACCTTTAAACACTCCCCATTGACCCCATGGAAGCCCCAGAACTGCAGTGGATGTGTCATCCAGGAACTTCCGCTCAAGTTTTTCGCCCACGCGGCATCCGAGCATTGCCCAGGTGCCGAGACTCATGAACAATGTGCCTTTGCTCATGGGATGGACAGCAATGGTGGCGGCCGTGGTATCGTGTCCGGCTCCGTTAATCACAGGAACTCCAGCTAATTTAGGATGAGGTGCCGTTTCCTTTCTGACTCGTCCGATCACTGTGGGGACATCATTGACTGGTGGGAATATAGACACAGGTACGTGCAATGATTTCAGTAAATCCGCATTCCAGGTATTTGCATGGATGCTTCTAGCCTGAGAAGCCGTAGCGAAAGTGAAGTCAGTTATCTTCTCCCCGCACAGACGATAGTGAATCAAGTCAGCGATGAAGAGCAATGTTGATGGGCGGGAGAAAACATCAGGTTCCCGGATGGCCATTGACCGCAGCTGGCACAATGTGGTGACCTGCGAGATTGCCGAACCATTTTTACGGAAAAGGTTGGTCGGAGAAATAATTTCTGAAAAGCTATCAGGCATGCCTTCCGTCCGACTGTCGCGATAGCAAACTGGCGGATAGAGCAATTCGCCACGTTCGTCGATCAAGCCGAAATCCTGACTCCAGCTGTCGCAGCTGATGGATGCTATCTCGCCTTCGCCGATCAGCTCAGCGGCTTTAAAGAGGCCTCTGTCAACTTCAGCGGAAATGAGTTTCCAGTCCCAGCGTTTATGCCCGGACACCTCAATAATGGAATGATGGAAGCGATGTGCTGTTTTCAGTTCAAGCTTTCCCAGCAGTAGTGTTCCTACGATGACCCGCCCATTGCTGGCGCCGAGGTCGATGGCGATAAAGTTTCTCAATGTTTCAGGCATTTTCATATCCTTGATGGCTTGCGCGCCATATGCCAATTTTTAGAGGTTCCCTTAGGTGTTCACTTAATTTTCCATATGGTTAAATAATCTAATGGAAATATTTTAATTGTCAATATAATCAAAATAGGCAATAAAAGTGCTTGACATAATCATAAAATATAATATAATGCGATTAAAGCAATCATGAAAACAGGATTTGTTATGATGAATCCGAAACAGGAAGAGCTGGCGAAAGCGACTGCAGCTGCGGCGACGGGTACAGGCAATGCATCTTCTTCTGAACACACACATACCTACCATTGCGGAAGCTTGACTTATACAAAGGCCGGACTGTTCGCGCTTGTCGCCTGGATGCTATGGGGTGACTTCTGCTACACATTGATGGAGGCGGTTGTTCCAAGCATACTGCCGCTGAAATTGAAGGATCTGGGATGTTCTAACTGGATGATGGGGCTGATCATGTCAACCATTCCCGGAATTCTTGGCATGACCATATGCCCGTATGTCAGCTTTAAGAGTGATCGCTACCGCAGCAGATGGGGACGCAGGATACCGTTCATCTTATGGTCCATGCCTTTTCTCTGCCTGAGTCTGGTGCTGCTTGGATGGAGCGAGGATATAAGCGCCTTTCTCAGAGCTAATATAGGTTTCTTGAGCGGATATTCACCGGCGGCTGTAACTATCGGACTTATTGCGATATTCATGGTGGGCTTCCAGTTCTTCAATGACTTCGTCGCTTCAGTCTTCAATTATCTTTTCAACGACGTAGTCCCAACGCAGTTCCTATCGCGTTTCATGGGCCTGTTCAGGATTGCCGGAACCCTTGCTGGCGCCGCATACAGCTTTTTCATCTTCAAGTATGCGGAAACTTACATGCGTGAAATATTCACTGGCGCGGCCATCCTCTATCTAGTCGGCTTCGGGCTGATGTGCCTTAAAGTCAAGGAAAGGGAATATCCTCCTCTGGAAGACGACGAGAAAAAGAGCAGCAGGGGGCTGCTAGGCCTGATGACTTTCTTCAGGGAATCATTTTCCCATAGGTTCTACTGGCTGATTTTCATAGGCAATGCTTTCGGGGCCATTGCCGGCGCCATGAACACTTTCAACATATTTTTTCAAAGGGATATGGGCTTGACTCTTGATCAGATTGGCAAGATGGCTGCGATTCTGGGGATAGCGATGCTGGCTGCAACATACTTCGCGGCGATTTTCATCGACCGCTGGCATCCTGTCAGGATAACTGTTTATGCATCGATCTTCGGACTGATTTCGGTTTCGATGAACTGGGTCTGGATATTTGTGAACCTGCCAGGGGATTTCTATTTCTGGCTTTGCCTTGCCACTTCCATGACTTCCACCTTCTACACGGCATTGGCGGTTGTTGCCGGAACACCAAGGCAGATGAGGTTGTTCCCACAGTCACGCTATGGACAGTTCTGTTCGGCGCAGGCAATGTTGAGATGGCTCTGTACCATAATGGGGGGAGTCAGCGCAGGACTGTTCGTGGACATGATCAGGGGTTTCTGCAAGGATCCTGATTTCGCCTATCGGTTCAATTTCATCTGGACTCTGTTCTTCTCGTGTCTCAGCGTGGTAATCGGTATCATTGTGTATTCCTATTGGCTGCGGATGGGCGGAGACAAGTGTTATCACCCGCCTGCTCCGTGGAGTCCCGACAAGGTTGAGGATATGCCTGTTGTCTCGACGATTGGTCCGTTGAGCAGATGGTTGAATATCGCATTGAGGCTCTTCGATGCGATAATGCTTTTGTCGATAATAGGCATACCTTTCATGATGTGGTGGATGCATTGCAGGCATGCGATGTTCGCATTCAAGTGGTTTGGGATTCTGCTGCTGCCAATGTCATTTGCAGTATGGATATATTGGTACTGGCTCAAGCGCAATATCCTGAAGGATGTGCAGCTGGCGCTAAACCATGAACATCCGCGCAACGGCATTCCACATCACGGGATGCTGATAATTGTATCGTCAAAATACTTGTTGGCCTTAATCATCTGGGGCTTTCAGATAATAGTCACTGTAAATCTGCAGATGGAGGCCAGCGCGATCGTCTTCGGCCTGGCAAATGTGCTTACCAACTTCATGCTTGTCGGCATAATACACCTCATGGCTCGCATTGAACGCGGTTTCTCTACGAGCATAGATGAGAAAATCCTATGGGGAACCGATTGAAGAAGATTGGACCAATTACTCCAAGATGAATTTCAGATGTTCGTAAGTATTGATACGGTTTGTTTTGTTAAAATAATCAAATAATGCTTTCAAAATGCTTGACACAATCACGAAATTAGGGAATATTATGAGCATTATAATCATACGATGGAGGATGCGAATATGAATTCAAGGCAAGAAGAACTGTTGAAACTATTAAACGCACGAGGCGAGGTGAAAGTCGACGAATTGTCCGAATTATTGAAAGCTTCGCCAGCGACAATTCGGCGGGATTTGAGCGAGTTGGAGGGGGTGGGGCTGTTGGCGCGCAGTTTTGGCGGGGCCACTTGTTCGAAATCAGCCTCTTTGGTCGAGCGGACATTCCATGCAAAGCGCGAAATAGCCAGGGAGGAAAAGGAGCGAGTTGCCATCGCGGCCGCTGAACTGGTCAAGCCGGGAATGGTCGTGGCGTTGGACAGCGGCACCACTGTTTGGCGCCTGGCGGCGGCGTTGAAGAACAAGGCGCCCTTGACCGTCCTGACTTGTGCCATGGCCGTTGTCGAGGAACTCGGATCGGTGGATGGTGTTGGCATAAGTATGCCAGGAGGACGGTTCCGCCGGGATAATCTTGACTTTATCGGGGCTGATGCCATTCAGGCATTTGAGAAGCTTCATGCCGACATCGCGTTTCTGGGAGGTGACAGTTTTATCCTTGACCGTGGTGTTTACGCCAATGACGTGGCTAGTGCCGAAATTGGCCGGGCGATTGCTAAATGCGCTACGAAAGTCGTGGTGGTGATGGATCACGGCAAGTTTGAAAACCGCGGATGTTATCAGATGTTGCTTTGCTCGCAGATTGATTATGTCGTCACCGACGATGGCCTGGATGATGATATTCATAAGAGGCTGAAGAAAGAGAAATTCAAACTAATAATTGCAAATTAAGGAGGACTGACATGGATCCGGTATTGAAAGCTATCTACGATATGGATGAGAAGACGATGGCGAAATGCGCCGAGAATGTCATGCTTGGCGGCGGCACCCGGGGCGGCCCAGTCCTTTCCCGGGGAAAAGGTGTCCGCATATGGGACACCACCGGCAAGGATTATATTGACTGTACCTCTCAAAGCTGGGCGCTTTACCTTGGGCACTCCAATGATGAGATCAATCAGGTGATTCGCGAACACATCGAGAATATGACCCATATCCACCAAGGTTTCGACACTAAGCCTAGATATTACTTGTCCAATAAGCTCGCGAGCCTGGCTCCAGGAGACCTAAATCGAGTCTCGTTCACGGTCGGCGGCGGTCCGGCCATTGAGGCGGCCATGAAAATCGCCATCAAAAATGTCTGCCCATCCCGGGATTTCGTCTGTTTATATGACAGCTATCACGGGACAACGCTCGGGAGCATGGGAGCGTCCTGGATTTCCACCAAGGCCTCCGGCAAATATATGGGGGGCAGTAATTTTCTGCCGTTGACCCGTTCTTTCATACGTGTTCCCAATCCCTACACCTACCGCAATCCGTTTGGTGTGGACGCAGAGACGTACATTGACATGTGCCTTACCATGGCCAGGGAGACTTTCCAGCGTGGCATCGCCGCCAAACCGGCGGGCGTGATTGTCGAGACTATTCAGGCCAGCGCCGGGCAGATCATCCTGCCGAAGCGCTATCTCCAGGGTTTACGCAAGCTTTGCGACGACTTCGGAACACTGTTGATTTTTGATGAGATTCAGACATTTGGACGTATTGGCGAAATGTTCGCCGCCAACTATTTCGGTGTGACTCCGGACATCATCGTCCTCGGAAAGGGGCTTGGCGCAGGATTGCCGTTGGCGGGAATCATCATCTCCGACAAACTTGAAGGGTTCTCTCCGGAAACCGAGGAATTGCACACGTTCGCCAACCCGACGCTCTCAATGGTCACGGCTGCCAAGCAGATAGCCATGCTGGAAGGCGGTTTGCTGGAGAACTGCAGGGAAATGGGTTCCTACATGGGTGATAAAATCAAGAAAATGATGCTGGCATATCCAGAGATAGGAGAAGTAAGACAGGCAGGATTGCATATCGGCGTTGAGTTTGTAAAAGACCCGGTTTCCAAAACTCCGATTGACAAGGAAACTGTGGCGATCCGCGATGCCGGGTTCAAACGTGGCATTATCTTCGGCCTTGGAGGCGTCCGTAAAAACGTGCTCAAGGTTAAACCGCCACTGATCGTAAATAAGACCGAATGCAATGAAATTCTTGAAAAGTTTGAATTATCCATAAAAGACGTCTTGAGGAAATAAAATGCTGACAATAGATCTGAAGGGTAAGTCTTGTCTTGTCATTGGTGGCGCCCGCGGTATAGGTGCATCCGTTGTCAGGACTATGGCTGCGGCCGGATGCAATGTGGCTTGGACATATTTGGATATTCCCGCCGACATCGAAGCGTCAAAGGAACAGCAAGGCGTAGTCTCCGGTACGGGCGTAAAAAGCATGTCCCGGGCAGTCAACTGCGCAGACGAGAAAACTACAATGGCGTTTGTAAATGATCTTGCGGAACAGTGGGGCGGTTTAAACTACCTGGTGTTTTGCGCAGGGTTCACCAGTCCCGTTCCATTCATGGACTTGAATGCCGATGAATGGCGGCGGGTGGTGGATATAAATCTGACTGGTGCGTTCATCGCAACGCGTGCGGTGATTGGAAGAATGTTGAAAAGCGGCGCTGGCGGCTCCATTGTCCTTATCGGCTCGGCTGCGATTATCGCAGGCGGCGGCGGACGTGCGGATTATGTCTCTGCCAAGGCGGGGTTGGAAGGATTGAACCGAGCCATAACCAAGGAATTCGCCCCTAAGGGTATTCGATGCAATCTAGTGCATCCCTCGCTGATCGAAACCGACCTGCTGAAGGGGCGCTATCCAGATCCGGCAAGGCGTGCCGAGGCTGCCGGTGGTGTGCCTCTTGGACGCTTGGGACAGCCGGAAGATATCGCCAACGCCGTTGCGTTTTTGCTCTCTGACATGGCATCATATATTACCGGGCAGTCTTTGTTTGTAGATGGTGGACGGACTTTCTGTAAATAAATTTTATAAAGGATGGGAAATTTATGAAATCATTGAAAATCGCTTATTGCGACATCGCCGATCCCCGATTGGGGCCGGATATGCATCAGAAGATAGTCGCGAAGGGTAAGGAGTTGTCTGACGCGCTGAAAAGCGCCGGCACTGAAATCATCTCCGCCGGCAAGGTCATTGATAATGAATTCAAAGGCGCGGAATTCGCTGAACAGGCCAGGAACGCAGGCTGCTGCGGGATCATCATCCGGCTGGCGTGGTTTCATCGCGCGAATGTTCCCGTAGGAATCGCACAGGCTAGCGGACTGCCATGCCTGCTTTGCGCCCTTCCGAACCCGAACGATACCGGATTCGAAGGACTGGCTTTGGCCCATGGCGCCATGGATGAGGTTGGAATTCCGCACCAGATCCGCTTCGGCGGTATTGAACCTGAGAATATCAATAAAATAGGAGACTGGATCAAGGCGTGTTACGCCGGACGATGCTTCTGGGGTGCGACTTACGGCGAGATCGGCGGGCGCTGTCTGGAAATGATTCCAGGCAGTTCCGACTACAATCAACTACGGAAAATATTCGGGTTTCACGTTGAGCCAATGGAACAATGGACGTTGATTCATGAAGCTGAAAAGGTGACGGAAGACCAATGCCTGGCAGTGGTGTCGGACTGGAGAAAGCGCTTCAAGTCCATTACTGCAAACGATGAGACGATGAGACGCTCCGCCAAACTATATGTTGCCGGTAAAAAAATATTTGCCGACAAGAAATGGGATTTTGCCGGAATTCAATGCCAGTTGGAAATGATCGACAATTATCTAGCGCCATGTCTGCCGGTTGCCATGTGGAACGAGGAAGGTTTTACCGTTTCCTGCGAGACAGACATGAACAACGCCCTCGGAATGTTCATGATCCATAAAATGACCGGCAATCCCGGCATGTTCTGCGACATCTACCATTTCGACCGGGAAAAACATCAGATTCATGCGTTGAATTGCGGCACTGCCGCCCCATACGCCGCCGGAGGCGCGAAGAATGTCAATGTTGTCGAACAGACCCCTGCACAGGGGACCTGGGATGAGGAAAAAGAATGTTCGCTGTGCAAAGGCGGTGCCTGCAACCAGTTCATCATGCCGCCCGGTCCCGTGACAATTATCCGTTTTGGGCGCATTGATGGCGAATACGTATTGCATGTGGTCGAGGGAGAGGCGGTTAAGCATAAGTTTGATCCAAGCGAGCTGATGGGCATAGCTGCGGTCTGGCCGTTCGCGTATATTCAATTGCCGGAATCGCTTGACGCCGATAAGTTCATAGTTTCCATGAGATCGCATCACGCTGTTATCGCCAGGGGCGATATAGCCGGAGCCGCCCGGGAATTCGCCAAGCTGAAGAATATCAGGCTGCTGTAACAATATAAATATGTAATGTTCTAAAGAACCTTCATCAAATCAGGAGAATTTCTATGACTTCAGTTGAAAGGGTAAATAAGACGTTGGATTTTCAAAAGCCCGACAGAATTCCGGTCATGCTGTGGTGGATGTTGGCTACAGAAATGAAATATGGAGAGAGTTTTAAACGATTGATTGATAAATATCACCAGGATATCGCGTTTGTAGGAAGACAGAATCCGGAAGTGGATGACAGGCTTTTCCAGGAGGGTACGTTTACAGACATATGGGGATGCCGCTGGGAAAATGCGAATCCGGGTTTTTCCGGACAGGTTTTCGGACATCCTCTTGAAGACTTGTCCGCGCTGAAAAGCTATCGGCCACCTATCGATCAGGCAACTGTTGGTTTTGAGAATATCAAAAGGGACATCGAAGTGGTACACAGAAATGATCAATTTGCCCTAGGGGCTCCCGGCATGGGCATATTCCACCGAATGGATTTTCTCAGGGGAACAATGAACCTGTATATGGATGTCATGGACATAACTGAAGATGTCAAGTGTGTCCGCGATATGGTGTTCGAATATAAGATGAGGGAGTTGGACGGCTATCTGAAAACGGAAATTGACGGTATCCAGCTGAATGACGACTGGGGAACTCAAATAAGCCTGCTGATTCCACCTCCCGTATGGAGGGATTTCATGAAACCATGCTACCGCGAATATTTTTCGCGCATTAAAAAGGCCGGTAAGCGCGTGTTCTTTCACAGCGACGGCTATATAAAGGAAATATATCCTGATCTGATTGAGATCGGGGTGGAGGCATTGAACAGCCAGGTATGGTGCATGGGCGTTGAGGAACTGGGCAGGGAGTTCGCTGGGAAAATCACTTTCTATGGCGAAGTTGATCGCCAGAATGTTTTGAGCAGCGGTTCCCCCGAAGCCGCCAGACGTGCCGTGGACACTATGAAACGATGCCTCAGGACTGAAAAAGGCGGCCTGATCGGACAAGCCGAAGTCGGACCTGACGTGCCGCTCGAAACTATCGAAACATTGTTGTCAGCATGGGAGTGACAACTGCGTCTGCGGGATTATTTAAGGGAAAAACAAACAAGAGGAGAACTTATGAAGAAAGTGATGTTTTGCGTTATGGCATTTTTTAATTTGAAGGTCTTCATGTTGAAATAATCCCCTGCAATAACGAGACCATGGTGGCGGGAATCAAGATGTATCCAGTGGGTAAGGGCGATAAATTGATGCCTGTCGCTGGTTTTTCCTATGGAATCAAGCTGAAAACAGCTCAATAAAGTGCGAATTTTGAACTGTGCCGTAAGAGCCAAATATTTCTATTAATTTTAAATGACAGGGAGTCCAATGAAAGTCAGAAATGTTCCAGAGTCGTTGACAGCTCCGCACTGGATCAAGAGCTGCACACGCAGATTCATGGTGGGGTTTCATCTTCCGGATTACGATCAAATCCAGGTGTACCCCAGCGGCATCTCCCCGATTCTGTCCAAGTTCGATGCCAGCGATTTCGTGAAGACGTTGAAGAGGTCGCATGTCCAGATGTTCTGGTTCTACAATAAATGCCATATGGGCAACTCGTATCATCCCAGCGTTGTGCCGCAGTCGCATGTCCACTCCGCCATGAAAGGGCGCGATTTCTTCGGCGAAATCACTGACGCTTGCCTTGACGAGGGCATTGTGCCTGGCTGCGTCTATGAGTTTTCTGACTACCGAATCATGAGGGACAAGCCTGATTGGTGTCACCGGATTCCGGGCCCCCAGATCAAAGGCGATATGACTGATGCCGTGCAGGGCTCTCGAGTAGGTGGCCCCTGCCTTAATGGTCCCTATGGAGATTATGTTATCGCCCAGACCGTGGAGACGATTAAAAACTACCCGGTGCAGGGATATTATGTGGACTTCCTGGGATTCATGGGCGATGACAAATGGATCTGCCAGCACGGTTGCAACGACAGCCTGAATTCCGAGCTTGGATTTGAATTCCGCGGCATTGAGCACTTGAGTCATGAACAGTATGTGAAGTATCTCAAATGGAAGTTCGAACAGTATGACAGATACTGCAATCGCCTACTCAAGGCCATGCGTGAGGCACGTCCTGACATCGTATTCCTCCACAACGCCCATCTGGTGTCCGACAAGCCGAACCTGCAGACATACGAACTGGCCGGACGCAATTGCGACTATATGACCGGAGACCTGTTCTCCATGCGTGGAGGCACCCTCCAGATGAGCACTATCCTCCGGAGCTATGCCGGTGCCAGCCGCTTCCTTCCAGCCGAGTCGCTGCTGGACTCGGCCATCAGCATGGGGCACGACTTCTTCACGCCTAAGGCGCTCGACAGCTACCGGGCAGAACTTTGGACGGCACGGTCTGTCAATGTGACGAATTGCACTTCAATCAGCATGAACATAGATGGTACTTTCGACCGGTCTATCACTGAACTTGTCAAAAAGGTATATGAGGACCAGATCCCTTATGAGCCATGGCTGAAGGACATGCGTTTCGAGGCCAGTGTTGGCCTGGTGCGGAGCCAGAACACGATTTTCTACAGGCCGGATGAGTTCAAGGAGAACCTGCCACAGTCGTTCTACCGGGTAGATTATGGTGCGCCATTGCATTCGATGGACTTCAAGGGCTGGGCTCAAACCCTGATAGCTTCACATCACCTTTGGGATGTGGTGCAGGATTATCAGTTGACCGACGAATATCTGCGACGGTTCAAAGTCGTGATTCTTCCGAACGCAGCATGCCTGAGTATTGAACAGTGCAACGCATTGGAACGTTTCACACGCAGCGGAGGGACGCTCATCGCGACCGGCGAAACGTCGTTGTATGATGAGAACGGCCTAGTCCGCAAAGACTTCGCCCTCTCCTCCACGCTGGGAGTGCATTATACCGGACCACGCGAGCCGGAGCCGGCGCGATTGTTGTTCGAAGACCGCCGAATCGCTCCAAAGGAGGGATTCGTGGCTCCGTTTGTCTTCTTTCATGCCGGATACTGGCCTGTCAAAGCCGCTAAGGACACCAAACCCCTGGGTATGTGTGCCAAGCGGATCGGCGATACGGGCTTGATCTTTCCGTATCTACCAACTGGGAAGCCCATCCTGACTCAGCGCAAAAACGGGAAGGGAACTGCGTTCTATTGCGCTGGTATGCCTGGACTGGAATACCGGGTCTGCGGATTTACTTCACAGAAACGGATGATGACGCGGATCTTGGACCTGGCTGTTGGCAGATCCTCTCCAGTGCTTGTGCAGGCACCGGCGACGGTAGAGGTGTTCGCTCACCGCCAGGATGGCAAAGAAAATCTTGTCGTAAACCTGGTGAACTGGGTGTCAGGTGTCTCTCGTAGCGATGGCAGCTTTGGCATCAACAGGGGTAAGCTCATCATTGAATCCATGCGTTTCGACGAGACAGAACACATGCCGCCTGCCAGCGGCGTGACAGTACGCTTCCGTCCGAACGAAGGACGTAAACCCATACGAGTCTGCCTGGCTCCGTCGCGCAAGCAACTGCCAATGCGCAAGATTGGCAAAGACATCGAAGTTTCGCTTCCGCCATTCGATGTGCATGCGATGCTCGTTGCAGAGTATCGTAGCAATGGGAGAGTTGGGCGGGGAAAACAAATTTCAAGATAGGAGGGTGGAAAATGATATACGGCTATTTACGCAGTACGGTCTTGGCGCTAATGCTGACATTAATTACAGCAACAATATATGCCGAGGGAAAAAAGGATAAGCCCAAAGATGTTGATGCCGCATTATTGTTTGTCCCATTGAATGATGCAGTATCTATCGATGCCGGAACACTGGAGACGAGGTTCAACCTAAACTATACCTTTGATGACTCCCTGCGGCCAGGGGAATCTGCTTGTACACCATTTGTTTTCTTGAAAGTCTGCGGCAAGGACGGGTCAAGAGACGGGAAAGATGACAAAGTTCCCAAGATTTCCATCGTTGCCTATTTTGCGAGAGGCAGCCATTCCTTCCTGTTTTTCAACAGCTATTATTACATGAAGGTAAATAATCCCCCCGATACCATATACCGGGCCTTGAACACTAGGGGCAACAAGGAGAATGGACCATGGATCTCCCAGGACAACGAGTGGCATTCCCTTGCCGTTACATGGAAAGTTGAAAATGGAGGATTGCATGTCAGTTCATTTTTTGACGGCAAGTTTTGCCAGGACACAACGCTGCCGATAAAAGAAAGCAATATTCCCCCGTTTGCAAAAGATGATCTGATTGGAATCGGCGGACTTGACCTGTCGCCTGCGACCATTCTGTCCTATCGTCTTTCGAACAGGGTTCGAACTCTTGAGGAAATAGCTTCAAAAGACCCATTGAAGCCTGATAAGGAAACCACGTTTTTCCTTGATGCGGAGATCGCAATGAAATTCAGCAGTTTTGAAAAAAATGATTTCATAAGAATGAATAAGAGCGGTGAGATAAATATGAAGAAAAAAGGTGCTTTCTTCGGGAAATTCAAAATTGTCGACACTCCTGAAGGGAAAGCCATCCAATTCTACAATAAGTGTTCGAGGTGAATTAACAGCAATTATAGTGTGATAGAATTGTTTCGTTCAATCCCTCTGGAGCCATCTTTTTAGAAAAAAACGTACTAAAAGAACATGCTATACAGGGCAAGGGGTGTTTTATTTATTTTATCAAATCCGTTCTCCGGAAGCTTTTTTTACAAAAAGTTCTGTGTTTAATTTAATGTCAGCTGGGTGGTGGTGGAAAGTCAAGGCCTGTCTCCTCAAATGCTACGTAACTTCCACCTTTGGCGATGGTTCTGGCCGCCATGTCGGCGATAGCTACCGCATTTCGAGCCTGTTCCGGGGTGGTGCGTTGGAGTGGATCGACACCCGGCAGCTCTACGCCGAGCACGCTGGCAATCAGTTTGACATCTGCGCCGCCGTGGCCGAAGCCCTTGTGAAGTGTTTTGATATCTATGAATTCCACGCTGCCATTCTTATGAAACAGTCTTATTTCCGGTCTGCCTTCATTCGGAAAATAACCCATTTCCGCACCTCCCGACGAAGACTTTTGTTTTGCTTTCGCATCGAACACTACGCTATATTCAGCAGCTTCTATCTGCTGGACTTTGCCTATGGCTCCGCCTCGGACGAGCTTGGCAAGCGCAAGCATGTGCTCATTGTACCGCATATTGTGTCCCGCTATAACCTGGCGGCCATACTTCTGACTGGCTTCGATGATCCGGTTGCACTCCCATACGCTGGAGGCCAGTGGCTTGTCTATTACGACATTAAGACCGTGACTTAGGGCGGCGGTCGCAACGTCGGCATGCGTGAAGTCGGATGTGGTGATAACGGCCCAGTCGGCCGGATGTGCTGACGCCGCATCGCTAATTGACGTGAATACCGGAATGTTTGTGCCTAGCACCTCGTTGGCCACACGTGCACGTTCAATATTTGAGTCGACAAATGCCACGATCTCCGCTCGTTCTTTGAATTCCGGAAAGCCTCGGCTGGGAAATCCCAGCAAGGCGCGGGTGAAAGCATCCCGCCCCCGGTTGCCAAGTCCGACGATTATGAAACGTTGCTTCTTCTGTGCGCTCATAAATAGATCTTCTTGATGTTTGTGGTTTTTCAGACAAGTTCATTAGAGGGTACCTTTATAGCAATTTTAATCAAAGGTTTAGTATCCTGACAGCATTTTTCCGGGCGACTTTGTTAAAGACAGCTTCGGAAATCCCCCCAGTGCTTTTCAGTTCAAGCAGGAAATCCACAAGCGGGGCAGGTGTGTCCGGCGCGCATATGTCCGTTCCAAACATGAGCCTGTCCTGAAATTCATCCAGGAATTTAATTGCATATTCCCTGTCACGTTTCAGAGCGTTATAGCCGCTGCCGGCGGAGAGATCTCCATATAAGTTTGGATACTTGCGCATCAATTTTGGGATCCGACCTTCCCGTGCTACAGGATATGCTGGATAGTCAAAACGGTCCGCAGCCGGATTTTCAATAACACTCATCTCGGCCCAGAATGCCTGGGAATGTCCAAGGAATTTCAAGTTTGGGAAACGTTTCAGCGATTCCTCCAATCGCGGCAGCCCGTTGTCGTCCACCAAGCCATAATTGTTGCCTGTAACCGGAGAAATATGGAAAGTCAGAGGCAATCCTGCCTGTTCCGCGCTTTTAAAGAGATTTTGAACCAGCGGATCAAGGAATGACATGTTCGCGCAGACCTCTCCAATTCCCCTTGCATCCTTTATCACGGTAAAAGCTCAAGATGTCTACAAGGGGGGCCCAGCATGAATTAGTCAATGCCCTGGGATCAATATTGCAGAAGGGAATGAATCGACCCGGAAAATCAGCCGCAATTCCCAGTATTTCCTCGTTTGACTGAGTACAGTAGCTGCATTCCACATTGACTACAGGCAGCAATACCGCGCGTTCGACATCGATTTTGTCATAACGTCCAATCAATTCCTGAGGGGTGGAAAAAGCGTCTTTTGTTCCTCGCGGGAACCCATGGGCTTTAAATGCATGTGCATGAATATCAATAAACATTTAATTGACCTTCCATTGGCTTCCGGCCATGTTGTTCTGGAACTCTTTCTCGATCTCGGCCGCTATGGCCCTGGCAGCGGAGACATCGCCTTTAATGGTTTTCTCGATCACTTGACGTCCCTGCTTAAAACAGAATTCCTCGCGTCCAGGAATAATCGGAGCGAAGATCAGGTTGACTCCAGCAGGTGTTTCCTTCATCGCCGCGTATGAGGCGCGGCTGTCCTCGATGCTGTCGCCGAACATGAACACGTTTTCATATCCGGAATTGGCCAGCGCGGTTAGAGCCTCGGTCTTGCCTGCGGTTTCCTGCCCGAAATAGCGATTGATGAAGTCAACTCCCTCCTTCTCCAGTGAGGGGCGGAACGAGCTTTCAGTAGCTGTGGACACCAGATAGAAATCCAGTCTGCCGGAGAAGACATCAAAAATATTTTCCTTGATGCCTGGAGTAAGACCGATTTCGGTCAGTTGGGTCAGGCGCAGGTCAACCTCCTCGCTCCAGGCGAGTATGCGCCGGACATCTTCCTTCTCGGCGTATTTCTTAAGACTATTGGCGTTGATTTTTACATTTTTGGCTTCAATGGCGCTGATGGAAGCATCAAGACTCGGCATCCGGCACTCGTAGCCCTTTTCACTGAGGAAATTGGCCAGTGCATTTACACAGAGAAAGCGTGCCTTGCCGGCGTATTTCTCTGAATGGAAATTAATGTAGCCGTAAGCCTTTCGATATTCCTCCATCGGAACGCGCTGGAACTTGCTGGCGTGGAGGTAGAGCAATGTGAACATAATCTGATGTTTGTGCTCGGTGAACAGCTTGCAGACGCCGTCGAAGTCAAGGGCGATGGCGGACGAATTCCTGATTTGCTCTTTCGTTTCCGCGATAAGTTGGATTATTAAATCACTATGTGTGGCCATGTGTTATTTTCCCTGGTAAAGATATTCGCTGATGGCGATTGAAGAGTCCCGCATAAAACCGTAGGAGACGATCACAGTGCCAATATCGTCAGGGATAAGCAACTCCTCGTAGGGGTTGCTGGAAACCATGACGATGGGCTTGCCGTATTTCTTCAGACTGCGCACGAAGCTTTTGCCGGAGCATTTTTCACCGCGGGTGAAATTGGCTGTGACGACAATCTTGTCGATCTGGTCGATGATTGTCGCAATTCTCTTATGGCAGTCATCCGTGGTGCTATCTGTATAATCCACGTAGGCGACGTTCGGGGATCGCTTGAGCATGAATTCCCAGAGCATGCCGGGATGGTTCCAACTGTCGTTCTGCATCCTTTGGTTGAAAATCACGGTATCTACAACTAGGATATTCTCATCTTTCCTCAAAGGTAGAAGCTTGTCGTTGTCGCGGTGTACTCTGATGGTATTTCGTGCGGCCTTCAATCCGATATTGTGATACTCTGGATTCATCAGTTCTCCTTCAATGGCGCCGATATCAACCACTCCGCCGTTGACGAACAGGCCGTAATCGTACTTCAGCGACCAGATTCGGCGCAGTGACTGATGGATCCGTTCCTCTCTGAGCCGTCCGGACTTGACCGCTTTGACTACGGATTCCAGCAACTCATAGCGTAGTACGTTCTCATCTTTGAGCAGTAGCAGGTCGACACCAGCCTCCAACGCCAACACGCAGGCCTCTCCAACACTGTACTTTGCCATCAGGCCGCCCATGGTCATGGAGTCGGTAGTGATGACGCCGTCGAAGCCGAACTCGTCACGGAGAATTCCCTGTATCATCCGCTTGGATACCGTGGCGATTTCCTCTGAAGGATCAAGCGTCGGGTATACTGAATGTGCAGGCATTACAGCAGGAATCATTTTCTCTTTCGCCAGGACGCGGTAGGGCTCCAAGTGATAGCGGTACATGTCCTCACACTTGAGATTAATGGAGGAAAGCCCGAAATGGGCGTCCTCTCCAGAGGGGCCGCGGCCGGGAAAATGTTTCAGGCAGCCTATCATGTTTGCGCGTTTCATTGCCTCCAGCATGGCGCGGGCGCAGTTGATGCAGACATCTGTTTTTTCGCTGAAGGCGCGGGTATAGCATTCCGGATTGTTGGGGTTGGTATTAACGTCCACCACCGGACTCTGGTTTATGTCGAAGCCGATTGCCTTGAGCTGTCGGTTGACCACGAAGAATGTTTCGCGGATCAGATCCAGGTCGCCATGATGCCCAAACGCCATCGGAGCGGGTGTGGAGATCATGCCTTTTGGCAGATAGTTGCTGCCAGCGCCGCTTTCATAGTCAATTACCACATGCATGGGCAGCCCCAGTCCGCGGTGGGTGAACGCCATTGTCCGCAGATCGTTGAGAGTAGCTGCGTACTCCTGGGGTGTTATGTACCAGGGATTGATGGACATGTCGAACTGCTTTTCTCGAAGAGATGGCGGACGGTTTACATTCTGGAATCCCGGCGAGCCATCCGGCAGATAACGCTTAAACTTGCGTGCAAGGATAGGAGAAGTGCGTAGTCCGCCCAGGCCGTACTTGCAGATGAATTCCTTCAGTTCCGGCTCCACGAACGTCCCGGTATACCCTAACACCATCAGCTGTGCTATTTTCTCCTCTAGCGTTAAGGCTCCTAATAGTTTATCAATAACTTGTTCCTTCGTCACGGCGGTGTTCCTTTATGTTTATTTATGAAGTATGTCTTTTAATAAACAAGCTACTTTGCATATAATTTTCTTATTCACAAACCTCTTCCGTGTGATTGCGATAGTCATTATATTAACCTGTATGATGATTATTGCAATCATAAAAATAATAAAACATGATTAACTTGATAATTGTATTGTCTTCGTTATATTGTAACAATCATCTGGAATAGTTCAATGAAAAATGATTAAAAGAAAACTCGATCGAATATTTTCTTCAATATCGGAGGTGCATTGATGAGCGCAAAAATAGGCGAACTGATTTTTCTGCAGCAACTTTCAAGAAGATTCAAGATCCCGTCTCCGGATTATGTTGTTGAACCGGTAAACCAGTCGGAGGTGAAGAGCAAGTTGCAGGAATGGGGGAGTGGAATAGTGAAACCCGACGTGCTTGCCGGGAAACGCGGCAAGGCGGGAACCGTCCATAAGGTCAGCGATTATCGCGAAGCCATGCAGCTTCTGAAGAAAGTCGCGGCTACGGAGGTGGGCGGTTTGCAGCCCCGGACGGCATACATGGTACAAGCTGTCCCCGCGGACATGGAGCTTTTCACAGCAATAACCTACAACTCCAGATTCCTCTCCCCATCTTTCACGGTTTCCCTCAAGGGCGGAGTTGAAGTTGAATCCATATCTGACTCCGAAAAAGTCACAATTCCAGTCGACATCTTCCGCGGCCTGAACGCATATCAGGCATCGGAGGCATTGACCAAGCTCGGGCTGAAGGGCAAATTGAACTCCTCCATAGCGCGATGCTTCGTGAACCAATGGGACATGTTCATTTCGACAGGCATGCAGTCGTGTGAAATAAATCCGTGGCGCGTTGCGAGGAATGAACAGATATTCGCCTGCGACTTCAAGGCGACCTTCGATGAAAACAACTTCAAGTTCCGCGACATAGGGTTCCAGCTGCCGGAATACCCAAGCACCGAGGAGGCGCTTGATGAAGAAATGAGAGTATGGTCAGCCTCGAGCCATCAGGGGCAGGCGCATGTCTCAAGTCTTGGCGGGAAAAAAATACTTCCGATCCTGTTCGGCGGCGGAGCCAGCACCATCATTATCGAAACCCTTGCGCAGTGCGGCGGAGATCCGATGTTCCTTTCTGATTTCGGCGGCAACCCTCCATATGACAGGATGAAGAAGACTGCTGAAATATGTTTCCGACACAAACTTGGCGATGCCTCTCTGCTGCTGATTCTCGGAGGCAAGGCCAACAATACACAGATAGATGTAACTTTTGCGGCAATCGCAGATGCACTCGAGGAGTGGGTTTCCCAGCATGGTCATATTAGCATACCAGTAGTGATCGGACGCGGAGGACCAGGCCTTGTGCAAGGACTGGCGGTCATGAAGAAGACCCTTGAAAACCTGAATATGCCATATGTCTTTTTCGGACCAGACACACCGATAACCCTGGTTGCGGAATACGCGGCGAAACTGGCAAACTACAGTGAAGAGAAAGTTAAGGAGGGCAAATAAATGAGAGCCAAATCTTTAAGCGACCTCTTGAAAAAAGGCGACCGTATAGCAGTATCGAACATCACCGGGCGGGAAGCGTCCAAGGTATCCATAGTCTCACAGCGCTACTGCCGCAACATAGTGGCTGGATGGGCGTTAGGCAAGGAAGGACAGACGCTGGAAGTGCCTGGGATGGGCACCATTCCGGTATTCGGACAGTTTGTGGAGCTCATTTCGGCTTTTCCTGCGGCGAAGAGACCTAACAAGATCATTGTCTATTCACCGCCTGATGCGGTATATGGGGACGTAAAGGAAGTTGTGGAGCATGGCGCAGACTGCGTTGAGACGATCTTCGTCATAACAGAACACGTTTCAATCGAGGTGACAGCCAAATTGAAGTCACTCGCGGACAGTGCGGAGATAGATATCCTCGGATGCAACACGCTCGGCATCATAAATTCCATCGACCATGTCCGTATCGGAGCCGTGGGCGGTGATTCACCCGATGAGACTTTTCAGAAGGGCAGTGTCTGCATAATGTCGAATTCCGGCAACATGGTTAACACGATTGCGACATATCTGAAGTCTGCCGGGATGGGGATTTCCTACGGTATCTCCACGGGAAAGGATCCGCTCATCCTCACGCCTCTCAAGGAACTGCTGCCTCTTGCGATGAAAGATGCGCGCACCCAGATGATCATCCTGTATGTCGAACCCGGCGGCGCCTATGAAGAGGAGGCCATGGCATATCTCAAGTCCCTTAAAAAGGTGAAGCCGGTGCTTGTATATGTCTCAGGGCGTTTCGCCGAAGGACGCGATATCAGCCTGGGACATGCGGGAGCGGTAGTTGAAGGCAAGGGAACGTCCGCTTCTGCAAAGATGGAGATGTTCGACGATTATTTCGGTGTTCCCGTATTCGACCCTGATCAGACCAAGAAATTCACGGCGATGCTTTCTGAAAAAAGGAAAGGGGTCCGGGTAAATGCGCTCCATGATTTTGTTCCTGCGACCATGGCGGTAACTGAAGCCTGCGGCATAAAAACAGATTTCTCACCCACCCACAAGATAGAACTCAAACCTTGGTTCATCAACTTTGGCGCCTTTGAACGGAGGCTCCCGCGTTCTTTGATCCTACATCCCGGAACTATTTTGGAACCTTACGGCACGCTGGTTGAGAGATATGTGAAGTCTGGTTTCGGAAGAATCCCAACCCGACAGGCAATGCGCAACGCATCTCATGCCTCCTCGAACGACGGGGTGACACCGCGCATATATGGTTATTCGGTTATGAACCTCATGCGCAAAGGCTCGTTTGCGGAATCAGTACTTCTCTACTGGCTCGGAAATCCGCTCAAGCATGAGTTTGAACAAAAACTATTTGAAATGGGGCTTATCGCATCGCTCACAAACGGCCCGGGTACGATTTCCGGACAGGCGCCAAAGCTTTCCGCATCGGCCGGAAACACTCCGAATACTGCCATGATTGCAACGCTAGCATCAATTGGAAATGTCCACGGCGGTAACGGGCAGGAAGCCGCAAAAATGCTGATCGATGTATTTGGGAAGAGCGGACTTGTCGATCCCTACAGCAAGTCAAAGGCGCCTGATCTTGATGCTATTGTCACCGAGTTCGTAAAAAAATTCAAGGAAAAGAAGGCGGTGGCGAAAGAAGCAGGTGTTGACTATGAAAAGGTTCCATGTCTCGGACATCCTGTGTTCAACAACGACGCAGTCAACTACGATCCGCGGGAAAGGGTTATCTTCGAATACATGGATGAGCATGAGATCTACAATGTGTTCCTGGATTTCTATCACCGGCTGACCCGTGGAATGACGGACGGGGGAGTGACCAACAAGGTGCATGCCGTCAATGTCGATGCCGCACTTGCCTGCATTCTCATGGGCATCGCATGGCCACTTCTAGTCGATAAGAAAATTACGGTTGAAAGGGCTGTCCAGCTGCCTTTCCTCGCATTTGCGCTCGGTCGTGTGGCTGGTGGAGCAGGCGAATATCTCGACCACCGTGAAAATGGAACAGACATGGACATGCGCATCCCCGTGAGCGAATGCATGTATCTCGGACGGATCAAGGACTAGAAAATTAAAATAAAGGGTGTGGAAATGGTCAAGAGGATAAGCACGAAGAATGTAATTGTGGAAATGGACGGCGATGAAATGACGCGTGTCATGTGGAAAATGATTAAGGAGAAGCTAATTGCCACGAACGTGGACGTAAAAACCGAGTACTACGATCTTGGACTGAAGAAGCGTGATGAGACCGATGACAAAATCACTCTAGATGCCGCTGAAGCCATAAAGATGCATGGGGTTGGCGTGAAGTGCGCGACCATCACTCCCGACAAGAACCGCGTCAGGGAATACAATCTCAAACAGGAATGGAAGTCGCCAAACGGCACCATAAGGGCGCAGCTTGACGGGACGGTTTTCCGCAAGCCCATACTGGTGAAAAACATAAAGCCCGGAGTCCGTACATGGACTAAACCCATCATCGTCGGCAGGCATGCCTACGGCGACGTGTATAAGAACACCGAGTTTAAGGTGCCGGGGCCGGGCAAGGCCGAACTTGTCTATACTGACAGTTCAGGCAAGGAGCTGTTCCGCGGGACCATCCATGATTTCAAGAAGGGTGGCGGAGTCATACAGGGCACGCACAACACCGACAGTTCAATCAGGAGCTTTGCCAAGGCCTGCATGGAATATTCCCTCGATCAGAAAGTTGACCTCTGGTTCGGGGCAAAAGACACGATTTCAAAGACGTACGACGGGACTTTCCGCGATATTTTTACGGACGTCTTTGATAAGGAGTACAAGGATAATTTCGCAAAGGCAGGCATACAGTTCAATTTCACGCTCATAGATGACACTGTGGCCCGGATAATGAAATCCGAGGGCGGCATGCTCTGGGCCTGCAAGAATTATGACGGCGATGTGATGTCCGACATGGTGGCGTCGGCCTTCGGCTCCCTTGCAATGATGACCTCCGTCCTGGTATCTCCGAACGGCTGGATCGAGTATGAGGCGGCCCATGGCACTGTCCAGAGGCACTACTACAAGCATCTCAAGGGAGAGGAGACTTCATCGAACTGCATGGCCACTCTCTTTGCCTGGACAGGCGCAATCAGCAAACGCGGCGAGCTGGATGGAACACAGGACATAGTTGCTTTTGCCGGCTGTCTGGAAAAGGCGGCGCTTGACACAGTGGAAAACGGAATTATGACCGGAGATCTGGCGAAACTTGCCGATCCCCAGGCAAAGAAAATATGTAACACTGAAGTTTTCATTGATGAAATAGCAAAGAAATTAAATAGCCTCTGGAAATGACATTGGGATAAATCTGGAAAGTGGAGGCAATATAACAATAAATGAAAATTATTAATCCTAAAACCTTATTTATTCTTTTATTCTCTCTGCATGCTGTTTTATTTGCCGAGGACAATTCTAGGCAGGAAGCCTCAATTGAACTTAAAGCATGGGGTGTTCCCGACAAGACTGTCACCGACCCGGCAGGTCAAGCAAATATAAGGATAGTCAAGGAGTTCCAGAGACTCCATCCAAGTATCCAGCTTGTTCCTGCCACCGGTCTGACGATGCCGAACCGCAGCATGGACACTGTACCGCTAATGCAAATAGCCGGCGACATATCCCCGGCTGTGATTTATGTGAACTTCCGCCAGTCCAGCACCTACATTAATCAGAAATTCCTTTCCGCACTGGACAAATATCTTGAGAAAGCCTCCGGTACAGATGTGCAGGACGGCCACCTTATGGAAACGGCACAGTATCTGACCGCCTTGCGCAAGGGGAAGCAATATGCCACTGATTTCGAAGAACGTATCCCGGCGCAATGCTGGGAAGTGATCCGCAGGGAATGCCCCTACGGTGTATCCTGTCCATATGTAAAGGTATGGAAGGCGACGCCTGCAGCCAGGCATTGCCATGTCTGGTCACTGCCGCAGAACCAGGTGGTGACGGCTTTGTTCTATCGCAAGGATCTATTTGCAGAGGCTGGCCTGCCAAACCGCGTGCCGGAAAGCATGGATGAATTTTTGGACTGGGCCCGCAAGATCCACAATCCCAAGAAGAATGTATACGGGGTTTTCCTGCAAGGAACGGGTGGGCGAGCGACACTGAGCTTCTTCTATTCCTGTGGAGCCCGTGTAGTTGAGCGTGACAGCAAAGGGAAGTGGCGTTGTGTTTTCAATTCGCCGGAAGCTGTGGAGGCATATTACTATGTTGCAAGAATGTTTCTGGAACCGTTTGAAAACAAGTTTGGCAAGTTCGCTGGGGTAGTCAATCTCGGCGAACTTAATGCTTCCATCCGTTATGCCATGTATTTTGCCTACCTGGATCATAAATCATTCCAAAGGTCATCGCAGCAGATAGATCCGAACATAGTCAATTTTGGTCCTGTCCCAAAAGGGCCGACGGGGCTGCGAGGCAGCGAATTTAACGCCCAGATGACTGGCATTTACGCCGGTTTCGACAAGGATGTCTGGATGCGCGACGCCGCCTGGGAATGGATGAAGTTCTACGGTGGTAATGAAGCCAATATTATTCAGGCGAAGATTTTTGTGGAGAATGGCCTTGGCCGTTTTGTGCAGGCCAGTCTGCTTGAGAAGGCAGGCTACTCCGAATTCGTCAACAATATCCCCGCTGGATGGACGGAGGCTTCACAGGAGGCGCTCAAAGACGGTGTTCCAGAGCCTTATGGAAGCAACTGCCAAATGGTCTACGCCTACATGGATCAATCTGTGGACCAGATCCGCACCGATGATGAAGTGAAGCGCTGCATTGAAGCAAAAGATGGGACGGGAGCCAGGAGGAGAATACAGGAAATCCTGAATGTACGTGTTGAAATGGCAAATCAGAAGATGCTGAATATTCTGCCGGAAAACGTGCGCAAGTTTCGGTCGCGCGCCGCCGCTGCCGTGGCCATCTTCATATTTGTTGCTTTCGTACTGGCGCTGATCAAGGTATTCAGAACTTTTGCCCGGAGCATGGTGCGCAGTGATGCGGACCGTGCGCGCGGGGACTGGCAGTTCGGCCGAAATAAATTGGCCTACGTAATTCTGATCCCTGCCATTCTCAGCATTGCAGTCTGGAGCTACTGGCCTCTTATGCGCGGTACGGCCATGGCCTTCCAGGACTACAATGTCCGAGGATTCAGCACATGGGTGGGATTTGAAAACTTCGCGACCGTTCTCTTTAGCGATGAATTCTGGTATGCCCTGTTCATTTCTCTGAAATATACGCTGCTCTTCATGACTTTCGGTTTTATCGCGCCGATTTTCCTAGCCCTATTGCTGGCTGAAGTTCCCAAGGGCAAGATCTTCTACCGGACCATCTATTATCTGCCGGCGATGCTTTCCGGCGTAATTGTTATTTTCCTCTGGAAGGGCTTCTACGGGCAGCATGGCATGATCAATCAAATATTGAACTATGGAGCGATTGCCATCAATAACATCTGCGGCACGAAAATAACGGAATTCACGACTGTATGGCTAACTTCCCCGAGTTTCGCACTGGTTTTCTGCCTTCTGCCCTCCATCTGGGCGGGAATGGGGCCCGGTTGCCTAATCTATCTTGCGGCTCTGAAGGGGATTCCGGATGACCTGTACGAGTCTGCGGACATTGACGGAGCCGGTGCGGCTCAGAAGGTCTGGTACATAGCGGTTCCATCCATCAAAGCGCTGATCTCTATCAATTTCGTGGGTGCCGCGATCGGGTGCATGCAAAGCGGAAGCTCTTTCATACTTGCAATGACAGGCGGCGGACCGTATACGCCATATGGAGAAACTGAAGTCATAGGCCTGCATATTTTCTGGGAGGCGTTCGGATACCTGCGCTTTGGTGTCGCCACGGCAATGGCTTGGGTCCTCGGGGCCATCCTCATCGGCTTCACCGTCCAGCAGCTTCAGAAACTCAGCAAAATGGAATTCAAGGCGGCGGGGGGGAAGTGAGGGGGAAGTTCGAAAATGCGAAAGTTCTAAAGTGCGAGAGTTGGTGGAAGTGACCGAGTGACCGAGTGACAGTGGGCAGAGGGCAGTGGAGTGAATCGGAGAGCCGGAGAATCGGAGAGGGGGGAACGACCAGTGACCAGTTGAGAAAAGTAGAATTTAGAAAGTAGAAAACTCGGGGAGTCCTAAAATTCCAGGGTTAGGATAAGAAAATTTTTCCGGAACGGAAAAATTAACAAGGAAATACGTTAAAGCGGAAGGGGAGAGATGCCGATAATCAGTGAAATAGGGAAGCGCAGTGCGAAGGTCAGACTTCTGTACGTTGCTATATATCTTGTCCTATCGATTGGGGCCCTGACAATGATTTATCCCCTGCTGCTGATGCTTTCAGGCTCCGTGAAAAGCGAGGCGGACTCATGGTCCATCAAACCCTATCCGGAGTTCTGGTTCGATGACCTGATTCTTTTCCAGAAGTACGTCGAATCGAAGTATGATGTCCTTCCTCAGGACGCGCAACAGGCCTGGTGCAAGCCGGTCATGAGCTGGCATACAATTGAAAAACCGCAACAGGTTCCACCTGAAATGATTCGTGATTTCCGCAGCTGGCGTGCAACAATCCCATCGGAACAAAGGGTCGTCGGAAATGTTTCAGGGGGAGGGGTTCTCCCTAAAAACCTCCGTTCATACCGCAACTACATGTCCCGTAAATACAGCAACGACTTGGACGCCTACAACCTCGCATCCAACCAGCTTTGCGGTTCCTGGAACAATGTCAATCTGCCGGCAGAGATAATAGGACGCTACAGGAACCGCAGCCTGCCCGAGGAATTTTTGCAGGAGACCATCAAGTGGCGTGCAACAATTCCTCCGGAAGACCTGAACATGGAAAGTGTCCGTGGACATTATGCGCTTGGTTATCTCTACTGTGTGTATACGAGCCAAATCGAATCCTACAACCAGGCGCACGGCACGAACTACAATAGCTACTCGGAAATTCCGTTTCCCAGCCGCGTCCCGGCCGAAGCCGGACTTGTACGGCAGGACTGGACGAATTTTGTCCGTAACGAAGCCAGGTTGTCCAACATACGGCTTGATGCCTCACTGGAACCCGCATTTCGCAGTTTCATCAGGAGCCGCTACGATTCGATTGGGATATTCAACAATGAGCATAGCACAAGCCTGGCAGGCATGGATGCAATTCCATTCCCATCCGAAATAAACGATGCGCCCTATATGCGTCAGGACTTTGAAGGTTTTATAAAGTCGCCCGCAATCTGCCCCATTGAACTCATCAGCATTTACGGCACCGATGAAATGTTTCAGGAATTCCTGGTGAAGAGACATGGCAGGATTCCGGAAGGATATCCCGGTCTTGGCGCTGTAGCCGCCGCCACGGAATGGGCTGACTGTTTCGATAACAGAAAAGCTGTGCGCTGGGAATTCACCATGAGAAACTATTTTCAGGTGTTGGACTACCTGGCCGTGCATGGGAATGGACTCATGAACACCTTTATCTACTGTTCTCTGGCAGTCATCTGCGCGCTTGTCATCAATCCGCTTGCAGCCTACGCCCTGAGCCGTTTCAGGCTGCCATGCACCTACAAGGTACTTCTCTTCTGCATGGCGACAATGGCGTTTCCGGCTGAAGTCACGATGATCCCATCATTCCTTCTTCTGAAGAGATTTCCGATGTGGCCGATAATCATTGGTCTTGTCGTGACAATCACTCTTTTCCTGATTCTGGAAAATTGGATGGTGAAATGGAAAGAGAGCTGGCGTGCCCTTCTTTCTTTGGCGGCCGGTCTTTTTTCGGGCGCAATAATCTTTCCCGCAATCGCCCCAGATTTTTGCACTGTAAGCCTGCTCAACAGTTTTGCCGCGCTTGTCCTTCCCGGGATGGCAAACGGATTTTCCATTTTTCTTCTTAAAGGTTTCTTTGACAGTATGCCCAAGGAACTCTACGAAGCGGCCGACATCGATGGTGCCGGGGAAGGGACGAAATTCTGGATGCTGACGATGAATCTCTCAAAGCCGATCCTTGCCGTAATCGCACTGGGAGCTTTCACAAATGCCTACTCGGCGTTCATGATGGCCCTGATCATAATCCCAGACCAGGAGATGTGGACCATCATGGTCTGGATATTCCAGCTCCAGACCCAGGTTTCCCAGCCAGTCGTCTACGCGTCGCTTGTAATCGCCGCCGTTCCGACATTCGTCATATTCGTGCTTTGCCAGAACGTTATCATGCGCGGCATTGTAGTGCCGACGGAAAAATAGCGTATATTTCTCCAGAACACCTGCTGAAAATATTTGATCGATACGTTGAGTTGACACTGGACTCTCAGTTTTATCTGGTACGAATACCTTATGCTCTACCATAGTGCTTATTCAATCCAGAGGACTAAGACCGGCAGGCGCTCCTATGGTGACAACCGCACCGATGTGATCTTCCCCCGGTTTATAGATTCCAAGTGTCCGAGTTATGAAGGAGAAAGACACAACTAGGGTTGTGAACAACATGTTCGGTATTTGGTATTTTTCAAAACTTTGTGCCTCTGTGCCTTTGCGCCTCTGTAACTATTCTATAAAAGTTGCGGCCCTTGGTCGCCTAATTAATCTCCAGTGGCCTGGCGCTAACGCCAATTTAGCAACTCCAGGAGCTGGACAGGCTTACTGTTTTTGCAATCTCACACAGGTTTGAGTTTTTGACGCGCAGGGGGATTGCGCACTCAGGGGAGACAAGGCTGATGCCGGCATCCAATATTTCAGTTACCTGTTTCCTTACATCTGTTGCAGCGCCGTTCAGCAGGACATCCGGATTATTCACGCAGCCGGTGAGTTTCATTTTTTTCACAATGCTCGTGGCTGTTTTTAAATCATTCTTGGAATCGAAGTGGAATATCCTGAAGCCGGCCTCTTCAAAGAAAGCCATCCTGTCGAGGGTTCTGCCGCAGCAATGCAATATCAGGGTTCTTTCTCCGAAGTGCCTGTTCAGTTCGCGGTGTATCGGCAGAAGCAGGTCCTTATAGGCTAGGGGGCTCACCAGATCCGCAGTGGCGTGGTCTGCTATGGTTACCACATCGGCTCCAGCCTCGAACTGCGCTTCGGCAAAAACAGTTGACACCTGTTTGAATGCATTGAGAAAACCGAGCGTTCTTTCCCGTTCGGTGATGGTGTCCATGAGGAAGTTTTCCATCCCGTAAAGATGATATGATAGAGTCCACGGGCCCATGACCTTCCCGATGATCAGGGTGTCAGGATGCTTTTTTTTCAGCAACTTGATTGAGTCAAGTACGGTTTTGATCGGTAGCCGGTCCAGGAAATCCACCGGCATCTTGAAATCATCAGGTTCGGAAAAGGCGTGACTTCTCTGCGTGGGCAGCGTATCGGAAGTTCCCCAGTCTATTTCGCAGCCGAACGCGGCCGCTTCCTGCACCACGCTGAAGTACGGCATCACACTGTCAAATCCTAAGTTTTCAAATCCATATGCCGCCAGGGCTGCCATCTTGTTGGCGTCGAGATGGGTTTCGTTGAATACAAAACCCAAAGCCGAACAGCTTTCAGCGGTGGCTACGGATGTCGGGTTGATGACGGCATGCCCGCAGAAACCGTTCCCATTGATCAGGTTGAGCGCCCGTTCCCTTGAATTCAGTCTCATTGGCAGATCTCCTTATTAATTATGCGGCCACCCAGTCATCCGACGGGGCAAGAGGGCCGCAACTTTGAATGCCTAAATAAATTCCAAGCTCCAAATTTACGTCAGGCGCTTCGGCCTGACCTTGGAGTGCTGTAACTTGTTACAGCCTTGTTCAGAGGAGCTTGCTCCTCGTCTAACTGACAAGCAAGCTTGTCAGAAGAAAGGCGGTACCAAGGTACCGCACTCCAAGTGCGAATTTCGCAATTCGCAGAAGATGAATTTCAGAGTTTAGAAAATAACTGTTCAAAACATTGAAATTCCTATACGTGCACTTAGCCGGCTTAGCCGGAACTTCAAATACAATAAAACCTATGTGTCTCTCTGCCTCCGTGGTTGAAATACAATTTCCCATACAATTCAATTATTTCCAGAGAAACTCTTGATTAATAAAAATTGAAACATTATAATAATAATATGAATATTTTATTTTGCAAACCTGGTGTGAGGTCGCGGTTCTTTTGTTCTTTTCTGTATCTGTAAAAAAATGGAGTAAGCATGCGAGCTTTTATTATTATATCATTTTTCCTGTCTCTGAACGCGCTGGCGGTCTCTGCTGCTGACCTTGTCAAAGACGGAAAGCCGGCGGCGGAATTCGTTCTGCCTGCGGAGCCCTCCGATGCGGAAGCCTATGCGGCAATGGATGTCCGTTCATTGATTGAAAAGATGAGCGGAGCGAGGCTGAAGATCCTCGACGCGCCAAGCAAGGATAAAAATACAAAGATACATGTCGGGACTGAACTTGCGGGTCAATTCAAGGAAGACCTTTCCAAGCTCAAGGACAATGACGGATACGCGATACGCCAGAATGGCGACGACATATATATATTCGGAAGCCGTCCGCGCGGCACGATGTACGGACTTTACGCGTTCCTCGAAAACAACACCGATATTATTTTCACACGCCCGAATGCAAGGTTCGGAACCGTTTACAGCCAGTATAAGGATATGCCGGTCAAGGCGGCTGATACAATAGATATCCCGAAATTCATCTACCGTTCATTCGGGCCGGGATATCCTGGACATCAGGCCACAGGCGAATGGCAACTGAGGAACAGAGGCGGACAGTTAGGTCGGCCGTTCCCTGATTTCATGCTTGACCAGTTCGTGACATACGGTACAAATTTCCCGGTTCCGATGACGAAGTATTTTCCTGAACATCCTGAATATTTCGGATATAATCCAGATACGCGGCAGAGAAAAGGTGTCATGCACGGAGAAGGAACGCTGTGCCTGATGGGGAAGCCTGAAATTCCAGAACTCTGGGCAAAGGGGCTTCTCGAGCTTGTTGAGGCGCAGGAGAAACGGACAGGGAAAAAGGTTGAATTTGTGCATATAGGCCCGGGAGACAACTGGTATTGCTGCCGCTGTGAGGAATGTCTCAAGCCGCTGAAACTTGAGGACGGCTCCACTCTTGAATGCAAGGATCCGGATTCACAGAAAGATCCGCTTTTCCGTTCGACCCAGATATTCTCTTTCCTTAATAAAGCAATGGAGACATGGGGCAAGCTACGTCCGGACACCAAGGTCAATGTGCTGGCATACATACATTTTGCCGAACCGCCGAAGGTGAAACTTCATCCGCTGCTCGGGATTTACTTCGCTCCGTATCCGACAAACACGATGCACTTCCCGCTCCTTGATCCGAGGCAGCATTCGCCGTGGCGCGAACGTTTTGAAAAATGGCTTACAATGTCGGACAACCTGGGTTTCTACGAATACTATTATTCTAAACCGAACATCCTGGGCTTTTACGCGGCGGAGAACCTGCGTGCAGTATTGAAGAATAAGGATTCAAAACACGCAGCCATATATTCGGAATTTGACAACGACCGTGGCTCAAGGGGGATTGGTGAAAACGCATTCGGATGGGATGTCGGCCTTCTCAACACGTGGGTTATCGCTAGGTTATTCTGGGATCCGACCCAGGATGTGGACAAACTTTATGAATACTGCATCCAGCGTACATACAAGGAGGCAGCGCCTCAGATGACACAGTACTACAAGCTTTTGAGAAAGAGCTGGATTGAAGATGAGAACGACAAGACTGTTGATGCCGCCCATGCCGCGATCGGCCCGCTCTACGATAACATGATCGTCAAAAAGGGTTACGAGGAACAGATGATGAACATTCTGGCTGAAGCTGAAAAAGCCGCCCAAAATCCAAATTCAAAGCATCTCGTCAAACGCATGAGGGAGCGTTATGCCTCCTTCTCAAAGGGGATGAACAGGCTTTTTGTAGCCAACGCCCCGGAAGCCTTGACGGATGGAGGTTCGTTCTCTTCACTCCAGTGGGAGAAGTCTGAAACTCTGGATGATTTCAAAGTCACAACCCGAATCGGAAAGGTCGCGGAGCCGTCGGGATACACATCGATAAAAGCAATGACCGACGGTAGGGAGCTACTGGTCCGCTTCACTGCCGAGGGAAACACTTCGAAACAGAAGGTGCTCGTGCCAGTAGGGAACACTGAACTCTGGCCGCTCGGGGATCATGTTGAATTATGGCTGGCGCAGGGGAATGACAGGTACGTATTCGCTTTCAACTCGGCAGGGGCCCTGTATGATGCGAAAAACCTTGACCGCAACTGGAGTTCAAACGGGAAGCTTGAAGTCAGAAAAGACGGGACTAAGTGGGATGCGATCCTTCGGATCCCCCTTGAAACATTCAAGCTGGCCCCGAAGCAGAAAACGAATCTCCAGTGGTTTGCAACAAGGGAACTCACCAGGGAAGACGGAAGCCCAGAGGAAATATCCTACGCTGGAAAAGTGCTTTACAACAGTTTCCTGCAAACGGTGATGGAATAAAGGAGTTGAAAATGAAAAATATTCTTGCATGCGCAACACTTATAATGGCTGCTGCTGTTTTTGCGGCGGAGCCTTTTGACACCGGATTCAAGTCCGGCAATATTGCAGACTGCCTCGAAGCAAAAGGCCTGGACCAGGCGAAGGTGCTTTTCAAAGACGTCGATGTAAAGAAAGTGCTTTCAATCTCAAACGGTGCAACGGCTTCATTCATTGAAATACCTGTTGAGCCAAGGACAAAATACACATTGGAGTGCGAGGCTTCTTTCAGTGGATCGGAGGCGATAGAAGAAAACCCGCGGCTTGAACTGTTCACCAGGCCGGGTGCGCGTCCGCCCAACCAGCCGGTCAAGGAAATAATGTTCTTTGACGCCGAAGGCAAACAGGCGGGTGTGCTGGCCAGCGGGCTTGTTTTCAGGAACAGGACATATACGGACGTGTTTTACACCCCTGCAAAAGCCGTATCCATGAAGCTGAGGCTCAAATCACCTAAAGATGTGGAACTTCTCGTTCAGCAGCCCAGGTTATTCAAGACCTCGGACGAGGGTGCGATAAATGTCAATCCGGAGTTCAAGCTCGGGTTATGCAACTACTCTGGCTGGGGAAGCCCAGCCGCCGGGGGGCAGATAGTCGAGGAAAACGGCAAAACCGTCTTCGATACAAAATACGGAACGTTTAGCCAGCCATTCCCGCTCAAGGAGGGCGGCACATATGCGCTTTCCGCAAAATTCAATGGCAACGGATACAATACATGTGTCATCCTCCATGTCCTCAACGAGGAGGGGAAAAACATAAAGGAGATAAGTATCCGCGGAAATCAGACGAGCTATTTCGTGATGCCGAAAGATGCCGTCTCAGGTCGTTTCCTCGTTTACAGCAGCATGCTTGAAGAAGTCAGGCTGAACAGGGTTGGAGACGACAGCAAAATAGATGAACTCTTAAAAGCGAAAAAATAAAGGGAACATATTATATATGAATAACATTAAAATAATTATTGCATCGGCGCTGATTCTTTCTGTTGCGTTCGCTGCGACAGCCCAGGTTCCAGCCGCTGCGCAGACGGCCCCTGCACAAACCGTGGCACAGGCGCCCCAGTTCATAAAAGTTGCCTCGGCGGCAAAAGACTTCCCGGATTTCGATTCGAAAATATGGGAGTCGGCAGGAACAGTTTCAAACTTCAAAGTTCCGCCTCCGCGTGAGGGTGGGAAGGCGACAGACCCGGTTCAGCCTACGGAAGTGAAGCTTATTCATGACGGGACAAACTTCTATTTCAAATTTGCCGCGACCGATTCCGAAGCTGCAAAGATGAAAGTGCAGGAATATGTGGATGATTACTATGACGAGTTCCCTTATGCCGACCATATGGAAATATGGATGAATGTCTTTGGCGCAAAAGTATTCGCTTTCGATGTCAACGGAAACAAGTCGACATGGCAAAGCTATGAAAAGAAATATTGCCACGGGTTCAAAGTGAAAACGAGGCGTACTGACAAAGGCTGGGAGGCGGTGGTCGCTATTCCTCTTGCAGATTCCTTTTACAACAGGAACATGCAGAAGAGCATCGGCCTGTCATTCGTCCGAAACACGGATCACGGGAAAGACGGGGTGGAGCGTTCCACATCGACCGGGAAGATTCCGTCTGCACTTGCAAACATTCCTATTGCTGAATGAGAAAGGTGAATGAAATGAGAAAAACTGTTTTTGCGATTTCCTTTATAACGGCTGCGACTGCTGTTTTCGCCTTAGCCCCGTTCAATGACGGATTCGAGGGGGGACGAACCCAGTCCTGCATCGAAAACACGGGGGCGCTCTATGAAGACGCGGCCATGTTGAAGGTTGAAGGCATGAAGGGGAAAAACTGCCTCGCCCTGAGATACGACAATGAAACTGCCGCCGATTTCCATCCGGTGCCGGTTGCCCGAGGCAAGATCTACAGTCTTAAGTTCAGGGGGAAATGGGCTAATAAAGACACATATGAAAACAATCCTGTCATGAAGAATGCATGTTATGACATATGGCGCCCCGCTATTGAGGCTTTGCCTTCAACCGAAGTTTTTTTCCTCAATGCGGAGCAGGTCCCGCTTGAACAGAAATACAATATCCTGTTCAATATGCCATGGGGTGAATGGAGGAATTACATTGTGATATTCATTCCCCCGCAGGGAGCCGCATTCATGCAGATGAAAGCCAAGGCCGGCCGCAATCTTGGGACTTTCTATATTGACAAGGCTGAATTTTCGGAAATCCCACGGACTGATTCCTCTTTAACACTGAAGTTTTCGGGCGCTGAACCGTTTGCCGGAAATATTCTTGGGCTCCCGCTCGAAGAAGGTTCTCTGGCTAGGGAAAACCGAAACCTGACAATTTCCGGATATGGGCGGGGCACGCAGGCTATTCCTCTGGAGAAGGGGAAATACAAAGTGGAAGTCTCAGGCGAAAGCCTACCCGGATTTCACAATTTCGATGTGATGTTCGTCGGCGCTGACGGTAAAGATACAGGAAATCCGGCAACTGCAAAAGATGTCCTGAAGGAACCCCTTGTTTTTGAAATGCCCGAGAATGCAGCAGCAATAAGACTCCGCATCTACAATCATCTTCTTGATGAGGTGAAGATTTCAAAGGCCGAATAATCTGAATTCCCGATGGCAATGACCGTGATTTTTTTATTCAATTATTTTTTGAAAAATCTTGACAAATAAATATCATATCATTATAATAATAGTATGAATATTTGATTTTGGTATTTTATAAGGGGGATGGACGCAGATGGTATCACCGAAATATGCAAGGGTGCGGAGCGGAATTGTAAATCTGATCGCCACCGAAAACATCAAGATAGGGCAGATGATCCCCACTGAGAAGAAACTGTCTGAACTTTTCAATGTCAGCATCATTACGATCCGGCGTGCGGTCAAGCATCTCGAGGAAAACAAGATTGTCCGGCGCGAACAGGGGCGGGGCACTTTGGTAATAGCAGATATACAGGGACGTGAGGACAACGGGTCGATAGTTTTCCTGGACATAACGCGCCAAAAACTTACCTTTGCAGCCTTTAGTCCTTCGGTGAAGAATATGGACAGTCAACTCAGCCAGCGAGGCTATAGGCTGAGTTTCCTGCTTGCCGGACAGGAACCCGACTCTGAGGCGATCGCCCGCTTGAGGGATGTCAGAGGAGTGATTGCGACCGGATGGATCAATGCGAAATGGGTGCAGATCTTGAACGCCCTTGACATGCCGGTGGTATTTCTCGGCGGAATTACCTGCGATCCCATGGACATACCAATGGTCTCTTTCGACTATAAGAAGATGGCCGCAATTCTTGCGCAGAAACTTTTTGAGGAAGGCGCAAAGAAAATAAGCCTTATTCTCGGGGGGAGCGATTACGCCCCGTCGGCATTGATGAAGGAAGGCCTTGTTTCAGTACTGAAACGGCGCGGAGAAAGACTGGATCCGTCACGGGTATATTATTCCAATGATGAAAGGCCTGGGACCGCCAGCATTTCTATAGGAAAATTCCTTTCTGACAACCCTGAAGTTGACGGCTTCCTCATGGATTCGGCATGTTATGTCCATGTGCTCAACAATCTTTTTTACAGTCGCCGTCGTCCTTTGATTGGGGTTATGTCAGCCATACCGCATTTCAGCAACGTTTGCCGGAATACCTATGAGGCGGCGTTCAAGGATGACATATATGAAAAGGCGGTTGAACTGCTTCTCCAGAACATCCAGTCAGGAAAAAAATCCATAGGCAATATGAATCTTGAACCGTATCTGGTGGTATGAATCCACAGGCAAAATGCCTGTGTTACGTTTAAATAAAAGGGAGATACGAAAATGTCTAAGCAAAAATCTATTCTTATCGAACCGCGGCGCGGGACAATCCAAACAGTGTTCACCCTCATTGAACTCCTGGTTGTGATAGCGATCATCGGGATCTTGGCGGCGATGCTGCTGCCGGCATTGAAGGCGGCGAAGGATATTGCGACCAGGTCAACCTGCGCCAGCAATATGCGGCAGATAGGACTTACCCTCAACATGTATGCCTATGATAACAACGATAATTATATTCCGTTCTCGGATAGGACCGGATCGTATTTAGAGTGGATGGATTCTCGTTTATTCAAGAATGGAGCTGTGGTGGCGGCTGGAACACCAGGAGCTGCATATGTTACATACCGCGCCTATACTGGCATTGACATCTCAAAGCAGGAGCATAATTGTCCAATAAAAGTAAGTGCCACTCCCTCTTCCAGCGGAGGGGTTGCACAACCGGTTGGTTCTACTGTTCCAATGGGATATAACATAGCAATCAATACTTGTTTTTTATCCACCTGGAGTATTCCTATAGGAGGATTTGTAGCCCCAAGAGCAAGGATGTCCAAAGTCAAACTGCCAGAACGGAACGTATTCCTGACCGATGGACAGGGGGATGGACAAGTGGGTTTGCGTAATAATACCAATATAAGCAGGACGTCTCCGCAATGGTGCCAGGTTCGTTTCTCACACAATATGAGCGCCAATGTAGTATATGGGGACATACATGTGGAATCCCAAAAACCTGTCCCTGGCGGCTGGGGCGCTGATATTGCCGCGCAACAGACTGGTGCCGATCCTTTACTATACGGGGATTGAGATTGATGTAATGTGGAATTCGGGCAAGAGGCAAGAGGCAAGAGGCAAGAGGCAAGAGGCAAGAGGCAAGAGCCTTATTTAACGTTAAGGAATTTTAAAGTTGTTGATATTCTAAATTCAGTTTTTTGCGAATTGCGAAATTCGCACTTGGAGTGCGGTACCTTGGTACCGCCTTTCTTCTGACAAGCTTGCTTGTCAGTTAGACGAGGAGCAAGCTCCTCTGAACAAGGCTGTAACAAGTTACAGCACTCCAAGGTCAGGCCGAAGCGCCTGACGTAAATTTGGAGCTTGGAATTTTAAAGTTTTGCATCTGTGAGTGCGAATGCGCTCTTTTGGAGTGCGGCGTGTAAGCGCCGCTTTGGATTATC
>CAZION010000008.1:0-80474 GCA_964540865.1 uncultured Victivallis sp.
ATGTTGCAAGTTGGATGTTCAGTGTTCGATGTTCAAATTATTAAAGTTGCGGCCCTTGGCCGCCTAATTAATAATAAGATTTCCAGGAGCGGGCTGAGCCGTTACGCAAACGGCGAAATAATTTAATATTAATTTAGGCAAAGTATTGACAAAGCTAAAGAGTCGTGATAATATATATTGTATCGATACTAATTTATATCATCCTAGGTCATCGTGCATATGGATAAGATTCTATACAACATTTTTTTTGAGGCGCGTTTCGACCGCGCCACCGGAGACCTTCTGTCATTCACCGCCCCTGGCGGCCCAAGCCTGACTCGTTGCTGCGCCTACCGGTTCAACGACGGAAGTGCTCTATTTTCTGACGACCCCGCCTCTCCAGATGCGCAGCGCATGAAAGTAGAAATCGTCATTGTCTCGGACAGCGCTGTCGAGAGCGAGCTGTCCGCCCCGGGGCTAGTCCTAAGGCGCCGCTTCGAACTCGTCCCCGGCTCGCCCATGCTAAGAATCCGCTACGAAATCCGCGCCACGGACCGGCGGACGCCGCTAAGCGACATCGGGCTGCCACGCCTGGCATTCGCCGACGGATTCAACGATGTCATGGAGGATGAGGAGGATCTGTATTTCGACGGAGAGGAGCTTGGCGGTGGACGGGAGCTGCCCTGCTGGCGCGTCTTCTTCCGCATGGGACATCGTGACGGCCTCTTGGCTGCGACGCGCTCGAAGGCGCAGATGGGGCATTTCCAGATCGAGTCCGACCGCTTCGACCTGCGCCCGCACATCCTTACTGCGTATGATACAAACTATACTTTAGCTGCATCGCCGCTTACTTTCGGAGAGCGAAGCGAATACGTCTCGGAGTTCGAGATCGGTCCATGGAGCGCCGGAATCCATCAGGAGATTCTGTCGGTCGCACGGCTCGGCGAGCCGATATCCGTTGGTTCACCGCCACCGAGCGGTAAGCCGCCCTGCGATCTTCAGGGAACGGTCTTCCACGCTCTGGATTTAGCAGCCCCAGATGCAACGAGCGCCGAGTTCGCATTGGATCGGTGGATGGTCGTCGATCAGCCCAGTTGCCTGGGAGGCAAAGCCTTGATGGCCGGCTCGAGCGTGCACCCCACGCCTCTCCGGCTGAATCCGCAGTTGAGTGGCGTACACAGGATCTTCGTGGGCGCCGGCAACGGCGTCGGAATCGTCGCCCGACTCGACGGCGACCAGGAACTGACTTACCGACTGGCCCAGGGGGACACGCTAATGAGCGAAGCCACGGGCACTCCATTCCGCTTGATGCTCTCCGGCCCGCAGAGCGCCAGGGAGGTGTGGCTGCGTACGATGGAGATGGATGGCAAGACCCTTGAGATCAGGCGCTTTCCGAGCGCGAACGGACGTACTGTTGTGAACTACGTCCGCTTCGAAAAGCTGACAACCGAGGAGGAGCGTATCTGGCGGGAAAGGGAGAGTCACCGGCCGAAAATCGAATTGAGCGGCTGGAACGACGTACCGGACATAGCTTCCTTCACCGACGCCCGTAACCCGGATACCGGGGCCTACCGCGCCAACCTGCACGGGCACGCCGACGCCGGTGTCACAAAAGTTTTTTGGCGCATCGACGGCCAGTGTTCAGACTATCCGTCTAAAGTTAACACCATGCGCTATGTCTCGGCCCGCGTCCACAACGTCTTCAACCCCGAAGCCAAGGGATACGGACGGGTTCTGAAGAAGACCGACATGCTGGCTCTGGCGACGAAGGCGGCCAGCGACTTCGGGCTCCAGCTTTACGGGTGGATGCGCTTCAACTCCTACGGCGGCAATGTCCAAAGTGATTTCTTCAAGCAGCATCCCGAGTTTCACGAGGAGTATGAAAACGGCTACCGCGCCCGAAAACTCTGCCTCGCCTTCCCCGAGGTCAGAAAGCACAAGGTCGAAATCTTGACCGAGGCGGCTGGCTATGGGTTGTCGGGGCTGGCGTTGGGCTTCCTGCGCACCAATCCCATGCTCGATTATGCCCCCATTCTTGCGGAAGGCTATCAGCGCGAGTACGGTGTCCTTCCACCCCGCGACCTCAAAGACAAGGACAGCATCCGTCTTCGCCGCCTGCCGGAGACTTCTCCGGAATGGACGCGCTGGTGGGGCTACCGGGCGCGCTTCCTGACGATGTTCGGCCGCGAACTGCGCGCCGCCCTCCGCTCCCGTGGTCTCGGATCGGTCAAGATCGCAATCTGGATCCGTCCGAACCACTGTCTTTTAGACGGCATCGATCTGCCGTCATGGCTTGACGAGGGGCTCTGCGATGAAGTGGTGGCAGGCAGCCCGAACGGCAACCTCTTCCGCGAATGCCCCGCGTGCTACGCCGTCTCGCCGGAATGGAAGCGGATGGTTCAGACCAAGGCTAGGCTGATCCTCGAGATCCCGTACGGCGACATTGAGACTGCCCGCAAACGCGTTGAACTCGCCCCGGCAGAAGGGTATGACGGCGTCTGCACCTACGAGTCGGACTACTCGGTCATCAAGAGGGAATACATCGAGTTGTACCATTGTCTGCGGGGCAATTTGTAGTATGCAGTGCAGGAAATTAAATTTGATGAATTATGAAACGCTTGAAAAATAAGGAGGCGGTTTATGGATCGAACGCCGAAAGACAAAATTCATTTGGAAAGCCGGATACGGGAAACCCGCTTGTCCGGTTTGAACGGTGAGGCAAAACCGAGAACTTGTGTAGGAAGGCTAAGATTTACTTTAATTGAGCTCTTAGTCGTTATTTCTATCATCGCAATCCTGATGGCGTTGCTCCTGCCTGCGATCAAGAAAGCCAAGGATTCGGCGAAGGGCATCATTTGCTTGTCCAACCTGAAGCAGAACGGCTTAGCTCTCTACGCTTACCTCGACGACTACAACTACTATTTCCCCGACTGCGACTGGAACAGTCTGGGCAAGATTGTCTGTAAAGATTTTAACGGCAGCATCTGGCTGGACAAAGTTTTCGAATACTCGAACAACAACATCGACGTTCTGGAATGTCCGTTGCAGATGCTCGAGCACAGCTCAAACGGTACGTACAACATCGCATCACCCTGGCCAAAACGGAAATACTACCCGGGCTACGCTATGAACAAGCAATGCTCCAGTGGATCCACGGGAAAGTCGCTCCCCTTCTCCAAGGTGCTCAACCCCTCCCAGAAAATATGGGTGGGGGACAGCGGCTTCCAAACGAAACTTGGCAAGGAGAGCTGGTCTCCCCTCACCGGAACGGTCTACAATATAACGGCAAATGGATCGGGCAATCCGCAGCCACTGTCCTTTCGCCATAATGGAAGCAGCAACATGTTGTTCTTCGACGGACACGCCTCCTGGATGCCCTACTTCGAAGTGCATGCACTCAACCTCCCGACCGAGGCCAAATTCAAAACCTACTGGGATTTCGACGGCGATGGCGACGTAAGAACACCATGATATCCGCCGCTATCCATATCAATACAATGCGCGATCCCCGGAAGGGTCTGCGCAAGGTTACTAACATAGATTCAAACCAAGCTAACAAGGAGGACAAGATATGACCATTTCAGCGCGTATTGCGCTCACAATTCTCGCGGCGTGCGGTTTCGCGGGACAGGCCCAGGAAAATCCGCGGGAAATATTCTACGCCCCATTCGAGGGGAGTACCAATGCCGTCTACGCCCGCGGCCAGGCCGAGCCTTACCAGGCACGGATAGACCGCTACGAACCCGGAATTGTCGGCCAGGCGGCCGTCTCCGAGAAACGCTACAACGGCATCCGTTACGACGGCCGAGGCAACATCGACCTCGACCGAGGCACGCTCGCTTTTTTCTATAAGCCTCTCTTCGAGCCCGGCGTCTCCGCCTGGCTTGGCCTGGCAGGAGTGAGCACCGACATTGAGGGCTACTGGAGCGACATCCTGAAGTTCCTAGTCCAGCAGGAGAATTTCCAATTCAGGTTTTACGACGTCGGTCGATATTCCCCCCAACTCACCATGCCGCCCGTCTACAAACGCTGGAAGCAGGGTGAATGGCATCATCTGGCGGCGGTCTGGGACCGCCACGAGGGAATCTCGGTCTACGAGGACGGCAAAAAGGTGGCGAGTAACTGGGGGCAGTTCAGTTGGGAATGGAGCCCGTCACCGCGCACGCTGCTATTTGGCGAATATATCTACTCCACCAACCCGTTTGCCCTGGACGAGGTTCACATCTACGCCGATCCCTTGACCGATGAACAGATCGCCCAGCTCGCTAAAGGGGAGAAGCCAAGCGGCCGCCCCATCCCTGCTGCACCTGAGGAGAAGCATCGGGAGGCCGACTTGGCGCGTATGGGCTGGGATGCGGCAGGTCTGGTGGAGATCCAGCAGGTGGTCAATGGCGAGGCCGTCCGCCACACCATGGCCCGGATTGTACGCGCTGTCGACGCCAAGCGTTCAGTGGCCCAGCCTTTCGAGGGGTTGTGGAACAGTTGCTGGCCCCAGCAGAAGTATGGGGCGTCCCGCAAGGGGCAGTTGCTGGAGTTGCGCCTGGCTCCCGGACAGAATTTCGACCGTGCAAGGATGTTTGTCCAGCGGGAGTTCTCCGGCTCCTTCAACGAGTCAGTCCCTGGCCAGGGATTGAGCAAGCTTTTGGACATCAAGGCCCCGCACTCCCTGTGGCGCGGCCATTTCGCCTCCCCACGGAGTGACTCCAGCGTCTTCCTCAAGAGAACAGGGGGAATTCTGGGTCAGGTGGACTTCTATCGAGTGGAAAAGTTGGAGAACAGGAGCTCTTCCGGCAATTCACTCGTCTTCAAAGGAATGGTAAAAATGGAGAAGATGCCCCCAACGCAGGCTGGTCGCGCCACCTTGGCTGAGACACCCACGCGCTTCGACAACCCCGTACGGGCAACCTCCGCCGAGTGCGAGCCGTGGGTTCTGCCATCGCCCGCCTTCGGAGGCTTCCAGCTCATCACCGAACCGCTGGCGGAGCCGCTGGCGATTGATGGCGTGTCTCTGGTGCTGGTGCTGGAGGAACTCAAGGAACCAACGCCGATCCAGATCAAAATCAAGGAGCCGATCTTCACTGAGAGGAACTGGCTGGTGGCCGATGCCGTGCTCATACCAAAGGGCGGCGGAAAACAGACCTTCACCATCGAGATAAAGGGGCGTCCGGTCATCAACTCACCGGGACTGGAGATGGCCGCAGTGGTTGTCGCAGCCAATCCCCTGAAGTGTCTGATGGGCAAAGGAGGAACCACATTCAGCCTCTGCCTGGCGGACATCGAGAAGGCGAAACCCATCGCCATCGAAGATCAGATCGAGTTCGCCCGCGAAGCCTACGCCGAGATCAACGAGGGGCACGTCTGGGACTGTCTGGGCGAGGAGGGCTGGGGGCGTCTCTATTATCCGCTCAAGTGGTTGGAGAAGTTCGCTCCGGCGGAGCGGCCCACCATGGAGATGCTGAGCCGCGTGAAGAACTGGCGCAAGGAGCCGCTTCCGTGGCCGGACGAGCCTAAAAACACCACAGGCGCACCCGACTGGGCCTTCTGGCAGATGGAGGCCCTCAAGAGCTGCAAGAAGATAGTCCGCTGGATCATCGACAACCGCCAGATCGAAAACGGCGAGTTCGGCGGCGTCTGGGGCGACGACACCGACATGACCGAGTACTGGCCCGGATACGTCCTGTGCGGCGACGATGACCACAAGATCCGCGACTCACTCCGGCTGTTCTGGAAAAACCTTTACCAGGAGTGCCTGGTGGAGGGAGTCTCTCGCACCATCCGCGACGCCCTGCACTCATATGAGGAAGGCATGGGCAGCATCGCAGGCCAGATGCTGTTGGATTATGGCGACCCTGTCTCCATCGAGCATGTCATGCGCGCCAGCAGCCATTACGACAAATGGATGGCCCGGAACCCTGATGACTCCTATCGTTTCCTGGGCAACTATCTTGGGGCTGGCGGTGTCTGGACCGAAGGAGACTTCGGCAAGGACAAACCGATCAACAACCTCATGCTGATACCCGCCGGCTACCTCGTCTGGTACAACCGCCAGCCGACCGTGGCCCCGTATGTCAAAGGCTGGCCGCTGGTCAAAGTGTTGCCAAGCATCGCCTGCGACGCAGCCCTGCGTCTCGAAGGCGACGAGGGCAAGATGCGGGCATGGTATGAGGAGACGGCCGCCCGGATGATCAAGGAACGCAAGGACATCCACGCCGTTGCCAACCTTCTCGATGAGACGCCCGTCAAAGAAGAGTGGAAAAAGAATCTCATGGTGCTGGCCAACAACATGGGTGCCTTGGACGGCAAACTGCCTGAATACGCCGGCTATTCGCCGATCATGACCGAAGGGTTCTGGCTGGCCTATATGGCCACCGGAGACATCAAGTATCTGACCGAATCCTACAAGCAGGCCTGCCGCTTCATCAACAACCAGGAATGGATCTACACCGTCTCACAACCTTCCTGCGATCGCATTCCGCTACCTGAGACCACTCTGTGGCGGGCCCGTCTCGGCGGCTTCGTCACCAAGAGGGGCGGTACAAGCAGCAACTGGCCTCGCTACGGTATCAGCTATCCGGCCGGCGCCGAGCAAGTGGCCGCCCTCGTCACTTCCAACACGGAGCAGAAACTTACAGTCAAGCTCCACTGCTTCTCAGAGAAGGACCACGCTTTGCAAGTCCGAGTCTGGCGCCTCGATCCCGGAACGTACAATGTGACGCTCACCAAAGACACAGGCGACGACGACAAGCCCGGCGACGTGATCAGAGAGCGAATTATGGAACTGGATCGCGGGGCCTTCATCGACCTCAAACTGCCGCCTCTGCAGGGCAGCATCCTCAACATTACGGCTGTAAAGACAAACAAGCCAGTCTACGATCTGCCCGATCCGGCGATTTCCTCGGACGAGCTTTTCCTCGAGTACAGCGACCATCTCCATGTTACCGTCCACAACATAGGGACAAAGCCGGTGGAGAATCTGCTGGTGAGGGTGATCGACGGCAACACCATGAAGGTCGTGGCCGAGAAGACCGTCAAGCGCATCGACCCGCCGCTGGATCTGCAACCCAAAACCGCCCTCCTCGAATTCCAGAACATCAACGCCGTCACCAAGAAGTCCATAATCGTCCAACTCGATCCAGACAAGAAACATCCCGACCTCAACCGCCACAACAACGAGGCGGTGTACATCTATTAACTCAAATCATGAACAGGATTAAGATGAGTAGTTCCCTTGATCATGTAAATATCGTCAAAAAGACAACTCCAGATTCATCTGGGGCAAACTGGAGATAAGGCATAATGACAGTCAGTGAATTGCATAAGCATTTCCTTGACCGCGCCGAATGGGTCGATCAGTTGAATACTGCCGACCTGCTCGAGTATGGCGATCCCGGAAAGACGGTGAAACGCATCGGCGTAGGCTGGAGTGCCTGCCTGCCGAACCTGCGTGCGGCCGCCAACGACGGCTGCGATCTCTTCATCACTCATGAACCCAGCTTCTGCGAATTCTGGAATCCGGAACTGCGCTTCCGTGAATCGAGCTGGGGACACGCCCGTGCAGATCTGCTTGAACGGCGCGGCATGGCGATGTTTGCCCTCCATGACAGTTGGGACTTCTGGCCGGAGTACGGGATCGTCGACTCCTGGGCGGCGCATCTGGGTCTGACCTCTCCTCCAGTTGTGCGGGAGGTTTATCGCTACCAGCTAAATCCAGCCATCGCCTCGCCTGTTCCCATGCTGGCCGTCCACGAGGTTCCGGCGACGACTTTTGACAAATTCGCCGCGCATGTGTCGGATCGTGTACAGGAATTCGGGATGCACGGTGTCATGGTGATGGGGAACGGTGAGGCGGCTGTCCGGCGGGTGGCGGTCGGTGGAGGCTGCGGCATCCCAAGCTTCGAGCTGATCGGACGCGCCGATGTCTTCATCCAGGTTTTCGATCGCGCCTTCCAGACGATCACGCGCATCCCGATGGTCGAGCTTGACGCCAACCTGATTGTCGTGGAACACAGTGTCAGCGAGATGCCGGGCATGCGGAATCTCACGCGGTACATCGGCACCACCTTCCCAGGAATCAAAGCCAGCTTTTACTGTAACGAACCGCAAAGCAGGTTTGTTTAGAATATTCTATAAATCAAAAGGAATACTTATGAAAAAAATGCATTTATTCTTTGTCGCTATCTTTGGCCTGATGATGCTGGGAGATGTCTCCGGCGCCACTGAGCCGGCCGCCACCAAGAATTGGCTTGTGCCGGCGGGCGAAAACCGTACACTCCTCAAGGACTCCGGACAGGGGGCGGAACGACGCCTCATTTTGGAGAATGGATTCCTGCGGGCCATTATCAATCCTGGAACGGGCGGCAGAATCGAAAGCCTCATCCACAAGCGAACCGGCCGTGAGCTGACCATGCCCCTGACGGAAACCGTTCCCGGAGGACTGCTCAGCGACCATCTCTGGCAGCAGGACTATTGGCGTGGTGACTGGCTGCGTGCCGAGTACACGGTCAAGGTTCAAGCCAACAGCTCCGAGAAAGTGTCTGTGAATTTGTCGGCCCCAGCCAGGCTTTGGAAAGGGTTGAGCGTGACCAAGGTCGTCACCATCCATGCCGCCAGCTCTGTCCTGGACATCCAATACAGCTTCTCGGCCAGCGATGCTGTGAATGCCAAATGCAAGCCTGATTTGGTCTTTCACCAGGCGCTTGCGGGAACCGGGAAATTCTTTCTGCCAGCCGAGTCTGGCGTACGGGTCTGCCCGCTTGGCGCCGAGAGAGAGGACTGGGTCTTAGATCCCGCCTGCGGCTGGATGGGCTTCATCGGCGACGACGGCACAGGGTTGGGAATGGTTTTCGACTTCTCCAAAATCCGCGCCTTCCGCGTCTCCCAGACCCCTTCCATGACGATGGAGACTCTTCTGCGCAAAATCCACGCCCAGGCCGGAACCGAGTTCAATACCACAATCAAACTGACCCCCTTCGCAGGTTTGAATGAAGTCGCCGCCGTGGGCGAGAACTTGGCTGTTGATCTGACGGTCGGCAAATCTGAGGTCAAAATCACACTGGCCCCGTTCACCGACATTTCCGGTAAAGTGACTCTCGTCATCCGTCCACTTGCCGGCGAAAAACAATCATTCCATCTGGCTGGCAGCAGGCAGTTCACCGCCAAGGCCGACACGCCGATTGAGATCGTCATCCCGTTCGATCCGAAAACCGGCGAAAATTTCGTCCTCGAAGGCTTGATACAGGCGCCGAGACAAAAGGATCTGCGCTTCGAGAAACCCGTCTTCCAGCAGGGTGGGAAGGGGGTATATTGCATGGCTCCCGAAGTTCAGCGGACGCCTGAGGTTTCGGACACGCCGACCAAAAAGCGCTACCATCCGGTGGATCTCAATTTCAACAGCACGTCTATCCCCACCCCTCACCGCGAATGGGCCAAAGATTACGCCGGAGGCCGTCCCAGAATGCTGGCGCTTATGAAGGACGGGACTGAGCGGGAGGCGGTGGAGTTCGCCCAGCGCTTCGCAGTGGATCTCACTTGCGCCTTTGTCACCAAAAATGTGAATAATGTCCTGGGAGACAAACCTTTCAGCCTCAAACAAGAAGAAGTTAATGAGAACCTCGATCAAATCATCGACAGGAATTTCGACGTGATCGTCCTCAACACCATCGAGGTCTGGCCTCTTCTCACGCCCAAGGCAATAGACAGGATCATCGCCATGCATAAAAACGGCACAGGTCTCGTACTCATCCAGCGTGGCGAGACTCCGGAGAAACTGAAGGATCTCATGCCCATTGAGTTCGAAGGGTACGACAAAGCCTCGGGCCTCTATACGCTGACTAAAGACGCCCCTCCCATCCTCAACGCCTTGCCGTATGAGGCTTTGCCGGTCTCCTTCGCGACTAACGGCGGCAAGCTCATGAAAGACGCGGCAGGCGCGCCGCCTGGGCAGGTTCTGCTGCGGGCCGTTCTTGAGGGAAAGGATCGAGGTCCGCTCGTGGCCGTCCGCCAGACGGGAAAAGGACGTCTTGTCCAGACCTCCACCGAAGGGGCGCTGATACCGCCACACAGCAAATTCATTGGGTACAACCCCGGACAGAAAAACGATCCGATGCCAGCCTTCGACTACTGGGAATACCACTACGCCATGCTTGCCCGCCTGATCTACTGGGCGGCGGGAAAAGACTTCCCCGTTACACTCCTCAATATCGCCGGCAGGGAAAATGGAGAGGTGGCGGTGAATCTCGAGCCGCATGTTGACGGTCCGGCCAAGTTACGGGTGACCATCCGCGACTGGTTCGGCCAAGTTCTGGCGGAGAAGGATCAGCCGATCGACCTTAAGAAAGGTGGCCCCCAAACCGTCACCGTTCCATTCGAGAAGCTTTCAGGCCGCCCGTACCTAGCGGATGTGATTGTCGGAAACCAGCAGGGAACCCTGGCATTCGGAGCCGGCATCTTCCCGCGTGGTGCCGTCCGGTTCGCCAAGCTGGCGCCGGAAAAACCGGTCTATCAGGCTGGCGAGTCCGCCATCCTGACGGCCACATTCGAGGGTACTCCTCCTTCCGGAGCGCTGGTCCGCGGCGAAATCTGGGATTATCACGGGCGGAAGGTGGCGGAGACTGTGGCTCCTGCGGTGGCCGAGACAAAGCTGACGTTACCTCTGAACGGGGTTATCGGCGTCATCTATCAAGGTAGGGTTTCGCTGGTGACGGACGGCAAAATCCTGGACCAGTACCATTGTGAAGGTGGTATCAAGGCCATCCGCCATCCGGAACGCTACCGCTCCTTTTTCTGGGATAGTAGCATACTGGGCTCCGAGCCGCTTTATCGCAACTATTACCAGCTCCTGCGATCCATGGGCTTCAACGCCGGTTTCGCGAGTTCCGGACAAGACGCCGAAAAGCGCCAGTATTTCCTGCGTCGCGCTGACATGCCCTTCACCGCCGCCAGCGGTGTCAGCATGTACACCAACGCCGGAGTCACCAAGCAGGATGCCGCCAAAAAAACGGTTGAATCGGCCTGCGTCATCCACAATCCAAAGACAATTCCAACGTATCGGGAACGTGTCGGCAAAAACGGCGAGAAGTACAAGGACGACGATGTCCTCATCTACACCTGCGCCGATGAGAACAAGGGACCGCCAAAAGGCGTCTGCTACTGTGAGGACTCCAAGCTAGCCATACGCAAACAGCTTCAGGAGCTTTATTATCCGAGCATTGTGGAACTGAACAAGGAATGGGGCACATCCTTCAAGTCATTTGCCGAGGTGTTGGCAATGACAGAGGAGGAGGTGAAGGAACACGCCAAATCGGGCAAAAGCTACGCCCCTTGGATAGACCACCTGAATCTGGTCAACTGGGGAACCGCCCAACTGGCCCGCAATGTCAGAGAGGGGATTGAGGCAACTGACCCGGCCGCCATCGTGGGCGAGTCCGGCACACAGGAACCGGCAGTCTACAACAGCGGTCGCGACTGGTGGTGGATGTCCAAGGCCTACAGCGGACTTGCCGCCTATGGCGGTTTGCAGACCACCGAACAGGAGTCCTACAATCCCGCCATGATCCGCTACTTCTGGTGCGGTTATGGCAAACCCAATCCCTTCACTCGGGACGGATATTACAAGGCCCTCGGCAACTTCGACCGCGGCTTCGCCACCTTCTCCTCGCGCTTGCACATCGATCCCGACTTCACCTTGTCGGAGTGCGGACGCGAGCTCCGCGGCGTGATGTCCGAACTGGGGCGAGGTATCGGACAGTTGCTGGTGTCGGCCGAGACGCTCAAGTCACCGGTCTTCATCCTGCAGTCACACTCATCCCTGCTGGGAACATATATCCTTGGTCAGCACGATACCGCCTCCGTTAGCCGCCGTGCCGCCATCGAGCTGCTTCCGGAGCTTGGTATGCGCTTCCAGTCCCTATCGCCGGAGCAGTTGGCCGGTGGACTATTGAACAAGAGCGGGGCCCGACTACTGCTACTCCCCTGCGAGGTCGCCCTATCGCCTGAGGAGATTAAGGCTGTCCGGGAATGGGTTCGGCAGGGTGGCGTGGTGGTGGCGGATCTTATGACCGCCCAGATGACTAACCATGGCCGCCTGTACGCCAAACCCGAACTGGACGATGTGTTCGGCATCGACCGCTCCGCCGCCACTTTGCTATCCATGAATCCCAAGACGCCAGCGGAGAAAATCTGGCGGGCTGGACAGGCAGAGCGCATGGGCGCGGCTGCCGTTGCAATCCGCATGGTGGAGAAGTGCTCCGTCGGTTCGGCCAAGCCACTCTGGAAGGCCCGTGTTGACGACATTGAGATGCCCATCGTCTTCCGTAACTCCTTCGGCAAGGGATTCGCCTACTATCTCTCCGCCGACCTGTTGCGAGCCTACAAGGTCGCCAGCGACACCCCGGAAAATCCGGACTCCCCGACGCAGTTGCGGGAACTGTTCCAGCTGTTCGAAAGCATCTGCACCGACGCTGGTGTGAAGCCCGAGGTGACGCTCAGGCTCCGCGACCCGAAGAGCGGACTGCCTACTAACGACCATTGCCCCTGGGTCTGGCCCAAGATGAAAAAATCCGGCAACACCCGCTATCTCATCCTGCTGCGAGACTATGAGACGGCCTCCGTAGCAATGGAGGATGTTCCGGTCGCCGCCACGCTCGCAGCACCAGGTGCAATCTACGACGTCATTGCCGGTAGGTTTCTAGGCTTCGGCGACACCATCAACCTGACCATGGTCAACTGCACCAGCCGCCTCTTCGCCATCCTGCCATCTGAAGTCTCTTCAGTGGATGTCCGACCGTCCAAGTCCGCCTACACGCCTGGCGAGATGGCGGTTCTCGAATGCGAGGTGAAAACCGCTGACGGCAAGACCGACTCCCGCGTCCTGCGGGTGGAGGTCCGCCAACCGGACGGCAGGCTCAGTGACGCCTACACCACTGACCTGATATGCCCTGACGGAAAAGGCGTTTTCAAGGCGGCCTTCGCATTCAACGACCCCAAGGGCGACTGGAGGGTGAAGGTCATCGACATCACCACGGGCCTGTCCAACAACAACAAGCTGACTTTGAAATAGGGGGTACTGACGACAATGTTCTGGTTCATAAAAAATCGGCCCAATCTGCATGGTGTTGTGATGGAAAGATGGGGCGGAGTTTATCATCTCTTCACCACCAAGGCCATGCATCCAGAGCCTGAGCGGATCTGGGAGCGGACGGTACACCATGCGATCTCCTCTGACTTGCTACGTTGGGAGAACCAGCCGGATGTCCTCGGAAAGGGCGAGGAGGGCGCGTTCGACGGCTTTACGCTTTACGACCTGCACACCGTTCATGACCGCGGCCGCTCATGGCTGTTCTACACCGGGTTGGACAAACCCCCGCCCGGCCAACACCAGAGTATCGGCCTCGCCATATCGGACGACAGCCGCCGCTGGGAGAGGCATCCCGCCAATCCCATCCTGCGCTGTGATCCGGTCTTCTATGAGCCCTCGCTCCCAGACGAGGCGATCCATCAGGAGAAGGACCGCGGCCGCCAATGGTTCCGTGACCCTTGGGTGATCCGCGATCCGGAGACCGGGCTCTTCGGCATGGCGGTCGGGGCGCGGATCCGGGGGGGCCATCCCGACACACGCGGTTGCGTGGCCTGGGCCACAAGTCACGATCTCCTGCGCTGGACACCCAAAGCGCCGATATTCGCCCCCGGTCGCTTCCACACCATCGAGTGCCCTTGCATGTTCGAGCTGGATGGCCACTGGCATCTAGTCTGGCTCACCCATCCCGGCTGGGGCACCCCATTTACCTCTACCGATCCATGGCAGAGCGCCGGCGGCATCTTCCACGCTGTCTCTAGCGGCGGCCTGTTAGGGCCTTACGAGCGGCCGAAAGAAGAACTGGTCGTCGGAGGAAGTTACGCCACTGCGGACGGCACGCGGCGTATGCGTACGATGGTTTTTCGCACGGTTGACGGAGCCGACGGAGCCATCTATGGTTACTATCATCTGGTCACAACTCCCGGTTTAGGAGATGTCGTGGCTCCCGACGATGCGCTTGGAAGAACGCTGGCCTCCCAGTATTCTGTGATGCCGTTGCCAAAGCCATTGGTGTCAATGCCGGACGGCGGTTTGGGTTTGGGATGGAGTCCTTTGTCCGAGGGGATGCTGGACAGGGAAGTTCCACTCTCGATGCAGTTAATGCCAGGTTGGAGCGGTGCCGATGGCGCCTGGATCGGCAGGCATCTCACAGGCCGAGGTGCGTTGCGTATGGGCGAGCTGCCAGACGGCGGCTCCATCTCCGCCCACATACGCTTTGCATGCGGATGGCGCGCTGGATTCGAGCTGCGCTCAGACGATGCTGGAGCGGGGCTTGAGATTGTCGCCGACCGCCAGCGCCGTTGCCTGACTTTGGCGCGCTCCTGTGATGGCGAAGAGTTCATCGACCGCCGCTCCTGGTCCGGAAAAGATGAGATCGAGCTGAGGGTGGCGTTCTGCGGACCATCGATAGAGATCTACGCCGATGGGTGTCTCGCTCTGCACGCGGTACGCTACCGCGAACGCGGCGCCGCCTGGGGACTGGTGGCAGATCATGCCGAGGCCCGTTTCGATGCCATCTCCGCCCGCCCTTGGCGGAAGGGGCTGCGGCTAACGCCGGAATAATTTTTTCGTCGTTTACAAAAATCAATTAATTCAGTTAATAGGAGACATATGCACAGCAACACCAATATAAACTCAATCGCTTCATTCTCATATATTTGCAGACGGTGCACCAAGACGCTGGTTGCAATCCTTGCATTCTCCGCGGCCGCAGTTGCGGCATGGTGCCAGGATGACCGCCCACTGATGGATTACCCTTGCGATGACAAAAGCGGCATAATCATTCATGACGCCGGTCCGGATAAACTGAACGGCACGCTAAATGCCAAGACCAACTCCGAGGAGCGCGGTGTCACCGTCGCCTGCGATAAATTCGGCGAATGGCAGCCCGTCCTTACCGAAGAAGGTTTCCAGCGCAAGGGGATAGTCAAAGGCTCTGATGCCGCCCTTGCCGAGAGCGACGACCATAGCGTGCTCGAGAACGGTAAAGACTACATCCTAGACAACGATAAGGGTCTGCTCAAAGCCCTCAATGGCGGACGTGTCGAGTTGAATCGCCCGTTCGCATTGGAGTTCAAATATTCCAATCCCGGCCCCGTCTGGGTCGAAGGACGCGGCACCGGCGCCCTCCGGTTCGACGGAGTGGACGACTTCGCCACGCTGGGTAAGCATCCGGTCAAGAAAATGCTGTCCGCGCTGACCATGCAGATGTGGATCCGGATGGATAAGGACACCTATCCCGACGCCATCCTGCTGGCCCACGGACTGGAGGGCCCGCCGGTCAGTCGCTTCGGACTGCGGTTGAAGGACGGGAATTTCCAGTTCTTCCATCCGACACTGAAGAACGCCGATGGCAAACCGGCGGTCGCCACTGCCTCCGCAATAGGATTGAACGATGAGACCTGGCATCATCTGGCGGCGGTGTTCGACGGCTCAGCCGTCGTCCTCTACGTGGACGGGAAAGAGACGACTCGCCAAGCTCAGTTGTCGGGACAAATGGAGCTTTCAAGGCCTTTCCTTCTTGGCGGCATCCATGATCCCGAGTTCCTAAAAGGGCAGGTTTGCCGTGTGAAAATCCTCCCCATCGCCAGCCCAGCCTCGGAAATCGCCAAAGGAGCCGCAGTAAGATAGGGTTTTTTTCATGGCTGGTCGATGTGAATATCATATCGAAACAATTATCTACACGGATACTGAATTTCAACCGCGGAGGGCTCGATGAATTCACAACTCGAACGACTGCTGGCATATATCAACGATACTATCGATTCACGTGGACAGTCCGGATTGAACGATGTCGAACGCATCTATGCCAGCACCCGGGCCAAAAACATTCCGCTGACACGCGTCGATGTCAGTGCCGACGACCTCGTCTCCGGCCAAGTTTTAAAGCGGTTTCCGACCGGTGTCTTCTTCCGCTGCCACGCCGAGAGCCCGGAACTGGCGGCGAAAATCATCTCCCTGCTGTAATGTTCGCCAGCGGGCAAGGCGCACCCATGCCGCATCAGACATGGACGCGCGTGTCCGGTTCGCCTTATATAGTTTGCATGAATTCTTGTTTTCATAACGGTTGACGGTACATTAAACCGATTATTTATGGTACGGCATATTCTGCCGTATCGGAACATTACGCACAGCCCGCAGGGGGGAAAACATCATGAAAACAAACGATCCAAAATACATTCAAGTCGAGCGCCTGATCGAGGAGGCCGTCCGGACCCTCGGTCCGGGCGGTAAGATGCCCACCGTCCGTGAGATGAAGAAAAAGTTCGGTGTGAGCCAGAGCACCCTTGACCATGCTCTGCAGAAACTGGAGTCACGGCGGCTGATAACCCGCAGACAGAGCAGCGGCATCTACGCCGACAAGGCCGTCCGTCAGCGGCGGCATTCGATCGGAGTTATCTTCCCGAACTTCAGTGAGCGTTACCACCCGTTGCTTCTGAAGGGGATCGAAAGGGAACTGGCTCTGGGGGACTACAAGACTATCCTGGCCAGCAGCCCCGAGGCGCTGGAGAAGGAAATCGCACTGATCGACTCTGTTACAGACAGCGTGGACGGCCTGATCATTGTTTCGAGGACGGTGAGCAGCGTCGATGAGAAGTACGTGAGCTGCCTCGTTGGACTGAAGAGTGCGCGGAAAATTCCCTTCGTGTTCATCGACATACCGGTTCCGTGCGTGGAATCCTGTTACGTAGGATTCAACCAGCGCGGGGCCTTTCGTGACGCCGTCCGCCTCGTCACCAGCGGGAAGCGGATGGGGCAATTCCTTTTCGTCGGACTACAGGAAAGCATCGTCACTGCGGAGCGCTTCATCGGTTTCAAGGAGGCGTTGTTGGAGGGCGCCGCCGGCGCTCTCCGTGGCAAGGTGAGGCTCATACCCATGGATCTCGATCTGGGCGCCGTCGATCTTCCTATAAAGCGAGATGCCGAAGGCGGCACTCCCGTAGTCTTCGTGGCCAGTCCCCTGCTTCTGCCGAAAGTCATGGCCGCCCTGCGGGCGAAAGGGTTCGAGGTGCCGAAGGATGCCGTGGTGGTGAGCGTAGTTGAGGAGGACTATAAAAACTATATCCTCGATCCGGTGGTGGCCATCGTCAAGCCGTCGGGCGACCTTGGCGCGCTGGCGGCCAGGACAATGCTGGGCGCCATAGCCGGCAAGGTGGATGCGGCCCCCACGCGCCTGGATCTGCGCATTGATATCCCCGAAATGGCGCGCAAAGCGTTGGGTGTCAAGATGTGATCTTCTGATTGTATCGATTCTATTGCTATGCCACAAACCAGCTGAAAATGCCGCAATACCAGCCTTCGCCATCCAATCCTCATAGTTAACATCAAGAAATATTTTCCATAATTTTGCATGACGCATATTGACACGCATGTAGTAACACTTTATAATATTTGTATCGATACTAATTCAAGATGATTAATGAAAGGAGTCTTGTGTTGAAATACGTCAAGCTGTTTGCGGCGTTCGGGCCGTACTGCAACAAACATTATATGGAAAAAGGGGACTTGCGATGATCAACAAATCGTTCAAAGAGGCGCTGGAAAGAAAACCACTGCTGGGATTCTGCTCGATGTACGCCAGTCCAGGCATTATCGAGCGCATCGGCCAGGACTGGGACTGGTGTTGGATCGACGGACAGCACGGCGAGTGGGGAACTCACGACATCGTCCAGGCAGTGCGGGCCTGCAATCTGGCCGGTATCTTCGCCATGGTTCGAGTCCCCGGGCATGAGCAGGGCGTGATTGGAAAGACGTTGGACACTGGTTGCCACGCCGTGATGATCCCTATGATCGAGAGTCCAGAGCAGGCGAAGGCGGTCGTCCGTGCCGCAAAATTCGCCCCGTTGGGGCAACGCTCCTACGGCGGACGCCGACCGATCGACCTTTATGGCCGCGCTTACGCCAATCCCGACCAGCCACAGCCCCTTCTGATCTGCCAGATAGAAAGCACCGAGGCCCTCAAGCGGGCCGACGCAATAGCGGCGGTGGACGGTGTGGATGGCCTGTTGTTCGGCCCCGACGACGTGGCTCTCTCCAGAGGCATAATGCCGATGGACAAGCCGCGGCCGGAGGGCTGCTTTGACGCCGATATGGCCGCCGTCGCAGAAGCAGCCAATCGTCACGGTAAGATTCCAGTTGGGATATTCATTACGCCGACGGCCGTCAAGAAGGGCATGGAACTTGGCTACCGTCTGATGATCTGCTCCTCCGACGTCCCTCTGCTGGCCAACAACTCGCAGTCCGCCGCCAAGGCTGCCCGCGCCGCCATGGGGGATGCCCAACCCCGCCCTGCGGCCGGTCCAGCGTCATTCTACTGAGGAGGGGGATACTATGCCAAAACCGGTTCTGGTCTGTACAGCCGACATCTCGCACCTGCCTGAGACGCGCGCCCATTTGGAGACGGCCTTCGAGTTGTGCGTCGTCAGGCCGGCCACGTCCGAGGCTCTGGCCCGCGCCCTGCCGCTGGCCGACGCCTATTTCGCCTCCCTTGAGGTTCGACTGACGGGCGACCTTATGGATCTTGCACCACGACTGAAGGCCATCGCCACTCCGACCACAGGACTCGATCACCTCGATTTGACGGCGGCGGCTGAACGCTCCATCGCTGTACTCTCGATCAAGAACGAGCGCGCCCTGCTCGATCGCATAACCGCCACAGCCGAATTGGCCTGGGCACTGGTTCTGGCCTGTTCGCGGCGCTTGCCAGCCGCCTTCGACGCCACCCGCGCCGGACACTGGTCCCGCGACGCCCTGCGCGGCCACCAATTGGCCGAAAAGACCTGCGGAATCATCGGATGTGGACGCTTGGGGACGATGGTGGCGCAGTACGCCCGAGCTTTTCGCATGACCGTGGTGGGGAACGACACGAGGGAAATCCATCTCGACGGCGTCGAAAATGTACCACTGAACGAACTTCTGACGCGTTCCGACGTGGTCAGCATGCACATTCACCTTAACAAGGCCAATCTCGGATTCCTCAACAGGGAGCGGATCTTCCGGATGAAGCCCGGAGCCATCCTCGTCAACACCAGCCGCGGCGCCATCGTCGACGAGAACGCGGTGATAGATGCCTTAAATGCCGGACACCTCGGGGCCTACGGAACCGACGTCATCGACGGCGAGTGGCGCGAGGATCTGGAGAACCATCCGCTCATCCGCCACGCCCGGGAGCATGACAATGTGGTGATCACGCCGCACATCGGCGGCATCACCTACGAGTCTCAGGCTCTGGCCTATAAGCACGCTGCAGGCATGCTTGTGGATTACTGCCGCCGGATAGGACTTATTAATGAAGAGGCTGCCAAAACCCACTAACAACCATTCGGAGACATCACGCCCATGAAATGCAAAAAGATCAAGGAAAGAAACGACGTATGGCGCGCACCGCACTACCACCTGCGGTTCCAGATCATCCCGAGTGCGAACGTTAAAAAGAATGCGGACACTCTCGCCAGACTTTGCGTCAAACATAACATTGAAGAGGTGGTACTCTTCTTTGCGGCAGAAGAATGGAATAACGGACTTCTTTCAAAGACCGAGGAGGAGCTCTGGTTCAAAACCGTAAAAGTGGCGAAGTCGGTTCTTGAAAAGTCTGGAATCATGGTAAGCCTCAACCCATGGATGACTGCGCTACACTGCGCCAGAGGAAGGAAATTCCCCGAAGACAGGAATTTCAAACCGATGATGTCACCTTCCGGAGCGGTAAGCAAGGCTTGCGCATCGTTCACGGATCCCGAATGGCGCAAATATGTTTTCGGGCTCTACGGACGCTTTGCATCACTGGGCTTCAGGGTGCTGTGGGTGGAGGATGATTTCCGCTATCATAACCATGCACCACTTGACTGGGGCTGCGGATTCGAGCCCGCCATCTTGAAGAGATTTTCCAAAAAAATCGGGCGACCCGTCTCCCGCAAAGAGCTGACTGACGCCATTCTTCTTCCCGGAACTCCCCATCCATGGCGGAGTGTCTGGATGGAAACTTGGCGCGAAATAAAGCTGGAGGTGGCAAAAGGCCTTGCGGATGCGGTGTCCGTAAACATGCCGGAATCCTCCAAGATCGGAGTCATGAGTTCCGGCATGGCCACGCACAGCGCTGAAGGCCGCGACTGGAAGAGGCTGTTTGACGCGTTCATGATCGAAGACAGGGTCGCGCACAGACCGCATTTCCAGTCTTACAATGAAACGACAGGTGCCAAAATAACCTATTCCTTCTGCATGCTTGACATGCAAAGGAACCTGCGTCCTGAAAACTGCGAAGTCGCTCCGGAAATCGAGAATTTCCCATTCACGTCGTGGAGCAAATCGGACTCGCTCAGCTGGGCGCATATGGCGATTGCCCAGATTTTCGGCTCCGACGCCCTTCTGCTGGACGTATTTCCCTTCTCCGGAAATCCCGCCAATTCGGAGCCGGAAATCTGGAACATGCTCGATCGTAGCAGGCCGGCATTGAAATGGATCGGGGAGAAGTTCACAAAAGACCTTCAGACGCAGGGAATCGGTATACCGTGGCGGCAGAACGCACAGGAACTTGTTCATACCGAAGAGGGGAAATTGATGAGCGAACTTCATGCCCACGACTGCACGGTTCATCCTGCGGCGGATTTTCTAATGCGCTACGGCATAGCCGTTTCCCTCCGCCAGCAGAAGAGCAACGCCCTCTTCGGAAGGCTCGCGTGGATTTTTTCAGATGACGAACTGCGCGAACTTCTTTCAGGTGGATTGCTTTTGGATGCGGCAAGCGCGGAAATCCTCTGTCGGCGCGGCTTTAAAAACGAAATCGGAGTGGATTTTCTCGGAATGGTAGGCAGGGAGGGGGATTCCTTCTCGCTGGAAAAAGTCACTTGCGGCAGCTGCGGCGTGAAAGAAGGCACTTACTTCAATTTCAACATACTCCCCAGAATCGGAAGGCTGCATCCCTGCAAAGGAGCCGTTGAATGGACTGAAATCCTGAGGCCGGACAAAAGCAAATTCGGCTCAGGTCTTGTCACATTTCAAAACAGGTTAGGGGGACGGATTGCGACATTCGCATCACAAAATCCGGACTCCGTGCCAAGATGCCCGAAGCGCCAGCAAATGACTCAAAACGCAGTTCAATTCTGCGCGGGTGATTGCAAAATCGCGACTGTAAGCGGAGGGCCTTACCTTGTCATGGAGGAATTCACCGGAAAAAACGGACGTCTCTTAACAGTTTTAAACGCCAGTCCAGATCCCGCCTGTCCCATTGTAAAAATAAATGGCGGTGTTTCCGGCAGACCGAAGGCAACGCTCCTTGCGCCTCTGAAAGAGCCGGTGCCGGCAGCTTTGAAATTGGAAAAGCGTAAAAATTGTTCCACTATCACCTCGAATTCAGCAATCCCATATCTTGGGATTCTGGTTATTGAGGCTAACTAAATTACAGTGACGCTCCCCCGTAACAACCAGATATTATCTGAAAATCTTATTCCCTGGTTAGGCTGTAGCAGGAGCGGACCGGAATCTGAAAAGAAATACGAACCGTTTGTATTCGTGCTAAGTGAACTATGTAAAAAATCCCGTCATGTTTTTCACATGACGGGACGTTTTTGACTAAAGAAGTTATGAATCTACTTCTGCGAATTCACCAGGGCCTGGTCGAAGTCGGCGATAATATCCTCGATATTCTCTATTCCGACGGAGACGCGTATGAATTCAGGTGTAACCCCGGCAGCTTTCTGGGCTTCAGGACTCATCTGCTGATGGCTTGTCGACGCGGGATGGAGAACAAGCGTCTTGGCATCCCCGACATTCGCGAGATGACTTGCCAGCTTGACGGAATCAATGAATTTCGTAGCCGACTTATGTCCGCCTTTCACACCGAATCCGAATACGGAGCCGAAGCCGCCTTTCAAATATTTTTTGGCGACATTGTGATACGGATGATCTTTCAGTCCGGTATAACTGACCCATTCGACAAGCTTGTGTTTCTTCAGATGTTCAGCAAGGGCAAGAGCATTTTCCCCGTGGGCTTTTATTCTCAGCGGCAATGTTTCCAGTCCCTGTATGAACAGGAAGGAATTGAACGGGCTCGGGCAGACACCTATATTCCTCATTCCCTGAACCCTCGCCTTTACGATAAATGCGATGTTACCGGCTCCCGGCACATTTTTAAGGGCATCCCAGTAGACAACGCCATGATAGCTGGGATCAGGAGTCGTGAATTCAGGAAATCTTCCGGTTGACCAGTCGAACTTTCCGCTATCAACAATGGCTCCCCCTATTGAAGTGCCATGTCCGCCAATCCATTTCGTGCAGGAGTGAACCACGACATCCACTCCGTGTTCAATGGGTTTGCAGAGAACCGGCGCAAAGGTGTTGTCCATAAAGAACGGTAATCGTTCCGCATGTGCGATTTTTGCAATAGCTTCAATATCAGGTACATCCCCTTTTGGATTTCCGATTGTCTCGGCATAAACCAGCTTGGTATTAGGTTTGACAGCCTTCTTGACATTTTCTGGAGTGAAGTCGTCAATAAATGTGACACTTATTCCGAAACGCGGGAAAGTATAACGGAAGAGAGTGTCTGTTCCGCCGTAAAGCGAAGATGAACATATTATATGGTCTCCGGCCTGAGCGACATTTGTGATCGCCAGGAAAATAGCGGCCATTCCGCTCGATGTTCCGAGAGCGCCGGTACCGCCTTCAAGGGCGGCAATCCTTTTTTCCCAGACATCGGTGGTGGGGTTCATGAGGCGCGTATAAATATTTCCGAATTCTTTAAGTGCAAACAGGTTTGCCGCGTGTTCCGCAGATTTGAACACATAGCTTGACGTCTGATAAAGAGGTACAGCCCTCGCCCCGGTTGTCGGATCAGGCTCTTGCCCTGCATGAAGGGTTATTGTCGAATCTCCTAATTTTCCCATGATTAAATTCCTTTCTGTATTGTTGTTAATTATTAATTGAACGTTGCTGTTGTCATATATCTTTTCTCATCTTCAGATTACATATTCCAAAGCGTTATCCTTATGCTCTTCAAGGATTGATGCCAAGGTTATCTTATCGGCTGTATCCCTGAGGGAGCTTGCAATCTTTTTCCAGACATTGCTTGTCTGACAGTTTTTAATTCTTGAGCAGTTTTTTTCATCGGATGCACAATCCACCAGATTAAGTTCTCCTTCGAAAAGCTCTATAACATTGAGTATTGTTATGTCTTTCGGAGCCCTGTTAAGGAAATATCCTCCATTACAGCCACGAGTTGTCCTCACAAGTCCTGCGTTTTTCAGAGGGATCATAATTTGCTCCAGATACGGCTCGGAAATCTCCTGCTTTTTTGAAATTGATTTTCCTTGTGCCGCTTTTCCCTCACGGTTGTCTATGGCAATCTGAAGGAGGATTCGCAAACCATATCTTGATTTTGTTGATAACCTCATTTAGCGCATATCCTTTATTGTTTATATGCACAGTATACATTGTTGTCTGCCGTTTTCAAATTACATAATATTTTTTCCTTCAATAATTTATTGAAGGGAAAAATATAAGTGGTAGAATATGAACCTTGTCAAAAATGATATAATCCAAAATGAAAAATACACATGATAGACAAACTTGAAGAAAAGCTTTCATCGCAGATCACAATATTTGACGGTGCGATGGGCACTGAAATCTACAAAAAGAATTTTTTTGTAAACACCTGTTTTGATGAACTTTGCCTTACCGCCCCGAAAGTCATATCCCAGATCCACAAAGAATACTTTGAAGCGGGCGCAGACGTGCTCACAACCAATACCTTCGGTGCGAATTCAAATAAACTCTCCCGTTTCGGACTCAGCGACAAAGTCCGTGAAATAAATAGGGAGGGAGTGAGACTCGCCCGTGAAAGCGGTAATGAAAACACCCTCATAGCAGGTTCAGTCGGACCTATCGGAAAAATCCATCATCACGGCAATCATTCCTCAGCTCATATTGTTGAAACGCTTGCAGAACAGATTGCCGCCCTGGAGGAAGGAGGCGCTGACTTTATAATTTTTGAGACACTCCCCTCTATTGCAGATGCGGAATCCGCATTCATGGCGATCAACAAGCACTCGAAACTCCCTTATGTTCTTAGCTTTACGCTTGATGAGAATTCTGAATCCCTTAAAAGCGAACCAATCCAAGGCCTCCTCAATGTCTTTAAGGTTGGAGGAAGGAAACCTACTGCAATAGGGCTCAATTGTGGAGCCGGCCCTGAAGGAATGCTCTCCTCTGTTGAGAGATTTGCCAATCTGACCGATCTTCCGATAATCGTACAGCCCAATGCGGGAATGCCGAAAAATGTCGAAGGTCGCCTTATTTATATGGCAAGTCCTGAATATTTCACAACCTACGCAATACGTTTTGTAAATCTTGGCGTACGTGGAATTGGCGGCTGCTGCGGAACCTCTCCAGAACATATCAGGGATATTTCCCGCAGTATTCGTCCACTCGCAAAGACCGCATCCTTTGAAAAAATAATTGTCAAGGATCACCAGGAACATCTAAAAGATCCGGTACCGCTTGCTGAAAAATCGCGGCTTGGTGCGAAATTCGCAAAAGGCGAATGGATAGCGACCATTGAAATTGTCCCGCCTAAAGGCTATGATCTCGACCCTATAATAGAAAAGGCAAAGCAGTGCAGATCCTTCGGTATTGACGCCATAAACATCCCCGACGGTCCGAGGGCAAGCGCAAGGATGTCACCGATTGTGACAGCTTCAAAAATCCAGGATCAGGCCGGAATAGAAACCATACTTCACTTCTGCTGCCGCGACCGTAACCTCATTGGCATGCAGTCAGACCTGCTCGGCTGCGCCGCCCTTAAGATAAACAATATCCTTTTCATAACAGGGGATCCCCCGAAACTCGGGGATTATCCTTTCGCCTCAGCCGTATTCGATGTTGACTCTATCGGAATGGCGAAAATCCAGAGCAGGCTAAACCGCGGAGTCGATATCGGAGGCAACGCGATAAAGGATCCCACCAGGGCGCTTATAGGTGTAGGGGCTGATCCCAACGCGATCGATATTGAACGCGAAATCCGCAGGACACGCGAAAAAGCCGAGGCCGGCGCCGAGTTCATCATTACACAGCCGGTCTTCGCAGTGGAACCGCTGATTTCATTCATTGAAAAAATAAGCGACCTCAATATCCCGGTTATTGCCGGAATCTGGCCGCTATCGAGTTACCGCAACGCCGAATTCATGAAGAATGAAGTGCCGGGAGTGGTGGTTCCCGACTCGATCATGGAACGCATGTCAAAAGCAAAAACTAAAGAAGAACAACGTCTCGAAGGAATCCTTATCGCCAAGGAATCCATAGAAAAAATCCGCAGTTACATCCGCGGGATCCAGGTCAGCGCCCCGTTCGGCAACGTTCAGACCGCGATTGATGTGATCCGATGACTTCATAATTTTCTTTCCGATCGCTTTGAAAGCGACCGGAAAGAAAATTTAAAAGGAAATAAGCTATGAATATATCAGATGCCATCAGAAAAAGACGCACGATCCGGAGATATAAGCAGAAACCTGTAGATGATAAACTCCTCCTGGACCTCATAGATTCTGCGAGATTCGCACCTTCCGCATCAAACATGCAGCAGCTCCGCTACATTATTGTAAGGACTCCGGGAACTGTCGAGAAGGTGTTTTCCCAGACCGGCTGGGGCGGCGCTGTAAAACCAAAAAGAAGTCCCGAATGGCTCAAGGATGCCCCTCCAGCCTTTATCGCCATAACTGCGCCCGCAGAATCTGTGAAAACCTTTAAACATATTAATGCCGATGCCGGCGCAGCAATACAGAATATCCTTCTAAAAGCCGTGGAACTCGGACTCGGAGCTTGCTGGATTGGCAGTTTCAAGGAAGAAGTCAATTCAATTCTCGCATTGGGAGCAGGCACAACAGTCATGTATCTTGTGGCAGTCGGATATCCTGATGAATCCCCGGTCCAGGAAGATATCGGCAGCAAGGATTCAACCAAATATTATCTTGACGACAAGGACGTAATCCACGTCCCTAAGTTCAAACCGGAATCGATAACTATATGGAAATGATCTTTAACCACAGAACACACAGACTACACAGAAAAACATAACAATATTTTGTGAAATAGAAGTGCGGAAAAATAAGAAGTTGGCGGACAGTATTAGGAAATAAATTTTGCAAGGCAAAATTTATATGTAGATCATCTTCTTCGTCATGCCACCGTCGACTATGAAATTCTGTGCGGTGATGAATCCGGCTTTTTCAGAAATCAAAAACGCCGCCATTTCGGCAATGTCCTCGGTGTTTCCGGCACGGCCAGCCGGATGCTGTTCATGGTCTGCACGGGTCAGCTCGTATTTTTTTCCTGTGCTTTTTTTCTTCATGCCGCCGACATCAATCCAGCCGGGACTTATGCAATTCACCCTCACCTTTCCGCTGAGACTCATGGCCAGTGCGTGTGTAAGAGCCAGAATACCGCCTTTGGTGGCGGCGTAGGCTTCGGTATTGGGTTCTGACTGGATTGATCTTGTTGAAGAGATGTTGACTATCGAACCTCTGGATTTTTTCAGATGAGGAATAGCGAATTTCGCCATTAGAAAGCTTCCTGTAAGATTGACCGCGATGACTCTGTTCCAAGATTCCAAGTTCAGTTCATCAGGTGGAGTGCTTCCAGGATTTGCGATTCCCGCGTCATTGACAAGCGCGTATATTCCGCCGAAATATCCGACTGTTTTCTCAATGGCGTTTCTAGCATCGGATTCGTTGCTCACATCTGTCTTGACGAATTTCAGGTCTCCAAGGCAATTCAATTCTTCCAATGTCTCCCGCCCGGCCTCCTCGTCAATATCCGCAATGACAACTTTCATCCCGAGGCCGAGAAGATGCCTGGCAATGCCTTTGCCGATCCCCTGGGCGCCACCAGTGACTAGGGCAACTTTATCCTCCAATTCACTCATGAAAAAATCTCCTCGAATAATCTGTAGTGGGTTTCTTCCATACCAAGACTCTTATAGGTTTTCTGAGCAACGACATTGTCCTGTTCAACATATAGACGGCAGCCGCAGATTCCGGAATTTTGTCCAGCAAGTTCCTTAATATATGAGAACATTGCCCTATAAACCCCTTTGCGGCGGAACTCCGGCCTTACATAAACACTCTGAATCCACCAGAAAAGCCCGTTGCGCCAGTCGCTCCATTCATATGTGATCATTAAAGATCCTGCAATCACACCGTCAATCTCCGCAACGATGTAAAAACCATACTCAGGTTTATTGAACAAAGCCAGCACACCCGGTCCGATCTTGGCCGGTGAAAGTTTCTTGTTTTCCGTTTCCAACGCCATCGCGATATTAAAATCCGCGATTGATCCGGCATCCGCAGATTCGGCTTTTCTGATTTTTATTTTTGAGTTCATAATACTGGGAAATAATCCTGACATTGAGAGTATTCTTATCTGTAAATATCTTTTCTATGGCCGAGGGCAACGACTCGTCTTTGTCGTTTTCTAATCTCTTTAACTGCTGTATGAAAAGGAACTGGCATTGATTTTTCCTTCTTAGCTTCATCATATAGTCTTATATCATCCAAAGGAATATTTCGAGCACCATGGATTACTGCGAGAATATCTATCTTGTCAGGCTTAATGTAGTAAATAATACGGTAGGGAATTTCAATTATTTCCCTGATTTGCCTAATCTCGTATTCGGGGACGGCATGTCCAGACAATGGGAAAACGGCAATCTGTTGGGATCTCCGAGTTATGCGATCAACCATTCGGCGGGCATATTCTGGGGAATCTTGGGATATGTAAGTGTATATGCTATCAAGATGCCCTTCTGCCGTATTTGTCCAATGAACCTTCATTTCGGCAAACCGTATTTTTTCCGAATCTCTGAAACATTTTTAGTTTTCCCTGTTTTGCTGTCTGCAAGACCACGCTCAATCGCTTCACGGACATATATCTGATGCATGAGATCATCCCAAGTTGCTGTTTCCGGTAATTTGTCAATCAGCTCATGAGCCTTCTTCCTAATCATGATCGCTGGCATTTTAATCTCCTGTTGTTAAAAAACAGAGTAGTATAACATTACAGGAAAGTTCCTTCAAATAGCAGTAGCGTAATTTGTGCGTACTCTCAGTTCTTACGTATCCTCTCTTGAAAATATCACGAACAGTTTTCCCAAGTTACTAAAATCAAGACACAGGCAAGATGCCTGTGTTACATTAATATTCCCCCTTCCGGAAAAAATTACCGCATCAAATCCTTGATCACGATGTCGCCGGGGAGGGTTGACATTTCGGGCCAGATTTTGCGGCCGGGATAGATGCTTGTATGGATTCCGGTATGGACATTGTCACCCATTATTACACCTAGTTTTCTGCGGCCAGTGTCAATGAGTTCGCCACTTAGCATTGAGCGATGGTTTTTACCGTCATGCCTGAAATTTGCAGTTATCGTACCGGCACCTAGATTCGAGGATGCCCCGATAATGGAATCCCCGACATAGCTCAGATGTCCGGCACTGACTTTTTCCATCAGGATGGAATTTTTTATTTCCACAGCCTGCCCTACATGGCATTTGTTCCCGATAAACGTGTTGCCACGGAAATAGCAGTTCGGTCCGATTTTGCAGTCTTCCCCGAAAACAACGTTTCCGTCAATGTAGACTCCGGGCAGGATTACAGTTCCCTTTCCGACAATGATATTGCCTTCTACGGTCACTCCTTTGCGAACTTCGCCTTTGATGACACTCTTTTTAATAGACCCGATAATGTCTTCATTTACTGACAGCAGATGCCATGGAGCACCGATTATGAGCGATTTCGGATCCGCAGGAATCCATTCGGCCTTGTTGGGAATATTGCCGTCGTTGGAAATCCAGGCTACCACTTTTTTATTTTCACCGAAATAGACAACCGCATCTTTGCGAATTTCGCAAAGCGATGAGGAGAGTTCCGTGGAAGGCCAGAAATCCTCACAGACACAGAGCGTAACCTCATCCTTCATAGATTTGAGAACTTTTGAAAGTCTTTTCTCAAGCTCGGAGCCCAATGTTGAAGTACCGACAGGACATTCCGAGATTTTCCGTGAACAGGTGAGAGGATAAAGAAACTCAGTCTTATCAGAAGGTATTATTTTAAGTTTCATCAGCAGAGCTCCTTCTCGATGACGGTTTTTATCTTTGCAGTCCAAGTTTCCACGTTTTTCTGATTTATGGATTCCACCAACAGCCTGATCTTATCTTCAGTCCCTGAATAACGGACAATTACGCGCCCATTTTTACCGAGGGTTTTCTCGCATTCCGAGATGACTTTACGGAGATTTGGAACATCGTCTATAGGTTTTTTCTCGTTTACCTTTATGCTTGAGATGAGTTGTGGGAATTCCTCCATGAAATCTGCGAGTTCCGCAAGTGACTTCTGCTTGTCCATCATGAGCTTCAGGACATGGAGGGCGGTGATAGTCCCGTCTCCTGTGGTCACATAATCCATGAAGATCACATGTCCAGACTGTTCGCCTCCGATGTTATAGCCGTCGCTCCTCATCCTCTCCACGACATAGCGATCGCCTACGTCTGTGACAGACACCTTTATACCGGCCTTTTGCATGGCTTTTGTCAGCCCGAGATTGCTCATGGATGTGACAACGACCGTGTTTTTAGCCAGCCCTCCCCTCTCCTTGAAATCGAGGGCGCAAAGTCCAAGTATTCGGTCTCCGTTGACAACTCTTCCCTGCGAATCGCAGAAAATCACCCTGTCACCGTCGCCGTCAAGGGCTATTCCTACATCCGCCTTGTGCTGGAGAACAAGTCTTGAAATATTATTAGGATGAGTCGCACCGCAATCCCGATTGATGTTGAAACCGTCCGGCTCAGTTGCGGACTTTATTACTTCAGCACCAAGCTCCCGGAAGATTATCGGGGCTATGAAATACCCGGCGCCATGCGCGCAGTCAAGCACTATCTTAAGGCCTTTAAGGCTGTGATTCCTTATTGATGCTTTTGCGAATTCGATGTAACGCCCTCTGGCATCATCGATTCTGAACGCCTTTCCAAGAAGCTCGGTTCCTATGTGGGCGCTGTTTATTTGTCCTCCAAGGATGAGCGCTTCAATTTCGTTTTCCATCTCATCCGGAAGCTTGAACCCGTTCGCATCAAATATCTTAATTCCATTGTCTTCAGACGTGTTATGGGATGCGGTGATCATGATTCCACAGGTGGCGCAGAAAGACTTCGTGAGATGGGCTACGGCGGGAGTAGGCATAGGACCGACAGAATACACATCCATGCCCATGCTGACTAGTCCGCTAGCGAGCGCATTCTCAAGCATGTATCCTGAAAGCCGTGTATCCTTGCCGACAACGGCCCTAGAATAACCGCGACCCTCCGCCTTGAATACGTGTGCCACTGCTTTACCAACCTGCAAAGCCACTTCAGGGGTTATAGGATATGTGTTTGCTTTTCCTCTAATTCCGTCAGTGCCGAATAATTTCCCCATGTGAATCTCCATTTTTTAGATAATGTAGCCTATAGTTTTTCAGACAAATAATTTCATTATTTTTCTGAAAGACTATCCAACAATAAGTCGAAGCTTTGCAGATTTTCTCAATTATCTTATAAGCGCTTAAAACATAGTTCTTTTCATCTAATATAACTACATGATAATATAGTTTTCCTGAAAAATAATTTATTGTTTTCTCAGGAAAACTATTGGATGCAGGACAGCAGTTTTTCCCTTGACGCACCATGGCAGAAAATTATTTTCCTTCTGGAAGCATGCCCAGACTTGATCTGGACTGAAGATTTTGATATCCCGAGTTTTTTACTTAGGAACTTGCACAATTCCGCATTCGCCTTTCCATCTTCTGGGGGAGCGGCAACTGCGATTTTTATTGAATTGCCATGAATCCCGGAAAAGGCGGTTCTGGAAGATTTCGGCTGGATCCAGCAGTCAATGGAAATTCCGTCTACGGATATTTTGATGAATTGGTTTATTTCGGTCGGATCCATTTTAAGGTAAATCTCCTTTTTTAATGCTTAACTGCAAAGTTCGCTAAGGGGGAATCGCAAAGGTCGCAGAATGAAGAATTTATTTTCTCTGCGTTCTCCGCGCCTGCTTTGCGCTCTTTGCGGTTAGCCTCATAGTCTTGGTTGAGGCTTTCAAATCAGAAAAGTTCTTTAACGAGCTTTGGGGTGACAAACCAAGCTATGGTGCAGTTTCCTGGATAAAGCTCCGCCCATGACTCTATTTCAACTTCGAGGCATACGATGGCGGATGTAGGGAACTTGATTCCGTTTTCAATCGCTTTAATCTCCCTGAAACAGAGTTTCTTCGTCGCCTCCTCTATTGACGGATTATGCCCGACAACCATGGTGGTATCGATTCCATCATCTATTTTTTGAAGGATTTTAATTATTTCGCCTGGGCTGTTTTCATACAGGGATTCGTTGAATTCAATTTTCTTCTTGTATCTGCATGATTTGGCGAGCAGTTCAGCTGTTTCCCTGGCCCTTTTTGCGGGCGATGAAATTATCAGAAGCGGTACTTTTCCACACTTTAGAAGGAATTTGCCCATGAATGGGGAATCATTCCTACCCCTTTCCCCAAGCGGCCGATCGAAATCGGAAACACCCTCCTCCCAGTCGGACTTGCTATGCCGCATCAGGAGGATTGTCTTGACTTTTTTTTCTTCCTTATTTTTCATCAATATATTTTTTCACTCCGTTGATTGCGATAATTTCACCGAAGTAAACCCTGTGGTAGTCCTTTCCCGGATAATTTCCCTCAATTGCCGGATCCAGGAAATGTTTCGCACGGAAATCATCAAAATAGCTTTTCCTGCATTCAATTATCAGTTCCGCCTCATCAAAACCGGGCGCATCTATTTTCATCGAAGGTACCGGAGTTATTCCAGCTTCTTTTATCTTATCAACATCTTTTCCAGATTTCACACCACAGAAACTGAGAACCTTCTTCAACTCGGATGGAAAAGCGCAAAGGGTGAAGGTATCGAATTTTTCCATGAACCCGTACGTATGTCTGCTCGGACGCACGACAACCATTGCAAAAGGCTTCTGCCACATTACCCCGAAACTCCCCCATGCAACTGTCATGGAGTTGAATTTGCCGGTCTTGAAGCTTCCGGAGGTGAGGAGAAACCAGTCGCTCCCCCAGGTCTTGAAAATCTGAGTCGAGAATTTTTCAAATGGTATTTCCAAGCGTGTCATAATTTTTCCCCATTAGAAGCAATTGTCTCATTAATTTATGTTCTCAGAATAATATAAGTTGCTTATAATATTTCAAGGATTTGTATAAAATAGTTTCGTCATCTTTATTATGAAAAATTTCAGGAAACATACAATGCGTGTCATCGGAATAGACTATGGTACTGTCAGAACCGGAATAGCTGTAAGCGATCCGTCGGCCTTTATTGCGCAACCGGCCGGATTCATAAGGTGCGATTCAATTTCCCTGGAGGAACTTGCCGATCAGATTGCTAAAAAATATACCGAAGTCAATGCCGGAAAAATAGTCATCGGCCTTCCAAAGCACATGAGCGGCGACGAAGGAACCCATGCCGGAAAAGTAAGGGAACTGGGTGCGCTTTTGGAAGGTAAGCTGAACATAAAAGTCGATTATCTCGATGAACGTCTGACCAGTATATCCGCTGAAAAAATCCTCATCGAAGGGAATGTTTCCCGTGAGAAACGGAAACAGAAAATAGACACGGTCGCAGCCTGCATCATCCTCCAGTGTTATCTCGACTCTAAATCCAGTGACCAGTAATCAGTGGGAAATGAATCGGAGACGCGGAGAATCGGTGAAACGGAGTGTAAAAGTTCATAGCTCGTAATTCATAGCTATCAGAGAAGACCTATGACCTATCAGCTAACAGCTAGCGACTGAAAGTATTAATTGGAGTTTTCACCATGTCGAATGACGTGGCACAGCTTCAGTTGTGTCTTGGCTAAGGTCTTAAAGTAGCGAGGGTCCATCTGGCCCGAGAAACGCGGGTCAAATAGACCCGCGCTACCCCAAGAAGTATCTTGACTTAGCGGCATCGAATATAACCCCGTAGATTATATGGATAAGGATAAGCTGACATAAATGCCTGACGCAGATTCAAAATATTTTATCCCGGAAAGCGACTTCACGGTGATAGGCGCCTCGTTCGCAGGAAGCCTTCTCGCCTCGAAGCTGGCAAAATACGGCAGAGTCTCCCTTTTCGACAAGGTTCAGCCCGGGACACGCCTCAAGTGTGCAGGCGGCATGAGGGCTGAGGAATTCGAAAGGCTAGGAATAGAAATCCCGCATGTCAAAGTCAACAACATCATAATTTCCTTCGGCGCTAAGAAATCCGGCTTTAAATCCCCGTACATCGTTGCCGACAGGAGGGAGCTCGATGCGGCCGTCCTGAAAAAAGCGATAACTGCAGGAGCAGTTTTCCGAGAGGCCGAATATGTCTCCCACAACCCAGGTAAAAATATTGTAACCCTCAGGCATGAAGAAGGGACAGCGGAGGTCAGATACAAGAAACTCATTCTTGCAAAGGGGTTCAATTCCAATACCGGCAGCAGTTTCCACGGAACCAGTTATGTTGAAATAATTGAGAGTCAGTATAAATACGATGATTCCCTTTATTTTAAAATCCTTGAAACCCAGATCGGATACTGTTGGATTTTCCCGCTACCAGATGGAAAAATCAACATAGGAATAGGTTCATTCTCAGAAACACCTTTTTCCCCTTCCGACTTAAAAAAATTCAAGGAAGAACAGAATATATATGGAAGAGTAATCTGCAAGGGCGGGGGCAGAATACCAATGCAACCCGCAATGTCCGTAATGAAAGGCGATGTAACCCTGTTCGGTGACTCCGCCGGCATGGTGCTGGCTATAAACGGAGAAGGACTAAGATACATTTCTCGCATGAGCGGCCCGTGGGCTGAATGCATAGCCGAAAAAAAGAACCTGAATTTCAGATGGGTGTTCTCCAGGACATTTGCAAGGCTTTACGTCTGCTCTGCAGCCATGAGGATAATCATATTCATTGAAACGTATTTCAAGAAGGGCCTTTATTCTTTCCTCTGCAGGATGGGTGCGTCAGTAATGAACCGCATTCGCCGTTAAATTTGGCAATAGCATACTTGAATGTTATATACAATTAAGCTATTGTATATAACAATTATTCATAGAACAGGCATAATATGTATATCCCAAGGTCATTGGATTCAAGAATTCAGGAGTTCATCGCAGACAATACTGCCAATAAAAATGTACTGCTCGTAGAAGGGGCTCGCCAAGTTGGCAAATCTTCCCTTGTGCGTCAGGCTCTTGAGAAATGCGACCGAAAACATTTTTCATTCAATCTTGAAAAAGATACTCTTCTGCGGAGTTTCATAGATGACTGCGAAGAGTTTAATGAGTTCAATCAGGTGCTCAATGACAGAATTGGTTTTGACGGGGATTCCGGACAGATCCTTTTCATTGACGAGGCGCAAGAAAGCAGAAAGCTTGGCCGGTTTGTCAGGTTCATGAAGGAGGAATGGCGGAGCTCGACTGTAATTCTGACAGGTTCAACTCTTTCAAGACTTTTCAGGGATGATATCCGATATCCTGTCGGACGCGTTCAGAAGATCACGTTGTGGCCTTTCAGTTTCTCAGAATTCCTACGGGCGCTTGGGAAAGAGGATGTCTCGGAGGAGATTTACAATGGTAGAACTGATATTTCATTAAAGCATCATCAGTATCTGCTTGAATTATATGATTTGTTTTTAATTACCGGAGGGCTTCCGGAAATTGTCATGGCCCATGCGAATGGAAAGAGCTTCGAACCCATGTTGGATCAGCTGATTGCTGATTACGAAAACGATTTTGTGAGGATTTTCGGGGAGAAAGACATATCCATTGTCAAATCATGTTTTAAAAGTGTTGCAAACTTTGTGGGATCTCCGTCGAAAAATACATCTGTAATTTCCTCCCCTTCGACACCGCAGAACGCAAGAATAAACGATATCTTCTCCCGGCTGGAATCCTGGCATCTTCTGATCAAAGCTGAACAGAAAGGTCCGAGTGCCGAGGCAAATCACAGTTATCTTCCGAAGCGTTATATGTTTGATACCGGTATCCTCCGCAGACTCCGTGAATCCGCATGGCCTTCCATTAGTGTGATCAGGACACTGTCTTCGGCGTCACGCATCCCGCTTGGGGGGGCTTTGGAGAATCAATGTGCGATTGATATCAGCCGGTTCAGTGAAACAGTGTCCGGATGGAAAAAATATTCATCCGGTTGCGAGATAGATTTCATAGTCAAGAAAAGAGATATGCCGGTCCCTGTAAAATGCAAGGCGTCTCTCAAGTTTGACAGAAAGCACATAAGGGGTCTGCTTGACTACATGTCAGAATACAATGTAGGAACAGGAATACTTGTAAGCCTGGCACCGTACCAGCAAACAGATGTGCATGGAACAGGTAAAATCATAAACATTCCCGCGTATATGCTTGAGGCGCTGGACAGATTCATTTGAAAGTTTTCCGGGAAAATAATTTTATTGTTCCCGAAAAACTATAGTGTCAAGGCTTGATGTCAGCATTCATAAAATCACCGCCTCCCTGCGAGCTTCGCAAATTCTTCCGGTATTCGGACGGGGAATGTCCGGTTACACGTTTAAACATTTTAGAAAAATTAACCACATCGCTGATCCCTACTTTGTCAGCAATTTCGGAAACTGAATAATCCGTACTCCAGATTAGGTCGATGGCCTGCCGGATGCGACGCCGGTTGCAATAGGCAATCAGAGGCACCCCCATCTTTTTAGCGAACAGATTGGACAGGTAAGTGGGATTCTGATGAAATTCTTCAGACAACTTGGCCAAGGTTAGTTTTCTGGAGAGATTTTTTTCAATATATGACAGCAGCCTGGTGAATTTTGCCATTGCCCCTGCCTTATTGCCGGAAAATTCACTTTTGATGGTTTTTAAAAAAGGTGCTATCAATAATCCCAGTGCGCTTTTTGCCTCCAAACCGTCTATAGGTTTAAGAATGTTTCCATGCATATTGTGCAATTCGACCATCCGGATAAAAAGACTTCTAACAAACTCATTGTTTTTAACTTCCAGTTCATAGGCTGGGTGGTAAAGCGAAAATATGTCCAGTTCAGAATCAAGAATATAGGCATTGAAATGACACCAGTATTTAACCAGATGGTTTGGACAATTCACTTCCATATGGGCATATGGAGGAACCAAGTAAATCCAGTCAGGGCGCATTCGGTATTGCAAACCATGATGAATCATAAAACCTTCTCCAGTCACCGGATAATAAAGTCTTGCATACGGAATTATCCGGTGAGAAGGTGCAATTTTTTCCGTCCGCCACTCTGGCCCAAGTTCCTGAAATCTGGCAACTTGTATTTTCAGACGAATATTTTCAATCAGGTCCTGCATTTTATGATTCCCATAGTTAAGGAAATTATTTAAACTATGCCCTGTTCATTTTATTTCCACAGCAAATCTGTATTTTTACCATGATATCCTGTATTTCGGACAATATAAACTGTGTTTGTAATATTTACTTCGATTACATAAACTGGTATAATCTAACTATAAAATTATGAGGGGAATCAAAATGAAATTAAGAGACAAATTCTGGATGTGGGGACAAAACGTCGGCGTCCATCATGCGGATGGAGATGGTAGATACAAATTGCCGGGGGTGAACCGGATGGATTCTGCGGAGGGTTGCAAGTTCTTCGGGATTCCAAACTGCTGCCGGGTGGCGATGCTCAACGGCCCATTCCCGCCGTTCGACTCAGAAATGGAAAAACTTAAGGAATGCAAACAGGTTGTCTGGTCGGCAGTCGGCGCAGGAGGACTTAGTCAGCATAATGATGACAAAAGCGACCTTGATGAAGTTCTGCGTCAGGCGGCTTTATACTCCAATGTAACCGGAGCCGTCCTTGATGACTTCTTCAAGTCGGTCGAAGGGTTCAAGACCAGCGGTACGATCGCCCGGCATACGGTCTGCAGTATCGCATCAATGCGACAAAAACTACATAGTTTCCCTAAACGGAAACTCGATTTGTGGATGGTGTGGTATTCCTATCAGCTGGATTTTGACGTTGCCGATTACATTTCATTGTGCGATGTCGTCACATTATGGACGTGGAAAGGCTCGGATCTCGCGGACCTTAACGAGAATATAAGTAAATTCATAATGAAAACCCCAGGTAAGCGGCGCCTAGCTGGTTGCTACATGTGGAACTACGGCGAATGCAAGCCATTGTCAAATAGTGAAATGCAGGGTCAGCTTGACTGCTATTACCGCCATATCAAAAATGGAGATATCGAAGGCATAGTGCTGTGTTCCAACTGCATTGCTGACATAGGATTGGAGGCTGTGGAGCTCACACAGAGATGGCTCGATAAAGTTGGGGAAGAGGAATAACATGCGAGTTTTAGAATATGCATTAGGTTTAAACCATTAGAAACAAAAGGGATCACATGAAAAAAGCGTCTCTCTCAAAAACAGCCGCATTAACAGGAGTCTTGTTTGCCGCTTTGTCAGCAACTTCTGTTTGTGCACAAGAGTCATCTCCATCCATTAAAAAGGTTGATGGAGCAAATGGGTCGCAAAAAATCATCGCCAAGTCGGAATTCAAGGAGGATGGTATTTATTGCGGAGACAAGATTCTGCGTTTTTCCAAAACCGGGGCAATGGACATACTTTCGTCAGGCGTGCCAATCGCAAATCTGTACATGTTGTATTATGACGCAGACTTTAATACGTCCAACAGGGCGGAAGGGGGAAAATTTTTAAAGATAGACAGCGTGAAAATTGACAAGGACACAAAGGAATATACTGTCAAGGGAATTATTCCGCTCTCAAAATCTGACGTGAACGTCAAAGGCGAATATCTTCAAAAAGTCAAGTTGCTGGATAACGGCAAAATCGAGATCAAGTGCAATTATATCATTCCGCCGGAGCAGAGTAAGAAGATCAGTGATACTCTTTATTTTATTTCCCTCCCCAATCCTGTCGGGCTCAGAAACGCATTTAAAGATAAGGAATCCTCTTATAATTTCCCCAAGGAAAAGACTTTCGGTTTTTTCAAAACAAAAAGACCGGATCGGCTGGAATTTGCTCCAGATAATTTGAAAGACAATTTTATTGTTGAGCCAGTAAAATTTGAAATTCTTTTCGCTGATACCAGGGAAGAAGACTGTGTATTCAGACTGAAAACATTAGAGAAAGAAATTGTTTTCACCTTGGATTTAATGACCCAGAACCAGGCAGTCAAATGAGGGCATGTAAGGCGAAGCGTCCGCATGGCATATTGACATTACAATAGTTTAATGGCATAGCCAATTTAAAACTCTGAAAAATCCAGAGTATTGAAATCGGCTCAAACTCTTATCCGCAAAAGGGGGAAATATGACTTCTCGTGAACGTGTCATAAAGACGTTGGCGCATAAAGAGCCGGATTGTGTTCCGTACAATCTGCGTCCCTCAAAGAAGATGAGAGAACAGCTTCGGCAGGAACAACACGATACAGGTGTTGATTTCTCTGCTTTCTTCCGCCACGACATCCGCTATGTGAGCATCCCACTGCCGGAATGCCCTGTAGAGGTTCCCCTGCACGACTGGATGCCGCGACCGACAGCGAATGACGTCGCGTTGTGCAGGGATCAGGCGAAGACGCTGCAAGGACGGGGTTTGGCTGTGTGTAATTCCTACAACTGCGGCGTGTTCGAACAAGCAAAGGGCTGGTTTGGCGACGTCGAGATACTGACCATGCCCTTTGAAGATCCTGCCCGCCTGGAGCGCATGCTTGGCAGAATCACCGAATGGAAAATGGATGTTTACGGTGCCTATGTACGCGCGGGGGTGGACATTGTCTGGATAGGTGATGATCTAGGTACGCAGCAAAATCTGATCATGAACCCTGATCAATATCGGCAATGGTACCGCCCATGCCACCTTCGCATAGTTGAACATCTAAGACGGATTCGCGCGGATGTCCGTATTGCGTTTCATTGCTGCGGGTATATTACCACACTGATACCTGACCTGATTGAAATCGGAATCGACATATTGGAGGCCGTGCAGGCGGAATGCATGGACGTTGGCCTTCTGAAAAGGGAATTCGGCATGGACATTTCCTTCTGGGGCGGAATTGGAGTGCAGAGTGTTATGGCGCGCACGGCACCCGAACAGGTTATGGAAGGGGTTCGCAGGACCCTTGCGATCATGGCTCCAGGCGGGGGATATATTGCCGCACCATGCCATACGCTAACGGAGGAAGTTCCCTGGGAAAGCGTCCTCGCGTTCCACGAAGCGATTCGTCGATATGGCGCCTATTCTTTCCCGGAGATAGAGGCAAGTGAGCCGGGCAGACAACCAGATGCCTTTCAGCCAACCACGCACCCGCAGTGTTGCTGATAGATGAGTGTTATTGGGCGGAATAAAGTTGAACTGAAATATAAGTTCGAAAGAAAAACTAGAAAAAGCAAAAGGAGGATTTATGAAACGGTCTTTGTGCAGTTCGGAACGGCTGTTGCAGGTCGAAACGGGCGAAGAATCGGGCCGTGCAAGGCGCATCATATTGCAACTACAAGTATTTACATTGATAGAGCTCCTCGTTGTAATAGCGATTATCGCAATCCTGGCGGCAATGTTGCTGCCAGCGCTGAGCAATGCAAAGTCCATGGCTAAAGCCTCCGTATGCATGAACAATTTAAAGCAGAACGGGCTTGGCGGTTTCATGATGTATTCAGAGGATTATGGTGGCTATAATTTGCTAACCGATCAAAACTATTCCTGGGCTGTCTTTCTTGACTCCATAGGACCGAGTATACAAAACCCCGCCAGCCCAAGCATGATACATCTCGGTTATTTAACATCAAACACACAGATCCGTTGCGGGATGGCGCCTCCGTATGACGTCTATCCGACAGGTAATGATCATGTCTATGGTACTGCTGTTAATGACAGTTTTTGGGGATTAATACCTAGCGTGGCTGCCGTGACAATAAGTGGTGTAAATTATGTTTGCCTGAAAAAATTAACTAATCCATCAAGCATCATGGGACTGAGCGACACGATAAACAGTTCCGGCGAGCAATATTTTATTGTGTATCCCAGATCTGCTACTTCTGTTAATGGATATCATCATTTGCGCCACAATGGGCGTGCCAACACTTGGTTTTTTGACGGACATGCAGAACCGATCGACATTGGTGGCGTTGCTGATCTCGCAAAGGCATCCGGAAAACCGGCGGGCACCGTCGTTTTTGCGGCTACGGCAAAATTTGGAACCGTTATGGCCACAGTGAAATAGTTAAAATTGATATTGCCAAAAATCAAGTTTAAAAAGGGAGCAGGATGGCAAATGATTTGACAGAGCATTCTCTCGGATGGTTCAAAGAAGCTAAATTCGGGATGTTTATTCACTGGGGGCTTTATTCAATTCCGGCAGGGACATGGAATGGAATTGATGTGCCCTGGGTTTCAGAATGGGTGATGCGGAAGCTCAAAATTCCATTATGTGAATATGAAAAGCTGGCCTTGCGATTCAATCCTGTACGGTTTAACGCGCACAAATGGGTCAGGACAGCGGTTGATGCGGGAATGAAATACATGGTGATCACAGCCAAGCATCACGAAGGTTTTGCAATGTTCCACTCAAAATGCGACCGATTCAATATTGTCGATTCGACCCCGTTCGGGAAAGACCCTTTGGCGGAATTGGCGGAAGAATGCTGTAAAGCCGGTATTCGTCTGGGATTTTATTACTCTCAGGATCAGGACTGGCATGAGGCCGGTGCATCCGGCAATACCTGGGATTTCCCCGATAAGACAGAGGAAGCTTTCTCCAGGTATCTGGAAAACAAGGTAAAGCCGCAGTTGCAGGAGCTTTTGACCAATTATGGAGATGTCGCGTTAATCTGGTTCGACACCCCGAATTCGATCAGGCCGGAACAAAGCGGAGACTTGAAAAACTTTGTCCATTCGCTACAACCGGCCTGCCTAGTCAGTGGACGGGTTGGGAATGACATGGGAGACTATGGTTCGCTGGGTGACAACCAAATTCCGTCCTATCCTCTGACCGGTGTATGGGAAGGTCTTGGAACCATGAATGAAAGTTGGGGCTACAATCCAGGTGACAATCATTATAAGACATCCACCGAACTTATATCAACCATGTGTGAGCTGGCAAGCAAAAACGCAAATTACCTGCTCAATATCGGTCCAACCGGAGAAGGGGAGTTTCCACCTGAGGCGGTCCGGCGTTTAAGGCAGATTGGCAGGTGGATGAAGGTTAATGGAGAAGCCATTTACAATTCAGAACCGACACCAGTCCCAACCAGCTTCCGCCCGTTATGGGGAAATATCACGGTCAATGGCAATAACATCTATTTTTCAATTTTTAAGGTTTTCGGCGATGCCATTACAGTATTCGGGATTAGAAACCAGATACGGAATGTGACAGTGCTTGGCAATGATGACATAAAGCTTGTCATCAGACAGGAACATAACCAGGACTTGGATTATCATAAGTTAACCGTTGTTCTGCCGGACAGGATTAAGAGGGTGAGTCTGCCCTTTGTAATCAGACTGGAAGCAAATGAAAAAACAAGTGCAAATCCGAAAAGTTATGGGTCGGCAGACTTTTGACGGGGAATATTTCAAAAGGTTAATTTTAAAACACTAAATATTTACGAAGGGATCATAAAGATGAAAAAAATGACGCTGGTTCTGGCAATCGGGCTCTCTCTCTGTTCCATTTTCTCTTACGGACAGTCAAATCTGCTGTGCGGCGACAGCGATGTGGAGATGGAAGCCGACAATATGACAAACGGCCCTTACAACTCATGCCCCGCCGCGCCAAAGTGGCGCTGGGATCAAACCACCGGCTACGACAGCAAAAGCAGCATCAATCTCCCCGAATTCTGCGGCGTCGGCGTTGGCGAAGTGAAATTGCCGGCTGGCAAATACACCTTCTCCTTCTGGGCCAAGGGCAGCGTTCCCAACACCCGTGCCTACATCATGGTGAATGAAGTTACCAGTACATGGACGGCGGTGCTCAAAAAACGCGCGGAATCCCCGATAGATCTCTCGACCGAATGGAAACACTACTCCGTCACTTTCACGGCGGACGGCAAGTCGCTCTACTCTCCTTATTACGGGATCGCAAAAGAGGCTGCGTGGTTTGATCGTTTCATGCTCAATGCCGGTGATAAGGCGCCAGAGTGGAAGCCCACAGGATTCATACTCAAAATCGTACCGGCCACGTCCAACGGCAATGTTTATCCCTACGACAGGCCGGTCCAGGTCGATGTACAGGTCGTGCGCTACGGGAAAGATGAGACCGTCCCGCCGCTGAACGTGAAAGTCATCGATTATATGGGCGAACAAGTCGCCGAATACAATGATGTGCCGAAATTCGATTCAAAAGGCACCTATGCACTCAAGTTCACGATTCCTGGAGGGAAGAGCGGCTGGTACCGGATCGCGGCGACATTGCAGGGTTTTCAAACACAATATAACGCGATTGTCATGACGCGTCCGCCCGAGCCGACGATTAAAGACGTCGAACCGTTTATCGGGCTCTGTGTCGCGCAAGATTATATTGAGGCCTCAAAACTTATCGGAGTGAAATGGCTCCAGAAATTTCTCGAGTGGAATCGGATGGAACCGCAGAAAGGGGTATATAATATCGACTTCGAGCTTTTCCGGGAATACAAGAAACAGGGCTTCAAAATCCTGGTCAACTTGGGCACTGCGGCACCAGATTGGATTCAACCTAAAGATATTTTTACAAAAATTGCGGGGTACAATCTCGCCTCTAATCGTCTACTGCCACCGGCGGACAAGCTTGACGTCGAATGGAGGGCGTTCGTCCGCGCATTCCTTGAAAAATACAAAGATATTGTCGACATTTATGAACTGGGCGGCGAGATTGATGCGCTCATTGGCATGAACACGTATTACAAGAGTCTCGACACGAAGAATACGATCGGCCCGTTTGTACTGGGCGAACCCCTCGAACGCTTCTGCAAACAGATGAATATCGCGGCGGAAGAGATCCTCCGTTTCTCTCCTGAGGCGAGAATCTCCGCCGTCCGGCCCAGCGACGTTGATTCCCGCTACGCCTACGCGTATTCAAAAGCCGTATTCCAAAACTGCGGGAAATTCGTAAATATTTTCGGGCTTGACTGCTATCCGCAACCCCGCTGGATCGGCCCGGGACAACCTCCGACCGGCAGCGAGCGCGATCTCGCCACGCATTATAATGATGCGCTCGCAGTCATGAAACAATACGGCAAAACCACCGATATCTTCATTTCCGAATACGGCTATTTCATTGATTTCAACGATATCAACAACCCGAAATACCTGCTCGAGCAGACGAACAGGCTTGCCCGCTCCTATCTCAAAGCCAAAGTGCTCGGTATGAAGTCCCTCCACTGGTACGCAGGGGGGGATACAGGTTTTGAGGGGCAACGCTATTATATGGGCATCTGGTTGAAAGATGGCATGCCTCTTCCCTCGGTTCCGGCGCTGAACGCCGTCGGCCGCGTCGTAGAAAACGTGAGCGAATGCGCTGAGTTTCCGTTATACGAGAACACGGGCGCGACGGTCTACCACAAGGTCGATGGCCGCGCGGTCGGTGCCCTTTGGAGCGGCAAAGCGGATTTCAATCCGATCGTGTCTTTCGACGCGGACAAGATAGAAGTAACCGATGTCATGGGCAATCCGATCAATCCTGTGATCGAGAACGGCAAAATCCAACTCCGCCTGAACGAACTGCCATATTACGTCTGGCGCGTCGAGAAGGGTGACGACAACTACGCGGCGCTGAGCGGCGTTTTCAACAAAATCCGCATCCAGGAGGAGATTCCCGCCGAAATAGCCTTACGTCCGGAAGACAAGAGCCGCCTGAAGATATATATGAAAAACAAATCACTCAAAGACCTGGTCACCGGCGGCGTCGAATATAATGTCGGGGGAAAGAAAGGAGATTCCAGCAAGTTCTCGATAAGCCCGAACACAACCGGCACAGTCTATCTGCCGCTGCCCGAGCCAGGCAAAACGATAAAAGTCACCATCAAGTTCGACGGTGATTACCGGCCGTACACGGCCGAATACACCACCCCCGAGATACTGAAAGTTGCCAGGATCGACGGCATAAAGATCGATGGGACGCTCAATACTTGGAGCTCGGTCAAACCGCTCGTCATCGATGGTAAGGATCATATCATGCCGATCGATCATACGACCTGGAGCGGATCGGACGATCTGAGTGCCAAGCTCTATCTCGCGCATGACGACAGATTCCTGTATGTCGCGCTCGATGCAAGCGACGATGCCCACTTCAACAGCTTCGACAACTCGCACATCTGGAGCGGCGACTGCCTCCAACTCGGCTTCGATCCGCTGACAAACTACATCCGCGACCAAAATGACACCGATCCGGACGACACCTTCCTCTCACTCGCGCTGGCGAAGGGGCGCCCTGATATCGATATCCACAGAGGTCCGCTCCGCGACAGGCGCGGCGAAGTGGAATACAACGTCGTCAGAGATGAAAAGTCAAAACACACCCTGTATCAATTGAAGATGCCACTGGATGCATTGGACGCTGCCATGCAGCCAGGGAAGATATTCGGCTTCAACTGCGTGATCATGGACGATGATTCCGGATCCGGCGCCGATTACTGGCTCTTCCTGAATCAGGGGCTTGCCGGCGGCATGCGCCCCGACAAATTCGCACCGTGCGTGCTTGAATAAAATATTTACTGAATCAGAAAGGAATTTTACATGATCAGGATATATAAGGGCGAAGACTTGCCGGGCATAGTATCGATTGCCAAACGTGCCTGGACAAATATCTATAACATGTATGAGGATACATATGGGAGCGAGTTGTTTTCATTGCTGGTTCGAAATAAGGATACCGCAAAAGAAGAACAGATAAATCATCATATGCTAAATCATCCCGATTGGATTTATATCTGTGAAGAAAATGGGAAGATTGTCGGGTTTATCACTTTCAGCATTGATCATGAACGAAAAATCGGACAAATCGGAAATAACGCGGTTGATTCGGAGTCCGGTCTCAAAGGAATTGGACAGCAGATGTACAGTGAAGTATTCAAGAGGTTCAAGGACGAAGGCATGCTCTATGCACAAGTAACTACTGGGCTCGACGATACCCATCTCCGCGCCCGCCGCGCCTACGAAAGAGCTGGTTTCAATATTAAAAAAGAGGATGTCACCTATTTCAAAAAACTCTAACCAATGAACAGGATACAAAAATAAACATGTTTATCACCAAGGAACCGGAACAGCCCAAGAACTGGCTGTTTGTCGATGAACTTAAAGCATCGAGACATGAAAAATTGACATGGGGTCGGAGCAAAAAGAAGAAAAATGAGGCCGCCCTCGGGAAAGGAGTGACATTGGATTTCCGTTTCCCGGATGAAGGGAAAGTCCTGGACACTGCTGTGTCCGATTTCCATTCGTTTCTGAAAGTTGCGGGAATCCCTGAAGCCGGACCGTTCAAAATCTCCGTAGAAAAGAAAGAGACTGGAAAGCCTTTTGAGAGTTACAGCATAGAGACTGAGGCTACATCATGCACTATTTCCGCTGCAGACACGGAAGGCATACGCAGGGCTCTATATTTTTTGCAGGATGAGATAAAGCGTTGCGACGGGCCTTTCCTCCCTATTGGTGCAAATGCTCGTGAACCGATGATAAAAACCAGGGTGTCTCGCTGTTTTTTCGGTCCGATAAAGAGACCTCCTCTCAACCGCGACGAACTGGCGGATGATGTTGATTATTATCCGGAAGAATATTTAAATCGGCTGGCATATGAGGGCGTAAACGGTCTGTGGCTCACTGTGGGTTTCCGAGATCTATGTCCATCAGCGTTATTTCCGGGCTACGGTGAAGACAGCGCAAAACGGCTGGCTAAACTCAGGAAGACCGCCCTCAAATGCGCCCATTACGGAATAAAGATTTATGTTTTCTGCATAGAGCCGCAGGGATTCGGACAAAACCCCGAGTATCTTAATTCAATGTCATATCTGGAGACCAATCCGGAATTTAGAGGCCATGACGCAAACGGGTGGGCCTCGTATTTCTGTCCGTCCACAGAGAAGGCGAAAAAATATATTGAGGACTCTGCTTATCAAATATTCTCCAATGTTCCTGAACTCGGCGGACTGATAGACATTAACCTTGGAGAGAGGCCCACGCACTGTTACTCCGCCACAAGCAACTTTTTCGACTGCAATTGTCCACGCTGTTCCAAACGGCAGCCCTGGGAGGTTTTTGCGGATGTCACATCATCGCTCTCAAAAGGTATGCGGAGGGCAAATCCGCAGGCTGAAATGATCTCGTGGCTTTACACGCCTTACATGTTTGAACACAAAGGGAAAAGCATTGAAGAACATTTTCAGGTGATGCGAGATATCGCTGCACATATGCCCGAGAATGTTACTTTGCAGGTCAATTTCGAGTCCAACGGCAAAGTCATGCAGCTCGGGCGCGAACGAACGGCCCTTGACTATTGGCTGGCATGGCCAGGCCCAAGTGAGATTTTCAAGGACTGCGCCCGTGCCGCCGTGAAATCCGGGGCGAGTATGTCGGCGAAAATACAGGTCGGGTGTTCACATGAAGTCGCAACTGTTCCATTTGTCCCAGTTCCAGGCAATCTCCACAAAAAATACCGTGCAATGCGCGATCTTGGGGTCAGTTCCGTGATGCAGTGCTGGTATTTCGGAAACTATCCCGGCCTGATGAACAAAGCCGCAGGCGAGCTCTCTTTCTTCCCGTTCCCTGACAACGGGGACAATTTTCTGCTCGCACTTGCCAAAATTGACTGGGGCAAAAACGCCGCTAAAGTCAGTCGCGCCTGGAAACTTTTTCAGAAAAGCTACTCGGAGTTCCCTGTGAACCTGCCGTTCACCTGGTATGGTCCAGTACACAACTCGATTTCGTGGCCGCTTCACCTTATACCGGTTGACCAGCCGATATCGCCAAGCTGGAAATTCACGTTCCCGATGATTAGCGGTGACAGAATAGGAGAGTGTGTCTGTTTCGGACATACGCTTGATGAGGTACTGACTCTTCTGCGTCGTATGGATAAATATTGGACAGCCGGTGTGAAAATCATGGAGTCTATTGAAGGTGCGTATCAATACAGTCATCAAAGACTTCGGGACATCAGCTTGGATAAAGCTCTTGGGCTCCAGATAAACAGCGCACTTAACGTCTTCACATTTTATGACCTCAGGGAAAAACTTCCTTTCATGAAAAAGGCCGCCCAGATTAAGTCATTTGAAAAAATGCTGGCTATTGCGGAACGCGAAATTGAAAACTGCCTGAACCTTAAAAGACTCTGTGAAAGCGACCCGCGTCTCGGATTCCACTCCGAGGCCGAAGGATACAAATATTCCTCGGAAAAACTGGAATGGCGTGCAGGCCTTCTTAGAGATCTTATAAAGACAGATTTCCCGAAAATCCAGGATATGATTGAGGCCGGGGAAACGCTCTTCCCGGATTACACCGGCGCCAAGGCGGATGGCAAAGTCTGTATCTGCCATAAAGGCGAAGAAAAAGGCGAATCCCATAAAATCTCAGATGGTGCCTCTTTCAAAGCCTGGCGCAATGATAAAAATGTATTTTTCTCTATAATCCTGAATAGCAATGAGGCTGATTTCAAACAGGTGGAACTTAACATTGAGCCGCGCAGGCTCTGGCCAACCCATAGTTATCAGATCCACTCAAAAGGTGAGCTCTGGCATCTACCCAAGGGCGGAGGCGATATTGACAAACGCTGGACAGCGAAAATATCAGATGCAGCAGGAGGTAAAACAATTGATTTCATTATTCCTCTGGTCTGCTTCCGGGAAAAACCGAAAAGCGCCAGGCCGTTCAGATTTAATCTGACGATTAAAAAAGCGGATGGGTGTGAAATCTCATGGGTGGAAAAACATCCGTTCGAGTCAAGGCTGACCTTCGGGACAGACAATCCTGCAGATCTAGGATGGATGCTGCTTAATTAAGCGGCCACCCCAGTCATTCGACGGGGCAAGAAGTGCCGCAACTTTAAATACCAAAAAAGATTTCACCACTAATTCTCACTAATCGTCACTAACAGGAATTAAATACAAACCATGCAATGAATGAAGTTTTCATTCCGAAAACTTCATTCATTGCATATTTATTGTTAGTGTATGATAAGTGCATATTAGCGGTTAAAAAATTGTACTTTCTTGAATTTTGCTTTTCTCAGGTTCATCTTTCATTACGGAGAAATCAAAGTTCCATCAGTTATAAAGAATAAGGAGGATATGTCATGAGTCTTAAGCTTAAAACAATAGCAGGCCAGCCGTCTTGGACAATCGCAGTAGACAACGTGGAACTATCGGTCACCCGGCTTGGAGGGCACATGGCACCGGTGACATTCCACTGTGGATCCAAAAAAGCGGTGCAACCCTACCACATATCACCTTGGCAGGAGGAGAAACTCAAAATCGGCGAACCAGTACTTGCACCGCTCCGCGGCGATTTCTTCTGTCTACCGTTTGGAGGAGGTTCCGACGGCAGCAAGAACTACTATTGTCATGGCACCCCCGCCTATGATAAATGGAATCTGGCGGACATGGAGCAGTCTAAGGATATGGCAAGGATCCAGTTGAAGATGAACTGTGCTGACTCAGGTGGACTAGTCACAAAAACCCTCACATTGAAAAAAGGGCACAATATCGTCTACTCTTCGAATGTCCTTGATGGATTCAATGGAAAATTCCCTCTCGGACACCATGCCACGCTGTCAATGCCTGACGATCTGCATTCGGCCACTCTCTCGACCAGCGCTTTGGCTTTCGGCCAGACCTTTCCTATCCCTTGCGGAAATCCGGCGGCAGGTGAGTACTACAGCCTTCAGGTGAATAAGAGATTCCAGCGTCTCGACAAGGTGCCAACCATCTGGAAGGACCAGCCTTACGATGATTGTACGAAATATCCACGGGCGAAGGGATTCTGCGATGTTTTCGGCGTGGTGTCAAAGTCCGGACTTAAGACTCCGGCGTGGTGCGTTCTCGCCTTTCCGCAACTTGGATATGCCTGGTTTTCGCTGAAAGACTCCAGCACTCTACCCGGTCTGACCATCTGGTCAGAAAACCACGGCCGTTGGAATTTTCCCTGGAACGGCCGCAACAACTGTCTTGGACTTGAGGATACCATGTCGTTCTTGGCGACTGGGCTGAAGCCGTCTGTTTCATCGAATCCTGTTTCAAAGGCAGGTATTCCAACCGCGATGGCTCTTACTCCGAAGAAAACCGTGGCCATCAACTACATTCAAGGCGTATTTCCGATCAGTAAAGGATTCAATCGCATCGTCAACGCGCGGTTCGAAAAAGGAACTGTCGACTTCACAGGCGACAACAAACAGTCTGTGAAAGTTCCCGTCAGCTACGAGTTCCTATTCTCAGGCAATGTAGACTGAACGGTAAATATTGGAGGCAATAGCGGAATTGTCGCAGTTGAACTGATTTCTTAAGTTGGAGTTCAAGCTTTCCGTGTCCGTCGTAGCTTCTTAGCGAAGTCGGAAGCTTGCATAACATTTTGAATGCCAAGACAAACTAATCCGCCTAGGCGGACCAACGGGCTTATTCACGAGACAACGATTTCCGTATTTTAGGAATCAAATCACAGGCATCCCACAGGATGCCAAGGTTGATAGCTGTATAGACTGAAGGCTGTTAGGTTTTGACACAAGTCATTTTGCATTTTTAAATCCACTCTTTTGGATTGCAACCTATTTACCTACAGCCTATTAGCCTACAGTCTCCCTGTCCGCTATGGAACGGTGTGGAATCAAATCAAATAACCTTGTGACTCAGTATCTCTGTAGTTGAATCACAATCTTTTATACGATTCAACTGTTGGAACGGCGATAACGGGAAGCCGAAACAGCCAGCGCCCTGGTCATGCTCTCCAGTTCCTGAAGAACTACACCGGTACCGTTGGCGACAGCCTTTGAAGGTTCGTCCGAAAGGAATACAGGAAGTCCGGTCTCCTCGGAAATAAGCCTGTCAAGACCTCTCAGCTGAGATCCTCCGCCTGCAAGCATGATACCGCGGTCGATAAGGTCGGCCGCAAGTTCCGGCGGACATCTTTCAAGGGTAACCCTGACGGCTTCAACAATGCTCGTAAGCGGTTCCTGAAGTGAGGCCCTGATTTCCTGGGATGTTATTTTTATTGTTTTGGGAAGCCCTGAAATGAGGTCCCTTCCTTTGACATCGAGAACAGATTCCTCGGACTGCGGGTATGCGCTGCCGATTTTAATCTTGATGTCTTCAGATGTTCTTTCACCGATCATGAGATTGTAGACACGTTTCATGTGCTGGCAAATCGCGGCATCCATTTCATCGCCTGCGACTCGGACACTCCTGGATTCAACAATACCGGAAAGTGATATTATGGCCACTTCAGTTGTACCGCCGCCGATATCCACTATCATGCTTCCCGAAGGTTCCGCAACCGGGAGTCCGACTCCGATAGCCGCGGCCATAGGTTCTTCAATCAGGTAAATATCTCCGGCTCCGGCCCTCTGTGCGCTGTCTTTTACAGCTCTTGTTTCAACTTCAGTGATTCCTGACGGCACAGCAATCAGGACATGCGGGGCAAGGATTCTCCTGCGTTTAGGAACATACTGGCGCGCCTTCTGGATGAAATATCTCAACATTTCCTCGGTTATTTCAAAGTCAGCGATGACTCCGTCTTTCATCGGGCGAATCGCACGGATATTCCCGGGAGTGCGTCCAAGCATCCTTTTCGCTTCAGTTCCAACTGCAAGCACCTCCTTGGTGCCCTCCATGATGGCGACAACGGAAGGTTCGCACAGTACGATGCCTTTATCACGCACAAAAACAAGACATGTTGCAGTCCCCAAATCTATACCTATATCCGTGGAAAACATCCTTGATAATTTCTGATATAACATCACTATTTCCCTTTATAAATATTACGCAAAAACACTTTGGGGCGTAACTTAATTCATAACCTCAATAACATCAAGCGGAAATGCGATAATCGCAATAATTAAAAGAGGCGCTGTTCCAGTCCATTCAAAGGTCAGGCATGGGGCACAATTCGCACATGATGACAGTGCAAGCCGGACGAGTGGCGGTAAAATAATGTCTGAGCTCCGGCATTGATCTCGTATTCGCCATCCGAAACCTGTACACAGTATCCATCCGGATACTGATAATCAGGCACGAAGATTTCGGTGGGATGGTCGATCCCCGGAACGTGCTGGAATGTGAATTCGAAACTTCTGGAGTACATGTCGAACGTCATCTTCAGCGGGATTCCGGCCGTCTTCCTGGCATACGGGCGCACCACTGCCTCCAAGGCCCGGCCTCCGGAATCCACGTTGTTCGGATCCTCCTGCTGATCGGGGCTGAACAGGGACAAGTCTTCGTCATTCCAATTGTCACCATGCGCATTGTTATTGTTGGGAGTGTAATTCCAAAGAGTGGCGCTCACCAGAGCGTCCTCCACTGCGACCATCGTTCGGTTGTACGCCTTCACCTGGGCGCTGAAATCACCTGTCTGGAATGCGTGTTTGTTGTCCAAGTCAAACGGAATTCCTATTTCACCGATCAGTGTCGGTACGCCGCCCAGATAATCCATAGCTTCCTGCTTGTACAAACCCAGTTGCTCGGCGAAAGACTTGCGGATGTTGATTTCACCATGAACGGCGCAACGTGTACGCATGTTGAAACCCACTTCGGGGTCATACGTCTTCATGAACAGCACCTGTTCGTCATACCAATGCGGCGCGGAAACCACGTTCCTGGCGTCCCCAGGTCCCCAATGTGGCAATTCCCGTCCAGGGACAGTTTCTACAAAGATGATCGCCTCCGGGTCCACGGATCGGATTTCCTTCGCGAAGCGGTTGACAAATGGACGCAGGAAATCTTGATTGAAGCTGATTGGCTTGCCATTAACCTGAGAGAAATGATCTGGTCTCAACAGTTTTGCTTCACCGTCGACAATATCCCATACACCGTTGGCCTTCCATACTGGTTCGTGGCCTTCCATCCATACGGACACACCTTCGGGATTGAACAGCTGGGGCTTTACTTTCTCAGGCTTGGCGAGACAGCCGTCCCAAACATCCACATACTGCGGGATGCCGGCTCCAAGCATCATGGACTGGAAGGGGCTCGGGATCGCGCCCATCCGCACTTCGGCATCGGGCTCATTCAAGTCCTTCCAGCCGATATAACCCGGATATGGTTCGTTCAAATCGTCATATCCAACAACATGAGGCATACCTTTCAACCGTTCTGCAATCTTCTTTATCGAATTAATGTAATGGCTTTGCAGGTATTCCTGCACCGGTACGCCGTCAACCTTGGTTTGCGGTGCAAAAGTGTTACCTCCGAAAAAGAGCGTAAAAAGGGTTGATGCTGCAAGTTTCGTATTGTTGGTCGGCCAGATCATTCGCGGAAAGGGATCGCCTAACACCTGATGCACTACCGCCGCACCGGTCTGCGAGAACTTTGTCGCATCCATGCCTATCGCTTCAAAAGTCCATCCTGGCGCGCCGTCACCTCCGGACAAGCGGCTCCACACATCCTGGTGCGGGTCAATGAACAGTTGCATGTCGTAATCCCTGGCCTTCTTGACAACAGCGGTCAGATAGTCCAGGTATTGCTCGTCGTAGATCTCCGGCCCGGCGTGCTCCACCGCCTCCCAGGTCACCAGGAAGCGCAGAAAGTTGAGACCCCAGCGTTTCAGACGCGTGAAATGCTTGTCGGCTTCACTCAGGGGAAAAGGCCTCCCTACAAAAGATACTTCGCGGTGGTTGAAGAAACCTTCCCGCATGTAGGTGGCGCCATCAGGTGTGAACGGAAGCTTTGAACTGCCAGCAAGATTAACCCCGCGCAAAATCAACGCACGCCCATGTTCATCCTTGAACCAAACACCGTCTGTCCTGATCACATCAACCTCCAGAGGATCCGGGATCACTTCTGAATGACGCTAAGATTTAAGAAAAGACAAACTATAAAACTTAGCAACCTTCGGGTGATACCATATTCCTTGTCTGAAATTTAAAATTATTCGAGCCAATTTCAAAAGTAGTCAGAATTCAGTATGCAATAAATCTCGAAGGAACTTCCCTTCCATTGACTTTTACTGAATATTCCTTGCCGTTGCGCGTAATTTCTATGTTGTATTTCTTGCCCCTGATCATCCTCTGGATGCTGGCGTTCTTCCAGACTGAAGGCAGGCAGGGATCAATATGAAAACCGTCGAAGTCTGGCTTGATTCCGAGGAAATATTCGACAACCGCTCTGAACATCCAACCAGCCGTCCCGGTAATCCAGCCGCTGATCGATTCGCCGGCGCGGCCATTGTCAGGTCCGAGATACTGGTTCGTGAATGCATACGGCTCGGCTCCGGAGACTGAGGACGGATGATTAGGGCTGTCAGGCATCACCTTGAGAAAACTCGAGAGCGCCTCGTCTGCGCGCCCCGCATGGAGATCCGCCACTATCTTGAATGATGTCCCATGACAGTACGGGGTGCCGTTCTCATACATTCCGGGAAGAAGCATCGTAACACGTCCGACGTTCTCGTCTTTTCCGGTGAATGCCGGAGTAAGTGTAAGTGAACCATGATCTGTTTCAAGGATCTTGTCGATCGCCTTGAGGCATTTATCATAACGCTCACCCTTGGCAAGACCGGAAAGGACGGCCCATGTCTGCGAATTGAGGAATATTTTCCCCTCTTTGTTCTTGTGCGAACCGACAGGTTTTCCGAAATCGCTGTATCCGGCAAGATACCAGTTTCCATCCCATCCGTATTTCTGTATCGCCTTCTCTATTTTCTCACGGCGCTTGCACATTTCACCAATCAGTTTTTTGTCACCGCTTTTTTTCCTTTCCAGGAAATCAATGAAGACATTCAGCGCATAGAAAAGACCTATTGAAGTCCAGACGCTCTCGCCTATTCCGTCCTTGCCCATCCAGTTGAGTGAGTCGTTCCAGTCACCGCAGTGCGCCCTGACCAGGCCGTGGCTGCCGATGTCTTCGCTCAAGTGGCGCAACGACAGCACTACGTGTTCGAAAACGGTCGCAGCTCCTTTGTCGAAGAATTTCACGTTCTCCTTGAGAATGCCGTAGTCACCGGTTTCCTTCAGGTATGCAATGACGGTGAGGACTATCCATACGGGCCCGTCGGAATAGTGGTGCGGCTGCACAGGCATCCATCCGCGTATGCCATGTCCGTCGCAACACTGGTGCTCGAGAGTCTCAATGATCTTTGCACGGGCAAGCTCCGGATTGAATATCGCCATTCCCCAGGCGTCCTGGAGTGTGTCGCGGAAACCGCGCGCACCGTCGCGCCCGAACTCGGCGCAAAGCTGTGTCTGCTGTTTCGACCATATGTTGGTCATGATGTTCATGTGCTCATTCGGGGTTTTGACAGTCACCTTGCCTATCATCTCATCCTTGGAGCGCAGAAGTTTCTCGAATGATTTTTTCCTGTAGTCTGAAGAAATTACTTTCCTGATGATTCTGGATTTTTCAGGAATGCTGCTGAAAAGACCGATTAGGACTGTTAATTTCTTTTCCTTTCCTCCATCAATCTTTGCCTCTATTGAAAGAGAGCCGGCGAGATCTTCGCACCAGGCCTGCTCGCACGCCATTTTTCCCCCGACCACGGCGTCGGGTGCTCCGATATGCCCGTACGGTCCGAGGAACTGGCGTTTTCCGCCGCACCATCCCTTGATACTTCCATCTGTTGCAACAAATGCGTTGTATCGGTCATGCGGACGCTCATCTGAAGTGTTGAAACTCAGCACAGCCTTGGATTTGCTGTCATATTCCGACCTGAAATACGAATACTTGCTGCTGAAGGTCGGGTATCCGAGAAGATTCCATTCGACATACGGAATCAGACTGAGGTTACGTTTTTTCCTGGAATTGTTTTTTATGGAGAACTCCCAGATCTCGACAGGCTCGTCGGGCGCCAGGAACACTTTGCTGCTGATAGTGATATCAGAATACGTGATCTCATACTTTGAATATCCTAATCCGACGGTTGCCTGATATTTTGCACCCTCTACCTTTGTCGGGAACCAGCCCGTGTTCCAGAACTTGCCGCTGTCATTGTCACGCACATAGAAGTAGCGCCGTCCATCCTTTATCGCATCTACCCGTCCTCTCGGATCGTTATAGAGCATGGTGCGGTCGTTGAATATCCCCTCACCGCTGCCGAACTGGTTCATTCCAGTTATCAGGTTGTCGTTCCAGAGGAAGTTGATCTGGGCGCGTGGCGGCTTTGCCGCATCGGTGATCACATATTCGCGCCCGTCCGGTGAAAAATGTCCGAATGATTTGCCCATATGCATGTTCCCTTTACTTTAATCTTGCACTACTTGCAGACATCATCGATGTGTGTGGGAATCCCTTTTGATTTAAGCGTGCTCTGAATATCCTCCACTGCAAGAGCGTCTGGACTTGTCTTGTTTTTTACGGCAGTCGCCGCAGAGAGTCCTGCAATCTGTCCGGTTAACGCCGCAGAGGGGATCACACGCATCACCTCCCAGGCATCGCGTTCGTTTGAAATACAGCGACCTGCGGAGATGAGCCCCTTCACCTTCTTCGGCAGGAGTGAAGCGTATGGTACTTCCCAGACAAAACCGCTTTTACGCCAGTCGGCTACGAGTCCCACCGAGTCGGATATTTTCTTTGAATGCCCGTCATCTTTTATTGTTGAGAGTCCGTCAATGCGGCGTGTTGTCCTGAACTGTGGCATGGAGGCGAGTGTAAGCGGATAATAGTCATTGCGCTTTTCCTTGCCATCCTTGGCGTAGAGTTTTTTGAGGTCATTGACAAGAAGCTCTCGTGATTTGAGGATGAATTCACTCACGTCTTTTCCGTCGGTGCCACTATATTTTCTGCCCGTCTCCGGCGCTCCGCGTCCGGCATTGTCGCCGCCGACCATGTAAAAGCTCATCAACTCTTTTGCGGTTCCATCTTTTGCAGCCTTCTTTGCGGCTTCGGATGAAGCCATAATCGCCCAGTTTGAAAGCCAGTTATCGGTTTCAACGCATGGCGCGCCGGCCTGGAATGCGAGATCCGCATCGCCGGTGGCGTCTACAAAGCATTTGGCTGATATAATTCCGCGTCCGCTCTTGTTTTCTACTTCAATTCCGGTGATCCTCTGTCCGTCCATGACTGCTCCTGCGACAACCGTATCAAACCATATGTCCACCCCGGCGTTGATGAGGATTTCATCCAGTGCAATGATGAACGAAGCCGGAGAAAACCTCACCAGGAATCGTGATGTAGCCGGGCCTTTTATTCCATTCTCCCAACCTTTCGGAATTTCACCGGGACCGTAAATGATGCTTGCCCGCATAAGTTCCTCGGAAAGGCCGAAAGTCACCTGTGTGCCTCGTCCGTCACAGAGCGGGAGATATATGAAAATGAGCCCGGTTGTGGCAAGTCCGCCAGTGAAAACAGTCTTTTCGACAAGCGCGGTTTTCATTCCGTTCCGTGAAGCTTCAATAGCTGCGGCTACTCCGGCAATCCCTCCGCCGGCAACAACAACATCATAATCCTTTTGGTATTTCATATGTAGATCTTTCATATTACTAAATTATCTTTTTCTGTCATTTATCTCTGAATATGGCATAATTATAGGTAAGTATGCTAAATCTAGAAGTTCGCAGCTCATAGGTTTGCAATGGAATCAGAATGACTCAAGATATCAGTTCAATACCATAGGATTTAAAAATGCCGTCAGATCCTATTATCGGCATTTTTCCTTCCAAGGCCTGCGCAATTATCAATCGGTCAAAAGGATCTCCGTGTTTGAATGGCAATTCGTGAAGTGCAACCAGAATAGAGGGCGAGATATTTAAGATTTTGAAATCGTTTAAAACGATCTGGTTCTCAAGCAATTCTCTTATGTCATGGTTTTTGATTTTCAGTTTGCCAAGACTTGATTTAATTGTGATTTCCCAAAGGGAAGCCATGCTTATGTAAAAGACACCCTCGGATTCAATTAATTTGCGAGCATAACGACTTAATCTGGGATCGTCTGATATAAACCAAAGATAGGTGTGAGTATCAAGTATGTATTCTTTCACGGCACATATTCCTTGAAATCACTTAATGGGGCATCAAAATCTTTTGCCATTTTGAACATCCCTTTTGCCAGACCAGCAACCCGTTTCTTCCTTTTTATGATTTTTTTTTTCTCATCTAGCGGGAAAATAATTATCTCCAGTTCCTTGTGCAGGTAATTCTTTGGCAATGGGAACATAAGGTTCACTTTGTCGGACACGAGTATTTCTCTAATCATAAATCAATTCCTCATTTACATTTTCATAATAGAATATAATATTTCTGTCTGTCTTTATCAAGCCGTATCCTGTTATATTATATAGTTGCTTTTTTCTGTTTGCCTGCCCTGTATTTTGAGGCTGTACTGCCTGTCAGTTTCCTGAATTCCCTTGAAAAATAATTGCTGTCGTTGAAACCGGATTTAAATGCGATTTCACCGATGCTGAGCTGTGAGTTGCCCAGCAGTTCGCAGGCATAATTCAGTCTCAGTCCAATCAGGTATTCCTTTGGCGAGGAGCCGTTAATCTGTTTGAAATGCCTGAGCAGCGAACTCATTGACATTCCAGCATTGTCGGCGAGTCTTTGCACCGATACTTTTTCGGTGAAATTCTTGTGGAGGTACTCTATCGTCCTGCTTATGCCAATATGGGGGGAGCGGGTATTTTCAACCTTTCCCCCGATGGTCCTCGCCAGGTATATCACTATCTGCATGAATAATGCTGTTGCCGCAAATTGACAGCCCGGTCGGCGGGCATCAATTTCAATTTCGAGTTTGCCGGACAAGGCGAGGACTTCTTCCAATTCATCATCTGTTATCTTGAAAATCTCATGGTTTTCGGCTCTGCCTTTGAAGATCATATTGAAATACGGCACCGCATGGACATCAAGCAGTGGAAGCGGCAGGAGATCTGTTTCGAAAATGATGTTCAAAAGGCTCATGCCTTCCTCCATGTATCGATGATAAACTCCCTTGGGAATTACAAAGATATTCCCTTTGATCAGTTCTGCTGGCTTATTGTCCCCTGTCGCGTGCAATCCTATCCCGTCATACACAATTACTAGTTCCGTGAATTCGTGGCAATGCATGAAGGTCGCATCCTGAAGGGACTTTCGAACAATCTTCAAAGGAAAATCCCTGTTTCGTATATTCGTTTCAAAGCTGAATAGGGTGTGTTCGCCCATGCACGTGCAGGCCTTCTCACACCTTACATGTCCCAAGACTGGTGGAACATCATTGACGTAATTGTTAAGGAATGCGAATCAACAGGCATGAAATTCCAGATATGGGACGAAGATTATTTCCCAAGCGGAATTGCCGGCGGCAGGACAGCCTGGGAACACCCGGAACTTGCAAGCAGGAACATGAATTTCACTTTCAAGCTCTTCGAAAACTGCGATGAAATTGAACTTGATTTCAAAAAGGCTATCTCTTAAAATCCTTTGCCATCGAGTTGGACACCCAGGAAAAATGCCTCAAATCAATTGATATCACCGGATACTGCGGCACGCGGCGTCAGGAATGGACGGAACGCCGTGTCCAGCATACAATGTATTCGCCCCTTCTCGCGTTGAGCGGAACTCCGCATTGGCGCTGCAGCTTTGAAGACAACCGTTTCGCCGTTTGCTGGAAAACTCCTAAAAAAGCCAGATACGTAGTCATAGGGATCACCGTGGAATTTAATTTCGGCAGGACATGCCTGATGGATCCGCGCACAACCAAAGCAATGCTGGATTCTTCTTATGAAGAGTATTACAAAAGATACGCCAAGCATTTCGGCGGCCTTGTGGAAAGCGTCTTCTTTGATGAGCCGTCCAATGGTGCCGGAATATATCCGTGGTCTGCCGATTTTTCTCAGGAATTCTTCAAAGACCATTCTTATGACATTGTCGAAAACCTCGCGCATCTTGCTTATGACATAGACGAGAAATCTCCTGCCATCCGGCTGCATTTCAGAGAGACACAGCATCGGCTCATGACCGTAAATTATCTTGAACAGTCGCGAGAATGGTGCAGCAAAAGGAACTTGGTTTTCAGCGGGCATCTGACACGTACCGAATGGCTTTCCCTGACTGCCGCATTCTGGCCCAATGAATTGAGGTGCTATAAATATGTTGACATCCCCTGCTGTGATCCGCTCGGCAAGGCTTACGGGTTCAAGGATACCGCCGCATATCATACCGGCATAAAAGTTGTTACATCGGCGGCCCGTGTCTTTGGCAAAGAGCTTGCAGGCAGTGACTGCCTGGCGGTCATCGGCGATGAAGTTTCATTGCGTGACCTGAAGGGGATGCTGGACTACCAGATGGCGCTGGGAATAAATTACTTTGTCGCACACAGGTATTCCTATTCGATTGACGGCCCCCGAAAGGATGAGGTGCCACCGTCAATTTTCTATCAGCACAGCGAATGGGATTATATGAACTGCCTTTCGGAGTATGTGAAGAACACATGCCGCAGGCTTTCTGAAGCCGTGCCTGTCTGCAAGATACTCATGCTCTATCCGTCAACAAGCCTTGCCGCACTTCAGAAACCTGACAACGATACCTGGAGTTGCAAGCATAATTCCTGGATTGTGCTTGAAGATGAAAAGAAAATCCATGCTCTAGTTGATGATTTGCTGTCAGCGCATCGTGATTTTGATTTCATAGATGATGTGACCCTCAGTGAACTCGTATCCGAAAAAGGTGCCTTGACCCTCCGCAATGACTACGGCGTGATAGTGTTGCCCTATCTGAAATTCATCCCCGAACATACGGCGAAAGCACTGCGCAGATATGTATCAAACGGCGGCAGAGTGGTACTTGTCGAGGATATACCGACTGTCCTGACCGCAAAGCCGGAAAAACTGAACACTGAAGGCATGGAACTTGTGAATGGCAATCCTTCTGACATTCTGCCTCCGGTCGCCGAGATCAAAGGCAATGGCGCGGAGGATGTTTTTGTCGGCAGATATCTTGAAGACAAAAAAGATCTTTTCTTCCTCTACAACCGCTCGAAAAATATATTCCGCGGCTCCTGTGAGGGTATTCCAGTTGAAATAGAGCCGGTTTCCGGACTCATGGTTGACGAAAAATGTAGACTTGAAAATGCGGCGGGTGACTTTTCGGAACGCCACCAACTTGGTGGCATAGTGTTTGGTGAAGTAAAAGGGGAAATAAAAGGCATGCCGGCAAGTTGCCAGCGATCCCAAAATACAATTCCACGCACAGTGGATTTAAAATGCAATTCCCTATGCAATGAACTTAATGGTAACTGGACCGTTGAATTCGGCGAGAATCAGCTTGCCATGAGTTTTCAGCAGGTTTTTGCTGATGCCGAAATTGAAAATGCCGATTACGGGCAGGGCAAGTCTTACGATCTGTCATTGCGCGAGAAAAATCCCGCCCCTGCAAACAGCGCAAAAGTTTTATACAGGTACCGCCTCACAAGTTCGGGCAATATTTCCGATACGAAAATAGTGATGGAAGAAAGCTCCGTCTCCGGCAACTGGAAAGTTTATGTGAACGGTACCCTTGTTGACAAATGGGCGAAGAAGCGTTTTTATGATTGCAATAACATTTTTGCCGATGTAAAGCTGAAACAGGGCAATTCCCCTCTGGTCAACGTGATAGACATAATAACAGATGGCGGGGCGTTGAAGGAAACGCCGTATCTGTATGGAAATTTCAGATGTTCATATCCGCACGTGCACAGGTCCTTTCCAGATCTTTCCACAACGGATAAGGTTTTTGAAGCCGGGATTCTGTCAGACTGGGCGGACTGGGGTTATCCCACATATTCGGGTAAAACCGTCTATACGAAAACATTTGAAATTGCGGAAGCCGGGACATATATGCTGGATCTTGGCAGAGTGGAAGACATTGCGGAAATCGCAATAGATGACATGCCGCCTGTAATTCTGCCATGGCCTCCATACAGGCACGAGTTCAAACTCTCGTCCGGCCTTCACAGCATGAGGATAACCGTGACAAACGCTCCCGGGAACATGTTCCGGAACGCCGCTTTGCCCGCCGGACTTATCGGGCCAGTCAGCTGCCGGAATACAGATGACAGACGACAGTGATCAGTAATCGATTCTGTAAGAATGAATCGGCGAGCCGGTGAAACGGAGAATCGGTGATTGAGAAGAGGCAAGAGGATAAGAGATGAATCGGAGTTGAAGCTCGTTGGAGTTCACAACTTCAGTTGTGTCTTGGTATTTTAAGTTGGAGTTTTTACCATGTCGAATGACGTGGCACAACTTCAGTTGTGTCTTGAAAGTAGCACAGGCATCTTGCCTGTGTTTTGATTGAAGTAATTCTGGCAAATTGTTCAAGGTTTTATCAGACGAGAAAGAGCGGGGAACGCGCAATAAATTGCGCTACTACCAACAGCGAATCGCAGATGAAGTTCTGGTTTTAATGTGCTAACGACCGACGACTAGCGACTAACGACATAGAAATTAAAAAAAAGAAGGAGGGATGAAGATGAAAAAGAGGAAGTTTGAAACGGGAAACGGGATCACTCAGTCCAAGATAGGCAACGCCTTGACTCCAGGCAAGCAAAGAGAGGCGCATCTCGTTGATGGCAATGTGTTTACACTTGTATAACTACTCGTTGTAATCGCAATTATCGGCATTTTGGCATCAATGCTTTTGCCCGCGTTGATGATTGCGAAGGAGGAGGCAAAGAAAATTTCCTGTGTAGGAAACCTCAAGCAACTGGGCGCAGGAGTTCATATGTATGCCGACGATTCGAACAATCAATGGCCGCAGTTTACCGGAAATACCACATGGACCTACAATTGGGCATATTACAGTAACAAATGGGAAGCTGTTGGTAGGTTGTATGCCGGAGACTATGTAAACGCGAAACAGTCTTTCTTTTGTCCATGTGACGATGTGGTTATAGGTAATTTGGCATTAAACTGGAAAAACCCGGGCAATTACTCTATTGGTACAAGCTACTGTCTCCGCGGCTACGATCAAACACTAAAAGGCAAGGTAGGGCCGAAACTCGATGGCGTATCTAATCGCGCGGTAATCAGCTGTTATTTCTTATACTCTCCAGGGCAATATCCTAGGCTGGCTTTTCATCGTACAACTTACACCTATCCGGTTCTTTTTGGCGATGGGCATGTTTCGATTGCCAAATTCCCAACCTGTTTCAGCCGCTATCAGCCGCCTGATTTAAGTAATAACACGTATCAACATCCATTCTGGGACAGTCATGACACCTACCGGTAGGAGCGCATGGATTTAGTGTTTTTATTTCATAGTTCTATATCTTAAGCATATGTATAATCTGAAATTTAAAGCACGAAAATACCAAATGAAAGGAGGGTATGAAAAACGTTATCGTAAAAATTGAAGGTGCCCGCGATCCATTATGTGAACGCGAACTTTCCATTTTTAAAGATCGCATCATGTCTCGTTGCAATGCTTGCGTAAGCGAGGGGAGTGAGGGTGCGGCGATTGTTCTTGCAGTTGACGGCACATTGCCTCCTGAGGCATTCCGAATTGATGATGTCGGCGGCGCAGTTCACATTAGCGGCGGCTCTCCGTGCGGCTTGTTATACGGAATCGGCAAGTGCCTTCGCACATCAGGATATTCCGATGGTTCTGACCCGTATCATTGCCGAGTTCGACCGCCATTAATCTAATTGAGGGGTTTCAAAATTGCGAAAATCATAAAAGAATCTGAAGAATCAATTTAAAGACAAATATATAAGGAGAGGAACATGATTAAGAAAATTGGAATTGGTGTGCTGGTGCTGTTCTCAATGTACATTTACCTGTCGGCGGAGAATGTTTTAAAAAACGGCAAATTCGCAGAAAAAAGCGTCGTAGGATTGCCTCTCCACTGGGAACTTCGCGGAACAGGCGTTGAAGGATGTTCGACGGCGGACAATGTTGTAAAACTCAGCGGCGGTAAAGCTGATGTCGGAACCGTTCTGGTCCAACACGGTTTGGCGTTAAAAGACGGAAGCTTATATATATTGAGGTTCAAAGTCAGGAGCACCAAGGACAGCCGGTGCCGGGTGTACTGCGCATGGACAGTATCTCGTGATGGAAAAACACTTTGGCCAGGATCGGATACTAAATGGTATCCCGCTACGACGGAGTGGAAAGAGCGCGAGGTATCCTTTAAATATGACACAACCGCGACTCCCGCGTATCTGGCGATCGAAGTCGCCGGTGACGGAGAAGCCGAGTTCAAAGATTTGGTGCTCGAACTGGATAAAAATGATTCGTTGCTGGACAAATCGAAGTTGCTGGTGAACGGCGATTTTACCGTGCGCGATGCAAACAATAAACCATTGGTCTGGGAAGCGCGTGGCGAAGACAAATCGTTTTCCTATGAAAATGGTGGCGTGATGATGAAGGGAAGCGACGGCAAAGATTTGACATTGGTCCAGCATGATCTGCCACTGCAGGCAAAAGCAAGCTATGAAGTCTCATACGAGGTGAAGGGCAGCCTTAAGGACAAGGAGTACCGTGTCTATTATGAAGCGATCCAGGTAATTGACGGAAAAGATGTCTGGAAGTCGTTTGCCACTGAATTCTGCAAAACTTCGGATCAGTGGGCAACAAAAGGCTTTATCTTTTCATTTCCGGAGAAAGTCCGTTCCTCACACCTGGTTTTTAACGTCAAAGCTGGAGTCGATGTCGAATTTCGCAACATTACGTTAAAAGCTGTTGACGAAAAAAACGGCAAAAAACAGTTTGACGGAGTATGGCAATTGTACCGAGGCAGTAGTTTCAGCCAGGATGCAGATGGGAAAGAAATGCTTTTCGTCAAGCCGAATTCCGCAGAAGCCGGAGCAATCCTCAAAGGCGTGCCTCTGGAAGTTGGAAAAAAATACACACTCAGCTACTCGGTGCGCGGCGAAGGCGATGCCGGGAATTCTACCGGTTATCATCCGTTTCAGCTCAGAGTGGAATTTAACGGTGTTGCGGAAAAAGCCGCCTCCACTTGGGACGATACATGGAACAGCAGTTTTCAGAACAAGCAGTTTTCGTTTGTGGTTCCAGCGAAAGCAGCAAATGGGAAAGTTAATATTGAGTGCATAGTATCGAGCAAGGGCTGTGTTGTTTTTGATAATATCTCATTGTCTGAAGCGAAAGAGAATACGGCAGACAAGTATGTTATTATCCTGGACAGCCCCTGTTATCGCGACATGATTTTCTCCAGCATGCCGGTTAGCGAAATTACCGGATCGGTGCTGACAGATCCGTCGATCAGCAACGTCAGCCTGACTCTAAAGAATGGCGACACTATTGTTTATTCCGGCAAATTGATCAATAAAGGCGACAATGTAAGTTTTACAATTCCTGCAACCGAGTTGCCGGTGGGAAAATATGTACTGACGGCGGAACTGACCAATAAAACTGGAATCGTGGAAACACCTCAATTGGTCGTCGAGAAATTGAAGCCGGCGACGATGGAGGTCGTCCAAGGGAAAGACCGTAATTTTTACGGCTCTTTCTCAGATCGAGTGGGTAACTCGATTAGAAAGACTGAATATCCAATATCCAACACGGAATATCCATCCGATGAAGTGAAGAAAAGACGCAATCATTCAACAGTCGAAGAAAATTAATTCCATCTTGAAAAAACCGATAAACTGAGCTCAATATTATTTAAAAGCATAGACGCGGTGAAAAGGGGCAAGTCCGATAATTTCCTTGGATATTGGACATTCCGTGTTGGATATTGGATATTCAATTATTTTCATATTCTGTGTGTTGACCCACTCAAAATGAAAACGAACCATTTTTACATTAATGGGAAGGTGTTTTTCCCCATCATGTTCTGGCATATGGTCAGTTATGGCAAAGACGAGGAAACACGGTGGACGACGTTGTATTACGCTGCACGCCAGGGCGTGAATGTCATACATCGGTATGCCGCGGACGAAACCCATGTCCTGAAAATTCTGAATGACGTTGGGGAACAGGGTGTGAAAGTGGTGTTATATATCGAATATGCCAGGAATTGCGAGGGTGACATGATGAAGGTGTGGACTCATAATACCTCGAATATCCTGACGCCAGCGGTGGTCAATCATCCGGCTTTGCTTGCTTATATGCTTGAGGATGAGCCCTCCTGGGCAGGCGTGCCGGCAAAGAACCTGATCGCTTCCTACAAGGCCCTTAAAGAGATTGATCCTTATCATCCGGTCTTGATTAATGCGGCCCCGCGCGGACCGATTGAGGAACATAAAATATACAGCCAGGCGGCTGACATCTACGGGAATGATATTTATCCGGCACCCTATCCGAACGGCCATTCCGCCTTGGATGACAAAGGGCTTACCGCCGTCGGCAAATATGCACAGCGTATGTCTGATTCGGTCGGCGGCAGAAAACCAATCTGGATGGCGTTGCAGGGCTTTTCCTGGACTTATGTGGATGAGCAGAATGCCGATAAACGGTCCCAGGCGCTCGGTTATCCCACCGACCTCGAATCGCGCTTTATGGCTTATGATGCCCTGGTAAACAATGCCAGTGCGGTGAGCTACTGGGGAACCAATTTCGTTTATACCCCCGCCTTTTTTGATCTGCTGTTCAGCATTACACGGGAATTGCATGAGATGTCCGGCTTGCTGACGCAGGGTAAAATCGTGGATGATGTATCCAGTGAAAATCCATCCATCAAATGCCAGACGATTGACTTTGACGGGAAAAAATATCTGATTGCGCTTAATACCGCCGACAAGGAAATCAGCACGGAATTTTCCGGGAAGTTTAGCGCTTCGAAATTGCGGGTCTTCCAGGAAAATCGTGTCGTTGCCGTCAGCAATGGTAAATTTTCCGCTAGTTTCAAGCCGTTCGAAGTCCACGTTTATGGAGAAGCCCAGCTCCCTCCATCGGTAAATGCATTGCCACCGGCCAATCCGAAGCTGGATAAAATAGGCAATCCCTTTCATAAATACATTGAGGATAAGCTCCATGCCGTGATGTATGAAGGCAAAGCCAATTGGATATGGGAAAAGGACAATATAACGGTGGTCAGTTCCAAAGTCTGGCTAAGCAAGGCGTTTGTGATAGACAAGCCGGTCAAGTCCGCAAAACTGTTGATCGCGGCAGACGACAACGGCACGGCGTATTTCAATGGTCAAGTGCTTGGCAAAATCGATGGATGGGACCTGTTGAAAGAGTTTGACCTTGCCAAACTGGTGTGTCAGGGTAGCAACCTGTTGTCCGTTTCTGCCCAAGACGCCGGAGGACTACCTTGCGGGGTGCTGGCAGATCTGAAAATCGAGACGGCCGACGGGGAGGTCATTTCAATCCTCAGTGATGCCACCTGGAAGGTGTCGGCCAAAGAAATGGCCGATTGGTTGACTCCAGCAAGAGTGCAAAAATGGAGTCAGGCCGCAATTGTCGCGCCGTATGGTGCCGGCGCCTGGGGTAAAAAGGTGCAGTTGCCGCAGTAGACAAGTTTGCAGCCGAAAGCGAAGGATAAGCATGGTAATCGGGGTCACCTACGATCAGGCAACAACAACATCATAATCCTTTTGGTATTTCATATGCACTCCCTGTCGTATTATAAATTTAACTTTTCCTGTCTTTCATCCATGGAACTTGAAATATATTTTCGGCGATCTTTACGTTATGCCCCGTTGGGGTAATAACACCCATGAAAGCAACTTTGCCTCCATAAGTATCCTGGAAAGTCTTAAAAGCCGACATGTCATCTGTTTTCAGATTTCTGCGCCATTTGCATTCAAATGCGAAAAGCTTTCCGTCTTTTTCGATGACAATGTCAACTTCTTTCCCATAAGAAGTTCTCCAATGATACATTGACGCCTGTATTAGCTTTGCATCAATTACCGCCAACAGTTCTCCGACTATTCTGGATTCATATATTCCACCAAGAAGCGGGTGTGCGAGGAGAGTTTCAGTATCATGTACTTTAAGTAGATGACATATTAATCCGGTATCAAAAAGCATGCCTTTTGGGGATTGGCTTACCCGTTTCAAAACATTACCGCAGTATGGAGGCAGAGAAGACCATATAAAACCTGCCTTTAACCATTCAATCCACCGGTTTGCAGTTGGAGACGATATGCCCAGCTCCCTTCCAATCTGACTTTTGTTTATCTCCTGCGATGTCAATGGAGCCAGCAGACGCAGGAAAGCTGCAATATTCACAGGATCGGCACCAGTGTATAATGAGGGAATATCGCGCTCAACATAAGTTTTTACATAACTCTCAAAATAAGGTGCATGGAACTCTTCTGATTTCTCAAGAATGCCTGGAAGTCCTCCTGCCTTTAATTCATTTGCGGGCGAAAACTCAGGCAGTTCGATTTTATGTTTTATTGAAGGAAAATCCCCGCTCAAAATATTTTCAAGCCAGTGGGGATTGTCGCCCATCCCGGCTTTTTCCTGAGAGGTCATCGGATGCAGGGTCAAAAGCAATGCTCGTCCGGCAAGAGTTTCCTTAAGGCCGCGAATCATGTTGAATTGCTGGGAACCGGTCAGGATAAAGCGGCGTTTATTGTTACTGTCCACAGCCATTTTCACCGCTGACAGCAGTTTTGGCGCATACTGGATTTCATCCAGGATAAGGTCCCCCTGAAAATTGTTCAGGAATAGTTCGGGATCGTTTGTCGCTTGTCCGCGCAAGCTCAAATCATCAAAAGTCAGGTAGGTGAATTTGTCGCCAAAGCAATGCTTGAGCAATGTTGATTTTCCTGTCTGTCTTGCTCCGCAAAGGACAATTACAGGAAATTCTCCTACTGCCTTCTTCAGCGTTTTCTCAATGTGTCTTTTCAAGTACATATGCAATTATAACGCGGGACGTTAAAATTGCAAATACAAACTCACTGAATTTATACAACGGTGCTTGTCTTGAGGCACCCGGAAGTCATTATTTTATATTGTAATAGATTGATATGATTTCGCGAGGATTGGGACAAAGTTGTTATGCAATTAACGCACTATCTATACACCTCGTCGTGACTGCCGATATCGAGAAGGAAGATTTCTTTTTCCGTTACTTTTATTGTTATGATGATCCTGTAGGAATAGGTGAGGCTTACAGATGATTTCCCTTTGTGTATTCCCTTTAATTGATGGAATTTCAAAGAGGGGGTGTCGGGATTCTGCTGTAACTTTCTGACGACATCTTCAAAGGCGGGCTTCAGGTCGGGATGTTTTTTGAAGAACTTTCTTGCAGTTCTTAAGAATGATTCAGTCCAGACAAGAGAGTACATGGTCAGCCTTCTATTTCGGCCATTAGTTGTTTCAATGTTCCCTTGCGGACATGTCCGGCTTTAATGTCATTATCTGAAGCGGCAAGTCTGCTTTCGGCAAGATCGCTCAACATCTGCTGGTAATTTTCCTCTGAAATTACGACATAGTTCGGAATATTGTTTTTTATGATATGTACCGGTCCCATGTCAAGAAGCGAATCAACTGCGCCGATCCCCCTGCGTTTTATTTCTGAAGCAGCAAGTGTGTTCATAATGGTTCCTTAAGTATTGATATTAGTACTGTAATTGGTATTGAAGAATAGTCAAATTATTTTTTCAGGGAGAAATTTTCTTTGTTTACCTGAAGAAACTTACTTCATCAAATCCCGTAGCAGCATGATGTTCAGGAATGTCACAATAGCGGCTATCGTGAACAGGATTGTCCTGCCTAGCCTGTCGTTCTTGTATTTACCCATGACTTTGCCCGAGGAAGTCAGATAGATTAGTGTGAAAATGGTAAGAGGCAGCTGGATGCTGAGGAGCACCTGTGAGAATATGAGACCTTTGAACGGATCGGAGATGAAAAATATTACTGCGGATCCTCCGATCAGGGTTATGCCAGCCCCGATTTTTGAGTGTTTGTCTTTAATATCGTAAGGCTCTCCTACGATTCCTGCAAAAATGGAGGCTCCGGCTATGCCTGCGGTGAGTGCTGAGGCGAGTCCGGCAAGCAGAAGGGCTACGGCGAATACGGTTGCCGAAGTCGAACCGAGCAGGGGATCAAGAGTTTTAGTCGCCTGCTGAAGCTCTGTCACCTGAATTGAATTTGAGAAGAAGACCGCCGCCGCCACAATAATCATTGCACTGTTGATGGCCCAGCCGACACCCATTGAAAAAAGAGTGTCCATGAATTCGAATTTCAGCTTATCATTTATGAACTCGTCTTTTTCATTCTGCCACTGCCGGCTCTGTATTATTTCTGAATGCAGGAAAAGATTGTGAGGCATCACGACCGCGCCAAGCACGCTCATTATGACAACCATGCTTCCCAGCGGGAAAGAGGGGACTGTCCAGCCCACGGCGGCGGAAGTCCAGTCCACGTCTATGAGGATTATCTCGAAGACGAAGGAAATTCCGATAAGAGAGACAAATCCTATGATGATCTTCTCTATTTTCCTGTATGCGTTGGAATAAAGCATCCATGAAACAAATAAGAGAGACAGTACGGTGCCGACCTTCAAGGGAAGACCGAAAAGCATCTGCAGGGCTATTGCGGCGCCGAGGATTTCGGCAAGTGCGGTTGAAACCACGGCGATCATTGCGGTTGCAAGGATTGTGCGCGAAACAGACGGACGGAGGTACTTTGTAGCGGCTTCCGACAGGCACAGCCCGGTTGAAATGCCCAGATGTGCCGCATTGTGTTGAAGGAAAATAAGCATGATCGTGGAGAGGGTTACTATCCATAGGAGCTTATATCCGAAAATGGAACCGGCCGCCATGTTTGACGCCCAGTTGCCGGGATCAATAAAACCCACAGTAACCAGAAGGCCGGGACCGATATATTTCAGCACCTCAAGGCCGGTAATCCTGGCAGGAACCGCGTCTTTGAACAGTTGCCTGAAATATGAACCAGTAAAAATATTTTTCATAATAACCAATGATTTTATATCCACAATCCAAAATGATGTAGGTTTTCCGCTGAAGTAACTCGGGTTTGACCCGAGATTCGCGGGTCAAATAGACCCGCGCTACTCTAAACGATCCTTAACTTAGCGGCATACGCCACTGACCACACAGAAGAATATAAACCATGAAACACACTAATCACCCGAAAAAGTTCGCAATTTATTGCGCGTGCCTCATATACCGACACTGATAACGGCGTATAAATTCGCCTACTACAAGCGGAATCTATATCCCAACTCCCGAACTTTCCCCGGTTTTCTAAATTCTACTTTCTAAATTCTACTTTTCCCCACTGGTCACTGGCCACTGATCACTGGTCACTATCCTCCACGCTCACCCGCCTCCCCTGTACTTCTTTGGAGACACTTTCATTATTTTTGAAAATGAACGGGAAAAATTATGTACATTGCTATAGCCTAGCTTTGACGCTATTTCTGAAACATTCATCTTGCCGTATGCGAGCAATTCACAAGCCTTCTGAATCACCGCCTGATTGTGCATGAACCTCGGACTGAACCCGTGATACTCCCTGAAAAGCTTCCTGAAATGGGAAGGACTCAGCCGGTGTTTTTTTGCGATTTCATTTATATTTATACGCTTGTCTCCGGCAAACCTTATCGCCTCAGCGCTTTCCTCCATTTCCCTCCATCTCATATTCTCGGCATGATGCTTGTTTTCACTCTCCGCAAGCAGAACTGATATGAACTGGAGCATCAGCCCTGACAATAGAAGGAATGATTTTTCCCCGCTTCTTTTGTGTTCAAGGCATATCTGTTTCATCAGCTGTTTCACATGCGATTTGTTTTCAACCGACATTTTTCCGAACCAGCCGCTGACTGAACGGTCGTCGACAGTTGGATGCATTAGCGGCTGAAACCTCGACAAATCGGTTGTCCCTCCGGGAATGAAAGCATTCCAATGGCTTCTGGCAGGATCATAGGCAAGATCAAAATGGATGTAGATGCAGTTCATTTTTTCCGAACTGCCCCGCATCTCATGAATAGTCCCGGGCGGAATCCAGACGAGATCATCAGCCTTAACTTTGAATGTCTCATCCCCTACAGTAAATATGCCGTAACCTTCCCCGATATAAACAACTAGATAGTCCAGAAGCTTCCTTCCAGCCAAAAACCAGGGGCCGCGCCAGTCATCTCCGGCCTGCCGGACAAAGGGACGGAAATCACGGAGCCTCACCTGCTCCGTATCTGAAGGTGGAACGACAACTCTTTGTCCCGGAATGAAATATTTTCTCCTGTTCATATCAGTGCCGATGATTTCTCCATCTATAATCGTTTATGATACATAATAATCGTCTATGCCAAAGAAATTACATACATTATGCCATAAAATACAGCATTGATTTTAATTAATAAAGATAAATTTAATTAAAAGGTGCAAAAATGAGAAACCCTGATTTCAACAATATCCTGAAAGTACTCGCCCGGGAAAAACCGGAGAGGCCCACGCTGTTTGAGTTTTTCCTGAATGGCCCGCTTATTGAAAAATTAACTGGCGAGAAAATTGATGTCGCTGATCCAGTCTCATACAAGAAAGTCAATATCCACGCATATACTAAAGCCGGGTACGACTATGTGACAATCGGTTCAGGGTTCACTTTCAAAAGGGGAAAAGTCCACAGTGAGAAATCTATTTCACTCAATGAAGGCGCCTTGATCACCGACAGGGCAAGCTTCAATGCTTATCCCTGGCAGTCCCCAGACGAATTCGATTACTCGGACATTGACAAGCTTCAGAAGGAACTTGCAAAAGGAATGAAGTTCATCGGCTTCGGTCCGGGCGGAGTCCTGGAAAACATGATCTCTCTTGCCGGATATGACAATCTCTGCTTCATGATCGCCGATGACCCGTCTCTCATCCAGGACCTAGCCGATGCTGTCGGCAGCAGGCTCGTCAGGCACTATGAAATCCTAGGACAGTTCAAAAGCATAGGCGCAATGATTTCAAACGACGACTGGGGTTTCAAGACCCAGCCGATGATCAGCCCGGAAGACATGCGGAAATACATTGTCCCATGGCATAAGAAAATTGCCGATGCAATACACAAATCAGGATGCCCGGCGATCCTGCACTCCTGCGGAAATTTGGAATCCGTCATGGACGACATAATAGACGTCATCGGATATGACGCAAAACATTCCTATGAAGACACTATAATTCCAGTAGAAGACGCTTATGAAAGATGGGGCGGACGGATTGCGATACTGGGCGGAATTGATCTTGACTTCGTATGCCGCAGCACTCCAGACAAGATCCGTGAAAGAAGCCTGAAGATGCTTCAGCGCGCATCGCAAAAAGGCGGATACGCACTCGGCTCCGGAAACAGCATACCGGATTATGTCCCGTACGAAAATTACATGGCGATGGTCTCCGCCGTAAGGTAGTCTGATTTTTCCTGGGAACGACTTGGATATTCTCAGGTTAATCCAAAGTAACGCAGGGTATCACCCGAATGCCCCAAACTTAAGTGTCGCCGCCCTGCGGGGGCTTGTTATCTTTTATGTAGTCCGTATTCTCCCAAGGCTTACGCCTTTGGGCTACATCATTACACCTCCTGCGGAGGCTATTGAACTCCCTTTACTATTCAGCCCTTGCAGAGGGCGACATATTGTAGCCCCATGCGGGAGCGTGGGGATTATGAATAATCAAATATAAATTTCAGCCCCCGCAGGGCGGCGGCATAACATCAATTCTGGATTTGTTAAGAGTCGAAAACCACTTAAGTTGGAGGGCGTTCGGGTATTACCCCGCAGTTCAAGCTCGGGATTCCGTCGCGGCGGACCGAGTTACCTTAAACAAGGAAAGACTGGGGGGGTACTTCACTAATCCTGTTTCCATCCGAAAACTTCCTTCCTCCCCTTGTAGCATATGAAAGAAGATTTAAGATATAGTATCATGAAACAATTGCAAAACTGGAGTTTTGCAGGAATTCAGTAGTCAGAAGACATCCGCCGCGGCGGACAGAATGAAATTCAAACTCAAATATGGATTTATTCTGAATCCTGACTCCTTAATTCTGACTACTTTTGAAATTAGCTCAGCATGCATGACGGCATTTGACGGAGGGGAACAATGATCACAACTAGTATCCGACTGAAAGGTTTCACAGAATCTGTAATCCGCGGGATGACCCGGCTCTCCAACAAGTATGACGCCGTAAACCTGTCACAGGGATTCCCTGATTTCGATCCCCCAAAGGAACTGCTTGATGCTTTGCAGAAATGCGTTTATGCAGGTCCGCACCAATATGCTGTAACCTGGGGCGCCCCAAATTTCCGATACGCGCTGGCCAAGAAACAGACACGCTTCATGGAAATAACGATAGACCCTGACGAGAATCTTGTTGTAACATGCGGCAGCACAGAGGCAATGATGGTTGCTATGATGACCGCCTGCAATCCCGGAGACAAGGTCATAATCTTCTCGCCTTTCTATGAAAACTATGTTGCCGACACAATCCTCTCCGGGGCAATACCAATATATGTCGAGCTCCGAGCCCCGGATTTCTCATTCGATCCAGCCGAACTGCGCAAGGCGTTCGAGCAGAATCCTAAAGCGCTGATTTTATGCAACCCGTCCAACCCCAGCGGCAAAGTATTCACAAAGCCGGAACTGGAATTGATCGCCTCCCTAGCCAGGGAATTTGACACGTTTGTAATCACGGATGAAGTCTATGAGCATATCATTTATGAACCGTCGAAACATTGCTATATCGCATCCCTTCCGGGGATGTTCGAGCGGACAATCTCCTGCAGTTCGCTTTCGAAGACCTATTCAATTACAGGCTGGCGCCTCGGCTACATCATCGCAAGCAGGAATATCATAAATGAAGCGCGCAAGGTGCATGATTTCCTGACGGTCGGAGCTCCGGCGCCGCTTCAAGAAGCGGCCGTGGCAGCCCTCGAACTGCCTGACACCTATTATGTTCAGCTTCAAAAGGATTACACGCATAAGCGGAATGTTTTCCTGTCCTACCTCGACAAGGCCGGGCTGGTATATAAGAAACCGCAGGGCGCATATTATGTAATGGTTGACATCTCGGCGATGGGCTGCGGCTCCGATGTCGAATTCTGTGAATGGCTGGTCAGGGAAATTGGTGTTGCCGCCGTCCCTGGCTCAAGCTTTTTCCACGAACCGGTTAAAAACATGATCCGCTTCCATTTCGCAAAAAAGGAAGAGACCCTGAAAAAAGCCGGGGAGCGCCTACTTACACTGAAAAGTAAAGAAATGAAGTGGTCAAAACCGAATTGAACTTCTGCGAAGCTTTAACTCCTGGTTGATATTTTTTCAGGGAAGCAATTCCATTATTTTCTTGAAAATTTAATAACTGGAAAATGTTTTCACGCCTGTGTTCAACCACTTACGAATTTTCTCCTGCCCTGGCATGGAAAACCGATTGATTTTTCCGCTTTGAAACCGCATAGTTCATAAAAATATTTTCACCACCAAACAGCTTCTCCGAATACAGGATTTGGTGAAAATATTTTTTTACAAGGGAAAAAATATATGGGAACGGAATTCGTACATCTGCATGTCCATTCGGACTACAGCATACTTGACGGGGCGTGCTCGGTAAACGGTCTTGCGAAACGCGCAGTGGAACACAATATGAGGGCTGTCGCCCTAACCGACCATGGATATATGGGCGGCGCCTTGGAATTCTACAAGACCATGAACAAGAACAAGGTCAAACCCATCATCGGGATCGAGACCTACGTGTCGCCGACAAACAGGTTCGACAACGACAACAACAAGGACAACATCCGCGGCTTCCATCTCATACTCCTCGCAGAGAATTTCACAGGATATCAGAACCTCTGCAAGCTTGCGAGCGCCTCGGTTCTTGAAGGATTCTACTACAATCCCAGGATTGACAAGGAAATCCTCGCTGCGCACAGCAAGGGCCTGATCGGCATGAGCGCATGCCTCAGCGGCGAAATAGCGAAAGCGATCCTGAACAACAAGATAAAGGATGCGAAAAAGATCCTTTCACAGTATCTGGACATATTCGGGAAAAATAATTTCTGCCTTGAAATCATGGAGCACGGAATCCCAGAACAGAAAACCGTCAACAAGGAGATCGTACTCCTGAGCCGTGAATTTGGAATTCCGCTTGTTGCGACAAATGATGTCCATTACCTCAAAAAGGAACACGCCTACTCCCATGAGCTGATGCTCTGCATCCAGACCCATGCCATCATAAGCGATGAAAAAAGGATGAAACTGACCGGCGACCAGTTCTACTTCAAGAGCGGCGACGAGATGGCGGCGATTTTCCCTGAACTGCCCGAGTCCCTGAAAAACACGCTCGAAATCGCCGAAAGATGCAATGTCGACATCCCTATGACCAATGTCAACCACTATCCCGTCTACCAGGTGGCCGAGGGACTGACACAGAAGGATGTCCTCAGGAAAATATGCATCGAGGGCATAAAAGACAGATATGATTTCGACGCTTCCGACGAGAGCGTACTCACGGATGAACAGAAGAAAATCCTGGAACGAATGGATTTCGAGCTCGGGGTGATCGACAAATCAAAATATTCAAGTTACTTCCTTGTCGTCTGGGATTTCATAAAGTACGCCCGCGACAATAAAATCCCAGTCGGTCCCGGACGAGGAAGCGGCGCAGGAAGCATAGTCGCCTATCTTAGCAAAATCACGGATATAGATCCCATCAGATACAAGCTCCTTTTTGAAAGGTTCTTGAATCCCGAGCGCGTCAGCCCGCCTGATTTTGATATTGATTTCTGCGAACTTCGCAGACACGAAGTCATTGAGTATGTCCGGAGGAAATACGGAAAGGACAGTGTTTCACAGCTCGGGACATATGGAAAACTCAAACCTAAAGCGGTGGTGAAGGATCTGGCAAGGGTCATCGGCCGTTCTTTCGCGGAAGGAAACCAGCTTACAAAACTCATCCCCGACAAGAAGCAGGCGGAGGAAGGGGAGGACACCCAGATCACATTGAAAGCCGCAAAGGAGCAGAGCCAGGAGCTCAGGGATTTCATGGAGAAGGAGGAATGGGTCAGGAACGTCATGGAATACGCCGAACCCCTCGAAGACCTGATAAGGAACATGACAATCCATGCCGCAGGCGTGATTATCGGAGACCAGCCGCTGAGCAACCTCGTCCCCCTCGCCTCAGGCGGAAAGGATGAGGTCATTACCCAATATGCCGCCAAATACTGCGAGGATCTGGGCCTCCTGAAAATGGACTTCCTCGGACTCAGCACGCTTACAATAATAGATGAGACCGTAAAAAGGATCAAGGCACATAAGAACATTGATATCGACATTGAGAAAATATCCCTTGAGGACAAGGAGGCGTTCAATCTACTGAACAGGGGGGACACTGTCGCCGTATTCCAGCTTGAATCTTCCGGCATGCAGGACCTCTGCAAGAAATTCGGCGTCGGGAAAATAGAGGACATCATCGCGCTCATCGCAATATACCGTCCGGGGCCGATGCAGTTCATCCCGGAATTCATCTCCAGAAAAACTGGCCAGACCAAAATCGAGTACGATCATCCCGGGATGGAGAAGATCCTGAACGAGACATACGGCATCATGCTCTATCAGGAGCAGATCATGCAGACCGTTCAGGTCGTGGCGGGCTTCTCACTCGGTCAGGCGGACATCCTGCGGCGTGCAATCGGAAAGAAGGATGTAAAGAAGATGACTGAAATGCATGACAAGTTTGTCGAGGGCTGCGGCAAAAACAATATTTCAGTCCAGCGGGCCGATCAGATATGGGAGAAGATTGCGAAATTCGCAGGTTACGGCTTCAACAAGTCGCACAGCGCGGCATATGCTTTCCTCGCTTACAGGACGGCGTATCTCAAGGCAAATTATCCGGTGGAATTCATGGCGTCGGTGCTTTCAAACGTCATCACCACAGCTGAAAAAGTCGCATTTTTCATTCAGGAATGCAAGGAGATGAACATTCCCGTCCTGCCTCCGCATGTGAACAGAAGCAATGCAGACTTCACCGTTGACGGCGATTCGATAAGATTCGGGCTTGCTGCGATAAAGGGCGTTGGCGAAGGCGCCGCACAGGCGATTATCGAATCCAGGAGAAAAGAAGGGGAGTTCAAGGATCTCATCGAATTCTGCGAGAAGGTCGGGACATCCGTAAACAGCCGCATGCTCGAGAATCTCGCAAGGGCCGGCGCCTTCGACGGATTCAAACTGAAGAGGTCCCAGCTGGTGAAGATGATGGAACCGGCTATGGCAATGGCGCTAAAGAAAATTGAAGACAAGAAAAGCGGACAGGGCTCCCTTTTCGACATGTTCCAGGGCGGCGAGAAGGACGAAATGACAAATGTCCCAGTCCCCGACATACCTGAATTCCATGAGCAGGAAATGCTCAGGGACGAAAAAGAACTGCTTGGCTTTTACGTGACCGGGCATCCGCTCGGGGAGTTCGCCTCAATAATCAAAACATATTCGACCACCTCCATTTCTGAAATCAAAGATCTACCTCCCGAGTCCGGGCTCAGAATCGGAGGAATAATCAATTCGGTTGCCAACAAGATTTCAAAGAATAAAAAGGCCTTTGTGATTCTACAGGTGGAGGATCTTGAAGGGGCGGTGGAATGTTTTGCGTTCCCAGACGTCTACGAAAAAATGGACAAGAACTTTTTGAAGGTTAATGAACCTATTTTCATTGAAGGATATGTTGACATCTCCGGGGAGAATGAAGGCAGGAAGGCTAAGATAATAATAAGCGGCATAAGTTCGATCCGTACCGCCGCCGAGCGTTTCACCAAAGAGGTGCATATAAGGATCTATGAAGCGAGCACCGCCAAGGACAAGCTGACCCAGATTCAGAACATCTGCGTGAGGTATCCCGGCGAGAGCAGGACGATATTCTGCGTGACATGTTCTTCCGGCGAAATTGCGTTCATAGAGAGTTCAAAGAAATTCAGCATCAAACCCTCCGGTGATTTTATAAATGAAGTAAAGAATCTTCTCGGAGAACATGCGCTCCACTTCAAGGCCGATCAAAAGCTCCCCCCACCTAAACGCAGATGGAACGGCAATGGCAACGGCGAAGGCAGGAAGTTCGGAAACAAGGAGGAATAATTTTTCCGTACCGGAAAAATTAACAAGGAAGATCGTAGACTATGCTAATAACAAGCTTACAGAACGAACGGATCAAATATGTGGTGAAACTCTGGAACAGGCGTTTCAGGGACGAGGAGAAACGCACCCTTCTGGAGGGATACCGCGCAATAACCAGGGCCGTCCAGTGCGGCATGAAGATAGAAGAATGTTTTTACTGTCCGGACATGTTTCTCGGGTCAAATGAAAAAGATCTCCTTGCGAAACTCGCAGGATCCGGAGCGAAGACAACCGAGACCACGTCCCAGGTTTTTGCGAAACTCGCATACAGGGACAGGCCTGAAGGTTTGATCGCCATTGCGGAAATAAGGGGGCACAGGCTCGAAGACATGCCGTTTGTGAAAAACGGACTCTATCTTGTTGCCGAAAGAATTGAAAAACCCGGGAATCTCGGTGCGATACTGCGGTCCGCTGATGCCGCCGGGGCAAACGGGATAATTGTCTGCGACAAGTGCACAGACATTTATAATCCGAATGTAATAACCGCAAGCACGGGCACACTTTTTTCTGTTCCACTGGCTGAATCCTCGTCTGAAGAGGCGTCAGTCTGGCTGAAAAAGAACGGGATCAGGACTCTTGCCGCAACACCGCATACCGATAAGAATTATACTGAAGTCGACATGGCAGCCGGCATTGCGATAATTGTCGGAGCTGAACAGTTCGGACTGAGCAATTTCTGGATGGACAACGCCGACCTGAAAGTGAAAATCCCGATGCTCGGACTCGCCGACTCGCTGAATGTTGCAACCGCTACCACAATCCTGCTGTACGAATCCGCAAGGCAGAGAGGCTGGAGGAAAACGGCCGCAATACGCCCAAGTTAATGAATGGTGAAAGCTTTTTCAGTATGAGGAAATATAGTGAGCGATAAATTTTTACAAATAAGAAACAGCACTGCTGAATTCCTAGTTTTCACTTCTCAGGCCGGGAAAAACACGATAGAGGTGCGGGTTGAGGATGAAACTGTCTGGCTTACCCAGAAGTTGATAGCAGCATTATTCGAAGTTGATGTCAGAACAATTAGCGAGCACCTTAGCAATATATTTAAAAGCAACGAGTTACAGGAAAAATCAGTTATCCGGAATTTCCGGATAACTGCCTCGGACGGGAAAAATTACAATACCAATTTCTATAATCTCGATGCCATCATTTCGGTCGGTTACCGTGTGAATTCCTTACGGGCCACGCAATTCCGCCAATGGGCGACGGGTGTATTGCGCAATTTTGCCATACGCGGTTACGTGCTTGATAAGGAGCGACTTAAGAACGGGGCATTTTTCAGCAAGGAGTATTACGAAAACCTCCTTGCCGAAATCCGGGAAATCAGGGCGAGTGAAAGGAAATTCTACCAGAAAATTACCGACATATATGCTATGGCAATGGATTACAATAAGGATGCGGAGATCACAAAAGCGTTTTTCGCCACGGTTCAGAACAAGCTCCATTTTGCCATCCACGGCCATACCGCCGCCGAACTTATCATGAATCGCGCAAGCAGCAATAAGGAGCGAATGGGGTTAAACACCTGGAAAAGCGCACCAGATGGGAAGATTGTCAAAACTGATGTTTCCATAGCCAAGAACTATCTGACTGTAAAAGAGTTGAAGTCTTTAGACCGTTTTGTCACCATGTATCTCGATTATGCCGAAGATCAGGCGGAACGAAACATTCCAATGAGTATGGAAGATTGGGCGAACAGGCTGAATGCATTTCTGCAGTTCAATCAACGGGAAATATTGCATGAACAGGGGAAAGTCACTCAGGCAATCGCCAAGGCATTCGCCGAAAGTGAATTTGAAAAATATAGAATTGTTCAAGATGCGTTATTTGAAAGTGATTTTGACAAGTACGTTAAACGAATTGAGGGGAGAGAATGAGCAATTGCAGTTTTGAAGCTGAAATGCAATTACTCTTTTTTCTGTCCAGATCCAGATCGTTCACCAGGCGCTTGACGTAGACCTCCAAGTTCCGCACTTTGCCCGCCGTACGGAAATAGAATCCCACCCAGCATTCCCTCCTTCCATTTGTACGGATTGAGACGGGAAATATGTGTCTTCTCTTTAGGTTTACTTGATTTATTTTCCGCTACCGCCTATATTCCCGCCACTATGAAAATCAAAATTCCTATCAGTCTCCCACTGACACACGCACACTAAAACTTCCGAACTCTGCCCCTTTGTGCCTTTGGAACTTTGGAACTTATTTCCCAAATGAATCCTTGAGATCAACCGCAGTTGTTTTGACTGTTTTTTTCTTGAACTTCGAGTTTTTGATCAGCCCCTTTAATAAAACTTC
>CAZION010000009.1:0-79143 GCA_964540865.1 uncultured Victivallis sp.
GCACTTCCGCCTTCGCTGGGAAGCTATGGCGGACAGGCCTGAGGCAGGCCGAAGCGCCTGACGCAATATGCGTATAGTAGATAGGGTTGACCACACAGGCTTTATTGCATTGGCCATCTGGAATTAAGAAGAAAAGAAATCATGTCAATCCTGTTATCCTGTCAAAACATCTTAATTCCCGGCGCAGCCGGTTAACTAAAAGGAACTTCATATGTTTAGATCCGTGGCAGTTTTCTTATTTGCAGTCTTCTTTTTTATTAATCCCCTAAAATCACAGGCTTCAACCGTCTCGGGAAAAGTCGTGGACCCTGGAAACAATCCTATCGGAAAAATTTCGCTTCTTCTCGAACATATGGAAAACAGGAATTCAGATTCACCGGACACTTTTGTCATCAGGGGTGAAACTGACAAAGACGGGAATTTCAGCATCAACCTCCCTCCTTCGGAAAAACAATATGAGCTGTTTTTAACCGGTGACAAGGGGCGCACATATTGTGGTTTTGCCCATATCGATCCCAAAAAGGAGAACAATCTTGAAACCATAAAACTTGACTGGAGCTGCAAGGTCAGCGGGATCGTGAAAGATAAAAACGGCAAGGCGCTTAAAGAGGCCAAGGTGCTGGCGCAGATGAAGACGCGGGACAAGTGCACTCATTATGTCAATGTCGCTGAAACTCAGATTAAAAATGATGGTGCTTTTGAGTTTTCAGATTTGAGCTCCGGGAAATACACCTTCCAGATATTCCCTGCGGAATTCGCATTCGAAGAAATTGAAACAGAAGTGAACGAAGATTTTAATTACCTCGACATCGTACTTAAAGGCGGTTCGAAGATATCCGGGAAGATCATGGATGAAAAAGGGAAACCGCTCCAGGGCGCCAAAATAAACACCGATAAAAAACAATTAAGCGCTGTCAGCGACAGTGAAGGTAACTTTTCCATTGGCGGAATCAAATCCGGTGATTGTTCTCTCAAAGTCACCGCCAAAGGATATGCGATTCCGGGATATGTTTCGGTGAAAGTCGACTGCAGGGAGGCTAAGGCGTATCGGAAGGATATTGTTTTGGCAAAGACAGGTTCCCTGCTTGTTTTAATGGAGCCGCAGGAAAAGGGAATTACAATACCCTCGAAGATTTCCGTGGCATTGAATTTATATAGCGAAAATCACACGGAGTGGGGTTTTGCGGATTTACATGCGGATGTCAAAGATGGAAAGGCTCTGTTCGAGGAGGTGGCACCCGGTAAATATTCTGTGAAGTTCAGCAGCGAAGATGCAGCGCAGCTTCAGGCTGAGGTGACGATTGAAAGCGGGAAAGAGTCAACCCTCAAATTCATACTCCCAAGGACATATGTTTTATCTGGGAAAGTTCTTGATGAAAGCGGGAAACCGGTCAAGGATGTCAATTTAAATCTTGAATTTACTGAAGAAAAACCTGCAGCCCCGGGAAGACTCACTTATTCCCCAGGATACGCTCAAACCCAGGCGGACGGGAGCTTTTCCGTTAAAAGGTTAAAGGTTGGAAAATACAAAGTACGCGCCGAAAAGGAGGATTTTGCGAAATCCGCACAGGTTGTGAATGTCGGGCCCGAGCTAAAGGAACCTCTTGCAATAACATTAAAGAAAGGTCTCTCCCTGGGCGTTGCGATCCTTGAGGCTGATGGTAAGCCTGCAGGTAATGTTGACTTGACCCTGACAAGTGATTATGACTCGAGGAAGGGGAATGATTTCACTGATTACACAAGCAAGAAACTGAAGCTTTCCGAAGATGGAAAATTCAAGGCTGAAGGCCTTAATCCAGGCAAGTACAACATTTCAGTCAGAGATGCAAAACTGAATTATGAGATTACGTCGGTTTTCAAAGTGGAAGCCGGTTCCGAGGATACCATTATCACCCTGGGGAAAACACGTCCCGTATCCGGAAAGGTTGTGGACGCTTCTGGAAGTCCCGTATCTGATGCCGAGATTACTGTTAGCATTTGGAGTGCCGGGGGCGGTGGCATCTCTTATGGCGGTTATGGTAACGATTCCGGAAAGAACAAAAGCGGGACAAATGGTGATTTCGCACTGGGCCTCCGTGAAGGGTTGAAATACAGTCTGCGTTTTCTGAGTCCCGCATATCTTGAGAAGACGGTTGATTCTGATCCAGCGTCAGGAAATGACAAATTGAATGTGGTTCTGGAAAAAGGATGTTCTGTTAGCGGAAAGGTCATAAGGATAAAGGACAATTCTCCGGTTGAGGGAGTAGTTGTCAGGGTTGGTAACAGTTCCGTATATTATCGTCAATCTGAACGGGAGGATGAGGAAACCGCAGCCAGAAGGAAGACCGACAGTGAAGGCAGATTCTCCCTTAAAACCGTACCCGTAGGATCCGTTTCTTTTTCGGTTTATTCCGAAAAGGGGGACAGGCCTTTATTCACTAAAAACGTAACGATCAGAAAAGATCAGGAAAATGATATCGTCCTGACTATGCCGGAAATTGTCTCATTTTCAGGGAGAGTCATTGATTCGGAAGGCAAGCCGATAGCTTTGACTTGGGTGTCTTTGACGTCCCAGGAAAATAATCAAAACATTTACAGTCCGAAAACTGATGGAAACGGGAATTTTGAGATTAAGGATATCGTTCCCGGAAAATATCATGTTCGCACCGAAAAGGATGGGTATGCGATATTCGCAGATGTCGTGAATATCGGGTCTGATTCTAAGACGCCTCGTGTAATAACATTAAGTAAAGGATTGGACATTGGCGGGGTTGCTCTTGAGGCAGATGGTAAGCCGGCAGTCAATGTTGAATTGACTCTGGTCGGTGACAATGATTCTAGAATGGCAGGCGGTCCAATGTCCTATACCAATAAGAAATTGGAGATTTCCTCTGACGGAAAGTTCGGGGCGAAAGGTCTTAACCCAGGCAAGTACAATATTTCAGCTAGAGACATAAACCTGAATTATGAGATTGCATCAGTTCTTAAAATTGATGCCGGTTCCCAGGATACCGTTATCACTCTCGGGAAAATCCATACTGTCTCTGTAAGGGTTGAGGATGCTTTGGGAAAGCCAGTATCTGATGCTGAGATCTCAGTCAGCACTAAAAATGCTGCGCGCAGTTTTTCCTACGGCCAGACGAACAATTCCGGGAGAATCAAAACCGGAATAAGCGGGGAATTCATTCTGAACCTACGTGAAGGATTGAAATACAGTCTGCGTTTTTCGCATCCTGGATATCTAGGAAAAATGATTGACTTTGATCCTGCGTCGGGACACGGCGACCTGAAAGTTGTCCTTGGGAAAGGATGTTCTGTTAGCGGAAAGGTCATAAGGATAAAGGACAATTCTCCGGTTGAGGGAGTAGTTGTCAGGGTCGGCAATAATGCAGATTACCGCTTAATGGGGCAAATGGATAAAGCTACTGAAGCGAAAGCGAAAACAGACAAGGAAGGAAGGTTTTCCCTCGAAACAGTACCTTCAGGGGTTGTTCCATTCTCAGTTTATCTTGATAAGCAGCCACGCCCTACATTCTGCAAAACACTGATGATTAAAAAAGATCAGAAGAATGATATTGTACTGACAATGCCTGAGATGGTTTCAGTCACAGGTAAAGTCCTTGATCCTGAAGGCAATTCGCTGCCTTCTGCATCTGTTAATCTTATCTCATCGGAGAATTACGAAATATTCTATAACGCGAGAACGGATGGGAACGGTGTTTTTGAGATAAAGGAAGTTATTCCCGGGAAATATTCGGCCCACTTCTATCCTGCCAGCACCCCTGGCGCAAAAATCGAAGTCAATCCTCCTGAATTAATTGAGATTGCTCCAGTGGATGCAAAGGAAATAGTTTTACGCAAAAAGGGAAAAAGTGGAACTGAAGAACAAAATACGGGACTTCTAAAAATAAACGGGAAAGCCCATAATGGTGGAAAAATCCAGTTCACTCCGATGATTGTCGGAAGGCAGCCGGATCCGGCAGAAATGATGTCGTTATATTATGGAAAGGCTAAGTCGGATATTTCTGCAGAAGGCAAATTTGCTGTGGATAAACTGAAACCAGGCAAATATATTTATCTTGTGAGGGGAGATACCGTAGGACATGTCTACGAGCCCCTTCTTTGTTCCGGATTTATTGAAATTAATAAAGGAATGAATTTGATTGATCTTGAGGTCAAAGCTTTTACCGTTTCTGGCTCGGTTGAAAATTCTGAAGGCAAACCCGCCTCTGGAATTGCTAGAATCAAACCGGAGATTGAAGGAGTGGTCAAGGCCCAGAAGGAAACGATGACATTGTCTTCCCCGGTGAAGGACGGCAAGTATAAGTTTGATTGTGTGCCGGTTGGGAAATACAATCTTTTCGCATCGGATAATGACAGTGGAACATTCATAGGGAATATTGGAGTGAAAAATGAAGACTTGGAGATGAATGTCAAATTGCCGAAAGGGTTCAAGCTTTCAGGGAAAGTCACTATTCAGGATGCGGATGGGCAAAGCTTTAATCCTTTGAGCCAAGCCTTTGTTTTCGCATATTCAAAAGACCAGGATATGACTTTCAGTGGAATGGCAGGTGAAGATGGTTCATACTCAATGAAGCCTTTCCTGAATGAAGGGGAATATGCGATATTCGCAGTGAAAAAGGATTATGCCGTGGAGGGAGTGACCATGAAGATTGACAAGGATACGGAATTCAACATATCCCTTGTTCCCGGCGGTGATTTGGATTTGATTTTGAAGTCTGAAAAAATCTCGGTGAAAGACAGGCTGGTTATTCTTAAAGATGAAAACGGCAGGGAAGTCTACAGGTTGCCCGACGATTCCCAGCTTTTGTTTGGTCGCTTTTCCAATAGTTCAGTCAACATGCCGACGAATGAATCCGGGAAAACAACATTTACCGGGCTGAAGCCGGGAGAATATAAGTTAAGTGTCAGAGATTGCAGGATTTCTCCTGATACGGTTAGGGTCAAACCTCTGGAAAAGGCAACGTTGGAAGTAGTAGTTCAATGAAACTAGGCAGGGAAAATCATCTTTGCTACAGCATGAATGTTCTTCCGGAGAAGGACTGGCTCGCTGAGCGTTCTCTTATCCGGGAGAAAGTTCTTGCTCTCAGGCGCGAGGTCGCTGGATCTGATTCTGCGAAGTTCGCAATCGGACTCTGGTTTGATGCTGAGACAGCCTGCGAATTTCGCAAAAAGAAAAATCTGGACAACCTGAAGAAATGGCTTTCCGACAACAACCTTTATGTTTTTACGTTCAATGCATTCCCCTATGGAAACTTTCATGGCAGACCTGTCAAAAAGAAGGTTTATCTTCCAGATTGGACAACCGATGAACGGCTTGAATATACCTGTATGATAGCAGACATACTGGCGGAACTGCTTCCTCATGGAATTACAGGTAGCATCAGTACCCTGCCTGGAGGATATAAGACAAGTATTAAATCGGAAAAGCAGATTGAGAAGATCGCAGATAATCTTCTTTATGCAGCAAAACATCTGAAGGAAATTCACCGGAAAACAGGAAAGAAAATAATTCTTGGAGTCGAACCTGAACCCGACTGCCTCTGGGAGAGCGCTTCCGAGTTCATATCTTTTTACAGTAAGTTTTTATTTACCCGTAATCTGGAAAATAAAAATATAGGCATCTGCTACGACACCTGCCATCAGGAAGTGATTATGAGCAAGCCGGGGCAGGGGATGCTGGATTTGATTGAGAACGGTGTTCCGATTGCAAAGATTCAGATGAGTGCGGCCTTGAAGGCTCCATCGCTCCATAGCAAGAAGGCTCTTGCGAAATTCGCAGACGAGGTTTATCTGCACCAGACAAGGGTGATGGAAAAAGACGGGAGCGTTTCAAGATATTCGGACTTGCCGGAAGCCATGGATAAAGCGGATAGGAACCCTCCATGGCTTATTCACTTCCATATTCCAGTTTTTTCAGGGAAACTTTCCGGCGGACTGCTGACAGCGAAAAATGAACTGGAGGAAGTCCTTCGAATAATCAAATCAAATCCGGAAGTCTGCGAGAATTTAGAGATTGAAACTTATACATTCTCGGTACTGCCTGAAAATATGCGGAAAGCCGGGGTGCTGAAGACGATTAAGAAGGAATACGAGTATATTAACCGCAAAGTCCGCTAAGGAAGACGCAAAGTGCGCAGAGTTCTACTTTATTCTCTTTGCGTTCTCCGCGTCAACTCAGCGTTCTCTGCGGTTAAATCTTCGATTGTATTTTAATAAGGCAGATACTGTTGTAAAGGATGAGGATTTTGTGAAAGAAAAGCTTTTCAATATAGTCTTGGTGAAACCGGAGATTCCACAGAACACCGGTAATATCGGGCGACTCTGTGTCAACACCGACAGCCGTCTTCATCTGATAAAACCGCTCGGATTCTCCCTTGACGACAAATACATCAAAAGAGCGGGCATGGATTACTGGAAGCATGTAGACGTTGTCATTTATGAAAGTGCTGATGACTTCTTTGAGTTGAACAAAGGCTCCAAATTATATTTTTTTTCGACTAAGGGCGAAAAAAAATATTGGGACTGCGATTTTGAACCTGGCTCATTTCTGATATTTGGTAACGAGGGCAGTGGTTTTCCTAAAGATTTCTACGAAAAATATATGGAGCAAATGTATACAATCCCCATGCCTGGCAAGCACGCCCGCAGCATGAATCTTGCAAACGCAGTATCTGTCGCCCTTTACGAAGGTATAAGGAAATCCAGACTAACGCCGCTTCATGATTCTTTCTAATGTATCCATCCAAGCTCCCATCGATCCGCATCTTGCCAATCTATGATACTGAAACCAGAGCGCATCAATCCATACGCCATTTGCGTGCGATGAGGCCCAATCTAGCAGAATTCTCCTTGCTGTCAACGATTTCTCCACCGCTACCGTGGAGTTCAGATTACTAAACCATATTCCGAACTACTCTGAATTAGCTGGTGCACCACAATCAGAGTCTCATCAGTATTAACACTCATAATTCCACCTTTCAGCAATAAGTTATTTTTCAATAATCGATGCATTGACGTTAAAGTTTAAGATAATTCCTCAATAATTTATTTTAAATAATCTTGACAAATGCATTCGAATACATTATAATGCTTGCATTCGAATACATTTCAATCTCAATTGGCAAAATTTATTATGGTAAAAAAGAAACATAGTATTAATCATTACGACATTGCCAGAGAAGTCAATATGACTCAGGCGACTGTTTCACGTGCGTTGGATCCTAGCAAATGCCACTTGGTATCTCCGACAACTCGCAAAAAAATTGATGATATGGTAACAAAGTTAGGCTATCGTCCCAATATCCATGCTCGTCGGGTACGTACGTCAAGCAGTGAGTCCATAACCTTGGTGATTGATAGCATCATTTCCCAGAACGTGACTTATTCTGATTTTAACCTGCATATTTCAGAGTTAACCATGGAAATGTTACGGGGGATGATAGACTGTGCCACTGAAAACTCATTTGATATAAAAATGTTACAGCTCCATTCAAAAGAAACATTGCAGAAAGAGAAACTCTTCGAGCATATTGGCTTTCCTTATTCCGACGGAGTTATCTTTATGGGGTATCATTACCTGAAAAACGTATTTGAGATTATCAAAGAACGTAAATTGCCGGTTTTAGCCATTTTACCCACAGATTCCAGCCATTCTCCTATGCCTACGGTTAGCACTGACCTATCCCGTGGATTTCATGAGGCAATTAAAGCGCTGGTTAATGCTGGTCATAGTAAAATTTTCTTTGGTTGCCTGGATGACACGTTCTCACGATTTCAAAAATCCCGTTATCAACACTATCGAGAGGCAATGAAGGATTTTTCTTTGGATATTCACTCGGGGACAGTGGTCACCACTTCTGCACTTGAAGTGCGACGAAAGGCGGAATCTTTTGCTGTAAACGCAGAATTTACCGCTTTGATCTGCGTAAATGATAGCTTGGCAAATTATTGGCTAAAAGAATTGCAGTATCTGCGATTACCTCAAGAACGCATTTTGGCATTAGTTGGTTTTGATGCCAATCCGGCTTATCCAGAATTGAGTTCAATTTCGATTCCATATTATGAAATTGGTTATGCTGGAGTAAAAAGAGTGATCGAAGCAATCAAAAACCATGAGACAAAGATAAATGATAATTTATTACTGCCAAGTTCATTAAGGCTTGGCAAGACTATAACTACTATGAAAGGGATGGCAAAATGAATCATTGTAGCCCTAATTCATCGAAGAGCAGCAAATTCACACTGATAGAGCTTTTAGTAGTTATAGCTATTATTGCCATTTTGGCTTCAATGCTTTTGCCGGCACTGTCAAAAGCCAAGGAAATGGCTAAAGGAATAAAATGCACCGGCAACGTCAAACAAATCGGACAATATGTTATGTTTTATGTCGTAGACTACAATGGTTTTCTACCAGTGGCGTCACCACGTGCAGCTACTGAATATAATGGATTGACGGACTACTGGGGTGATTACCATCGAACATATAACTTTGGTTTTGCCTATGATTTATGGGACTATCTACCTAATACAGGATCTTCTGATTTACGCGGCAGCAGTACAAATAGTAATGGTGTCAATAACGGCTTTGATGTCCGCAATACGGTGCTTGTCTGTCCAAGCTTGGCGCCGGAAAAAATCACAGCAGCTATATCTACCCAGATTCATTATGCATGGAATTATGAACATTTTGGATATACTACAGGGACTAGTGCCTTTTCCAACTCTAAGCGGAAAAATATGATGAAAGTCAAAAATCCATCGGATAAAATTCTGGTTAGCGAAATTTATGATGGAAGCGCAAGCAATGGAGGTTATTGGAGCCTTCTCCGTCGTGTGGATGCTTTGTCACGGTATATGATTCGTCATAGTGCGAATACGGCCAGCAACGTACTTTGGGTTGACGGTCACGCCGGCATGGATAAACACTTTTATTTGTATAACAATGTAAATTTTTGGACTTATGAGCAATAAAAAAAAGGAATGGACGCGGGCAACCTGAGTACCAGCAATATCCTTTGGCTTGACGGTCATGCAGACAACAGAAACTGGCGGGATTTGTACGCCCCTGGAACAACTAATCCGGAAGGATGCTCATTGTGGATTCCCTAAACAATAAAAATAGAAGGAGAACCGGTATGAACCTCAAAACAATAAAGACATATTGTGTCATTGCCGCTCTGTATGCCACCGCTTTCATGTCAGTGGAAGCAGAGCCTCTGGAAAAATCCCATGCTGAGATCTGGGCCGGGATGCAGAAGGATGACCACATCGCCAGATGGCAAAGATACCCTCTGCTTGGATTACCACTGGTTCGAAGTACGCCGAAGATTGATGGGTGCGTTGATACGCGGGAATGGGCTGAGTCGGCAAAGCTATCATATCTGCTGAATCTTGGCAATGGGATGTTAAGTCAGGATAAGATCGCAGTCTATGCCTGTTACTCCGAAACGCATCTATACATGGCTTTTCAGATAGAGCGCCCCAAGGAGGCAAAAAAACCCACGGATCATGACTTCTTTGAAGTCCTGTTTGACACCCAGCACGGGCATAAGAAATATTGCAATGCCGCTTTTGCGATTGAGAACAAGATACTGTGGGATGGAATTGGACCCAATGTCGATAAAAAGCTTTGGAATCCGGCATGGGAGTATAAATCCAGGCTCACCGACATGGGCTGGGAAGGAGAGATCTCTGTCGCATTCAAAGATTTTCCAGGTTATGAGAAAGCTCCTGAGCCCGGAACAGTATGGGGCGCCGATTTTGTCCGGAATGAGCAGACCCCCTATGACCGAATCGCCATATGGGGTTGGCGATCTGACTGGTCTCGGGTTGGCGACCTTTCCCATCTTTTGTTCACCGGCAAATCGCTTGGCGTGCAGGTGAAGGAGGCTGGCTGGATGCCCGATCATAGGAAGATGGGTGCCAAACTTCAGTTCGTAAACACTTCCGACTTGCCCATTGACGTGGAATGTTCGATGGAAATGCGCAGGGCGGATAAAAAAATGCCCATGGGCTATTACAAGACTCTTGATTCGGCGTTGACGGACGACCTGAGTGCAGCCATAAGTTCCAGCGCCGCTCAGGAAATTCAAAACGCCCTTTCTCAATATACTGTCATTAAAACCGAACAGCAGACTATCTCCATACCGGCGAACTGCGCGGAACAGCTGGTTTTGACCGAGCCGGAAACACCCGGCGATTACCTGATCTCATTCACTGCGAAATCAGATGGTCGACTATTAGACGCGATGACGATTCCGTTTCAGGTGAATGTTCCGCTCGACATCCAGTTACGGAGTTACCTGTATTCGGCTGAAACCCTTGAGGTCACGGTTGATCTTCGGCGCGCCCACGATAAAATCACACCAACATCTGTCCTGAAGATTGATGCGTTGGAGCTGGCTGGCGGGAAAGTTGTGGCCACAGCGGAAAAACTGAAGATCACTCATGACGAAGAGGTTTGTCTACCGCTCAAGTTCTTGCCAATTCCATCCGCAACCTATACCATCACGGCCACGATTATTGATCAAGAGCGGCGGATTGTCACCAACAGTGTGCCGTTGATTGTTCCTCCTAAACCGGAATGGCTGGGTAATTCGATTGGGAAAAAGGCATTTGTTCCGGAGCCCTGGCGACCTCTCGAAGCCGACGACAGATCGTGTAAGACGTCAACCATCGATTACCAGTGGAACCGGAGTTCCATATTTCCTGGAATCCGGGTGAAGGGGTTGGAGATACTGGCGAGACCCGTCGAATTGTTTTTTATGGATACCCGGCAGCAGCCTGTTCCCTTTGAGCTCACGGGCTTCTCCCTCAAGAGCCAAACCCCGGAAGAAGCGGTCTATTCGTTTTCCGGGCAACTTGGTCCGCTCGGAAGGTTGGACGGGATGGTCAAAATTGAATTCGACGGTTTCATCTGGTATGACATCACCTTGACACCTGAGGCGAAAGTAAAACTAGGGAAATGCCGACTTGATATTGCTCTAAAGCCAGAATTTGCACGCCTGTATACTCTCGGGCGTATTATGACCTCCGAGTCACTCAATCTTAAAAGTGGACGCGTGCCTGAAGAAGGCTTTGCCATTCCCTTCAATTATCAGGTATGGCTGGGAAATGTCAGCGGCGGTCTGCAGTGGTATGCGGAGAACAACCGAAACTGGGTCAACGTTGATGGGAAACGGGCGATAACAGTCAAGCCGGAAGGGAGTGCCACTGTATTGTCAGTCAACTTGGTTGACGCGGAAACTGCGTATGAGGTGCCTGTCACCTGGTCTTTCGGTTTTATTCCGACACCTTCAAAAACACTGCAAGGCAGCAACGAGGACTACTCCTTCTACCAGTTTTATGGTTTGCCCCCGATAAAAACCGTGCAGGACAGCATATCAAGCAAGGACAAGAGCTCGAAGGAGTATCTTGATGCAGTCAAGACGATCGAGTTTTTGCAAAGTGGCCTAAAAGCGAAAGGCGTAAAGGCGGTGATTATTTTCGGTGGATGGTCTGACGTATGGGGCTACCCAGGCGTGTTGAATCAGGAAACCGGACAAGACTTGGAATTACTTGTTAAAATCCTCCATCCACAGGGGATCAAAGTCCTTGTTTTTGCTGGATGGGGGTTCAGCACAAAAGCGCCTGAGTGGGAAAAGTACAGTTCGGAAATCGTCAAGACTCCCCTGAAGAACTGCGGATGGGATAGCTACTGGCCTCATCCTTCGACGCTCTATCCGGATATCTTTTTATACCGACTCGCCGAAACAATCCGCAAATACGATATTGATGGCATCTATATGGACAGCACTACTGGAATAGAATTCTCGACCAACTACAAGGATATGCGTTGGACTGACAGCCGAGGTGAAATCCAAGGCAGCTACAGTCTGAGGCCTATGCGTGAATTCACCAAGCGCATCTATAAGCTTCTACATGGCGAGCTAAAGAAAGACGGAATCTACTACAATCATCATTCCGGTCCCGCCAATGTATGTGTCGAAAATTTCACCGATGTCAGATGCCCAAGTGAGTTCGCCCAATCTTATGATGGGCCCCTCAGCCAGGAATTCGTGGATTACTTTATCGCCAAAAACGGGGGAGTTCAGTACGGATACCGGGCGGAGCTCACCAACAAAAACTGGGTCAAGGGCATAAATAAGACTATTGCGCAGCTGCTGCCGCTAACCATCCCTCTCAACATTACGTTCAAGCAGGTGAAGTTCTTCGCTCCGATAAACAACTATAGCAAAGAAAGTCAGCCGATGCCATCAATAAACCGGGCCATGGAATGGCTGGGAAGCCGGGATGCCGAGTATTTGCCCTGGTGGGCAAACGGGAAGTATGTCAGCGCGGAACCTGGAGAGAATGTTCTAAGCGGTCTCTGGCTGCGGAAAGGTGAGAAAGCACTGCTTTGCATTTCCAATCTTGACGATAAGCAGAGAGATATATCCGTGACTCTGGATCAGAAGCAAATAGGATTCGTCCCTGGCATTATTGAGGATGCGATTACCGGGAAGATTGTCGAAGGCAAAGATGGGAAAATTACTCTTTCGATTGAACCGGAAAGATATCGGCTTTTGAAGATCAAATAATTTATTTTTTTATGAAACACCAACATAAAATAGGAACCCACTCAAAATGAAAACGAATCACAAAAGTATTCTGAGTCTATTGTTCGCTCTTTTAACGATTTGTCAGAGCTCCGGCTTCGGGCAGGAGAATGAGCTGAAAATCGGTGCCGTGCGGTCGGGAACCCTGGCCTATCCCGCGGAAGATAATATTAATTTTTCGGAGGGTACGCTGGAATGCTGGGTGAAGCTGATGGTGGATCCCAATCCGTATATGGATCCAAAGTCGGCGTTTACTGGATTGCTTCAGTGGGTTTCGCTTTCTGGAGAAAAAGGAGGGATTAAATTTTTGTATTTCAATCGTAACGGTCTGGGAGTGTTTGCCAGCTCCATGCAACCAAAAGATAAAATGAAACCGATGTCGGTTGCTGGTGCCGCCTTTGAGAAAAATGTCTGGCATCATCTGGCGTTTGTCTGGAAAGGAAAGGAGATGTCGTTTTATTGGGACGGGGAGAAAACTTCGCATCCGCCTCAACTGGAGCGGCTGGATGATGCGTTTGGCTCCGTCGCAAACAAAACAATCATCTTCGGAGATCCCTGGCATAAATGTGGATTGATGATGATGGATGAATTGAGGATTTCAACCGTGGCGAGAACCCCTGAAGAACTAGGCTTCCGCAACGTCCCTCTTAAACCTGATATTCATACCAGTATACTAGATTCATTTGAACGTGTTGAAGACGTTGCATTTGAGCGTTTGACCACTCCTGAGGTTATCCACGCAGGGAAAAGTGGAACGATCAGCAAAGAATGCCGAAGCACCCCAGACGGGAAGCATGGGCGCGCTTTGCTTTTTTACGAATAGACGGTTTTCGGAAAGCAAAAGCACTAACAGAAGGAAACCTATAGATGATATGCAAAAGATTCGTAAGACATTCCTTTACAGCGTAGGCCAATCATAGGAGGGCAGAGAAATGAGACGTGGCAAATATTTTGTGCCAGGGATGCGCGGCCTGATGATCGACGCAGCCAGAACACCGGAGACGCTGGAGGAGTACGTAAGGTTCATAGACTTCGCCGCTGAACGAGGGATAAACACTATCCTTTTCCGCATAGCGGACAACCACGGCATCGCAGTGAGGCTGGAGCGGGTGAAAGGGCTACTTGAGCTGCAGCGCGTGTACTCCAAAAAAGACTTGCGGTCCCTCTCCATTTATGCCTCCTCCAAAGGGCTCGATCTTATCCCTGAGGTCGAATCCTTCGGCCACTCCCGCTACATTACGGCCTCACCGGATTATGCGCATCTTGACGACATCGATCCCGATGCCTCCAATCACTTCAGTGGGCTCTGCCCCGTCAATCCAGGCACACTAGAGCTGATGCGGGAAATCTACACCGAAATTACCGATATCTTCACATCGGAATATTTGCACGGCGGTTGCGACGAAGTCAACTGGGGGGGCTCGGAGTTGTCAAAGCGCGCTCTGGCCGAAAAAACTCGCCACGAGATATGGGCTGATTATGTCAACGCCCTCAACCAGTCAGCCAACAGCTTGGGCAAGGAGTTGATCGTGTGGGGCGATCATCTGTTGAGAAAAAAGCCCGGCATACTGAAAAAAATAGACCGCAACGTGATCCTCATGGACTGGGACTACAGCACGCTCGATCCCGCTCCACTGCGCAAGCACGCGCTGCGAGCGATGAGACTAGGATTCCGGGTGATAGGCGCCCCAGCCTTGGGCTGGTGCGCGCGGGGAGCGCGGGTGGGTAGAAGCCAACTCTACAACATTGACGCCTATGCCGAGGCCTATCGCCAGCCTAGGCGCAAGGAAAGCTTGGGCGTAGTGGTCACCAACTGGTGCCCATGGCGTTTTCCCGCCGGCTCCAATTGGGACGGACTGGCCTACGCCGCTTTCGCGCTGCGCGATGGTCCGACTAGCGCGAGGCAGACCGCTTTCCGCGACTTCGTCGAAACCTTTTATGGATCCACTTGGAACGACTCCTGGGCTGAGGCCTTCTTCCTTGCCTATGCCGTGCCGGAGCCGAGCAGAGGTTGCGCAAATCCTTGGGAGGGACCTTTCGGTCCGGTGCCATGGTGCGACAATGAGTCGCTCAAGGTGGCCGTCGCCGAAGGCAGGACGGACTTCCCACCAGTGGACGGCCTGCTTGGCAAGCTTCTGCGCCTTGAGAAAACTGTCAGAAAAAACAATGATTACTTCAAGTCCTTTATGCTGGCCTTCGAATATATCGCGCATGCCAACTGGCGGGCGTCCGAGGTGGCGCTAAAACCATCTCCAGACCAAGCGTCAGAACTGATAACCCGAATTGCGAGGAGAGACCAGTTGATGCTGCGGGCCATACAGGACAACTGGAACCGTTGTCGGCCAGCACCCAAGGATGGAGTCGAAATCCCAGGTAGCCATGAGACAAAGATGATGCTTCACCGCATTGGTCTGGCGGCGCGTTACACCTCAGAACTGGCAGCCGAACCCGCACGCTTTGCCAAAATGCTATGCGGTTGACGATGGTTTTAGTCTAAAGTATTCATACCGAAATATATCTTTCATGATGAGAGTCTTTATGAGTTCTATTGATTTATTTGCGTCCTATCTACCTTACAAGTCAAGTTTGGACACGGCCTTGCGCCTGTATGCCCGTTTCGAACCATTGGATCATCCTGCGTCGCTGTTGCTCTTGATGCATGGCTGGCATGGCAATGTCAAGTCGAGTCATCGAGACAATGTTACGCCACCGGCTTCCGCTGTTTTCTTCCGTGTTCAGCCAGAAATGCGCGGACGCGGCGATAGTAGTGGCCGCCCTGATGCCAACGGACTGGAATTGCAGGATGCCGTGGATACGCTCGATGCCGCTCGCGCACTTTATCCGAATTCGGTAGCCGATGTCCCGCCACGCCTCCATGGCGGCAGTGGCGGCGGCGGTAATGTCCTGGGCGTTCTCGGCAAGTTTCCAGACCTTTTCGCATCCGCCGTGTGCGAAAGCGGTATTTCGGATTATGCGCTTTGGTATTGCCATGACACTGTGGGAGAATTCCGCGACGAGATGAACGGAGCCAGCTGGATTGGCGGCGACCCCCAGACTAATCCTGAGGCCTACCTTTCCCGCGGTGGTCGCACAACGGCAATGAACCTTTTGACGCCTTTACTAATGATCCACGGAACGGCGGATGAACGTGTGCCTTTTGAACAGGCCGAAGCGTACATGGACACGCTGTCGCTCCACGGAAAGGAGAACCTGGCACACCTGCAGAAATTCACCGGTGTTGGCAAGCCCGAACATTTTAGCGGCATGACCGAAGAAATGACATCGCTGCGCAAAAGTCTGACGACGGCACATCATCATCAGAATTCCCAGGCTCCGTTACTCCCAAAATCGGGAAAGTTCGTAGTAGCCGGCTATCTGAAAACCTCTCGCTTTGAGGTGCATTTAGAAAATGTTGATCAGGTTGCGTTGCTGGAATACAATTTAAATACCTGGAGTTTTCTCCTTCACGCACCCACATGTAAACAAGCTATCTTGCGGATTTCAGGAGAATCTCGCATATCTTCAATTCCGTGCTGCCATATCCCGCTCGCTGATTTCTGTCGAACAATTGGCGTTCCATGCAAGGTGGGCACATATAAAGATTAACCATACACAGAAGGAATCGCACCATAAATGAACAAGCAACAATATTTCGCTTCCTCTCGCCAAAGCGACAGCGCAGTTGCCGATGTGGATGCTCCAGCCGCGCTCAGTCTCCCAATCTCTGGTAGCCACGATCTGCGCCTCGGTGACTGGGGACCCTACAGCAAGCGTTACATGGGATTATCACATATCGCCGACCATGTCCGCGGCTGGCGTTTCGACATCTGTGCCGCGCCTGGTTACTATCGCCGACGCAAGTTCATTCCCAATGTGCGATGGGAGTGCGGCTATCACCCATGGGAGTGTTCGCCGGATCTGCAGTTCTTCACCCACCGGCACGAGTTGGAATGGAAGGACAAGGTCTATTGCGATATTTCCTTCTGCCCACTCCCCGGACGGGACAACATAAGGCTCATGCGGTGCGCATGCGTGAACAACACCGAACGGCCGCAGAGTCTCGTGCTTCACCTACTTGCCTCCCTGCAGTTTCCGCCTCATCACCCGGTGGAGGCTCAGCTCCAGGCTGGAGCGCGGTGGCATGATGCGCTGGACTATCAGGAACTTGTATTCGCCACGCCTCGCCCGCGTGATACCCTATGCTACGATGCCATGCGCAGAGGAGAGTTCCGGAGCGGAGGATTGGTCAACGCCAGTGGAATCGGCCAGGGCTTCGGACGCGAGTCAGGCGACCGCATCAGTTTCTCCTTAAACATTCAGAAGCAACTGTGCGCCGGGGCACTGCTCTTGCGCTACCGCTTACCGGCTAACGAAACGCTTACCCTCTCTTTTCAAGGCCTCTGCAACTCCGATACCGAACTCAGAGGCACCGGCGATTTTGCTACTTTGTTGTTGTCCTGCGGGCATGTCGCCATAGGCGATTATCCCCTATCAATAACCAGCCGTGGCAGTCGCCGTATTGGCGCCACCGCTGCCGAAATGGCGGCCGCTGAGGTGCCTTTTCCCGCCTTGAGTGGAATCGAGCTTGACGGTTTAGTCGTTGGAGAGGAAGCCGCTGTGCGGCTTGCGCTATTTATCCCCGCATCCCGAGACCCCTTGCCAGAGATCATACAGACAGCTCCAGATAGAGCGGAGCGAAGTGTCTGCCTGCGCTACCCAGGCATAGGGCACGAATATGCACTATGGTGGTCGGAGGGGAGCTTCCAGATTCGCCAGCACTTCATGCGCGAAATAGAGAACCTGATCCATGAAAACACGCACAACCATCTCTCGCACACCTTCCACGGTGAAGGCGAAGGTCACTACCTTGACATTTTCATCCGCCCTCTTCCTATCGCCCCGGGTGAGACGCGCATCGTTCATGCACTCATCGCAACCACCGCTCCGACATCCAGCAATGTCGGGGCACACGAGGCGAAGGAGGCCCGTTGCACAAGTGCGAAATCAGCTCTGACCCTGCTTGCCACAAGTGAGCGCTCCTCTGAGGCTTTGGAGGCCGCCTATGCCACCGCCCGCAATCGGCTCTTCCGCCCCTCATGCCTGCCTGAAGGCGAAACCTATCGCTTCAGTCAAGGACTGATGGCCGCAACTACCCTAAGCAACTGCGTCTATCCCGCTTACGCCAAGGGACGGTTCATCCGTCACCACACACCCGGCCGTTGGTGGGACTCCCTTTACACATGGGACTCTGGCTTTGTTGGGCTGGGATTGTTAGAACTGGATATAGACCGAGCAATCGACAACTTAAACGCTTACCTGACTGAGCCGGGCGATCCGGAATGCGCCTTTGTGCATCACGGCACACCAGTGCCAGTTCAGATATACCTCTTCAAGGAGATTTGGAGCCGCACATGCGACCAACGTCTGTTGGCCTATTTCTATCCACGCGTGAAGCAGTATCACGAGTTCCTAGCCGGACGGGCGGGAAGCTCCAACACCAGGAAGGAAAGCGGGCTGCTATCCACCTGGAGCTACTTCTACAACTCCGGCGGCTGGGATGACTACCCAGCGCAAGAACATTTTCACGAAAACCGGAAACGCTATCCAGGAATGACCCCGGCTTGTAACTCCGCTCACGCCATCCGTACAGCCAAGATCCTCTTCGCCGCCGCAACGCAGCTAGGCCTTAGTGAAGACCTCCCGGCTTATGAAGATGATATCCGAATCCTTGGCACTGCGCTGCAGCGGCACTCATGGGATGAAGAGGCTGGCTGCTTCAGCTATGTAGTACACGATCCGCAGGGGCGGGCGGACAGCATCCTGAGGCACGCATCTGGACTAAATTTTAATCTTGGCCTTGACGGCATCATGCCGCTCGTGGCGGGGATCTGCACCCCACAGCAGACGGCGAGGATACTTTCTATGCTTCGCGACCCGCTGCGCCTCTGGACCGATTGCGGCATTTCGACAGTTGACCAGTCGGCGCCTTATTATCGCAAAGACGGCTACTGGAATGGCGCGGTCTGGTTCCCTCACCAGTGGTTCTTCTGGAAGAGCGCTCTCGATCACGGGGATGGAGAGCTGGCATGGCGCATCGCCCACACCGCCATCAACCTCTGGAAGGGCGAAACTGACGCATCATACAACTGTTTCGAACACTTCACAATTGCCTCAGGCCGGGGGGCGGGCTGGCACCATTTCGGCGGCCTCTCCACTCCCGTCCTAAGCTGGTTCTCCGCATACTTCCGCCCTGGAATCATCACCGGAGGACATGACTGCTGGGTGCATGAACAGGAATTCGCCACCGACAACACCTCAATGCGTGCCCGCCTCACACTTAGCTCCGCCATCAAAGGTATGAGTGTAGTCATTGTCTGCCTCGGTCCCAAAGAAAATTGCCGCGTGCGTGCGCTTTTCAACAACCGTCCGGCTGCCTACCGGGAGATTATCGTTGGCACCTATGAGATTTCACTCCCCTCCCAAGGTGTAGGCTGTTTGGATGTTGGGCAAGAATCAGTGGCCGTGCAAAAATAATCAGTAAACATTAGCTTGCCGCCTTAGGATCTTATTTATTTTCTTCATGTCGAATTTTTCAGATCGGTCATAGTTGTAGATACCGTTCTGCTCCTGCTCGACGTCCGTCAGCTGGGTGTAGCAGTAGCCTTTGATATGTTCAAAACTCAGCAGGACATTGACCTGCGCTTCCAGACGGCTGTAGACTTCCTCAATACTTTTCGGAGCATCTCCGTAGCCCCAGGTGTTTTCCGCAAACGCCACACCCACTACCCACTTGATCCCGCCGAATTCATCTACGAAATAAGGCTGTCCCTGATATTTCACTTCCTTTTCGGGGTAGTTTCTCCAGACGCCTTTCTCTCTGTCAGGCGTAAGCTGGGTCTTCAGCTTTTCAGGATTCTGTCCGTAGTTGTGGACGGTCCAAAGATCAGTTTTCACGTGTACGTATCCACTAGCCTCGTTGACCGGCCTAGTCGGATCGAGGGACTTTGTGATGTCATAAAGATCGGCATGGAATCTCGAATGCTGTACTCCATCACCGATATCAAGAGTTTCATTGAGAGGGGTCCATACGATTATCGACGGATGGTTCAAATCACGGACTACGACTTCAGCCCATTCCGTAATGAAATTCCTGGCGGCTACAGGATCCTTTGCGTCGGTACCCCAGCTCGGGAATTCGCCCCAGGTGAGATATCCGAGCTTGTCAGCCCAGTAATGGAATCTCTCCTCGAATACTTTCTGATGGAGCCTTGCGCCATTAAATCCGGCATCCATTGAAAGTTCGATGTCCTTTTTCAAGGCCGCATCACTTGGTGCGGTCCAGATACCGTCCGGATAAAATCCCTGGTCAAGTACGAGTCGCAGATAATAAGGCTTGTTGTTGAGATAGAGAGTATCTCCTTCAACGTGAATCTTCCTCATTCCGGCATAGCTCTTCACTGAATCCACTACTTTTCCGTCGTCAATAACTTCGAAGAGAATGTCGTAGAGGAACGGGCTTTCGGGAGACCAGGATTTCGGATTGCTGACTGTGAGTTGGACCGGTACTCCGTTTTGTGCGGAAAACTCACCATTTGCTGCAATTTCATCTCCATCTTTCACAGCAATCCTCATACTTAAATTTCTTTTCAAACCGCGAAAAAGCGGTATGAAAAGAAATTTATTACCGTCAAGATCGGGAAGAATTCTACAAGACATCAGAGAGAACTCCGATACCGCCTCGAGCCAGACTGTCTGCCAGATGCCGGTAGTACGGGTGTAATGGCATTTAACGGACTTAAATAAAAAGGACTGTTTTCCACCTGGCTGTTTTCCATGGCGCGTGTCGTCGGAAACATGCACGACCAGCGAATGCTTCCCCTCGGGTAGTAGGTAATCCGAAATATCATAGTCGAAAGAGGAACTTCCTCCGAAATGCCTGCCGACATATTTGCCGTCAATGAAAATTTCAGCAATATAATCAACCGCTCCGAAGTGAAGGATGACTTTTTTATCTTTCCACTCCCGCGGGATACAGATGTTTTTCTGATACCACATCATCTCAATGAAATCCTTGTGCCCTACGCCGGAGAGTTCGCTTTCCGGACAGAATGGGACTGTTATTTTATCATTGAATCCTTTGCTGTCCTTGAAACCTTTTTCGGATCCGGACTTTCCGAAATCGAAAGTATAAGTCCACTGTCCGTTCAGGTTGACCCAGTTTTCCCTTTCAAACTGGGGCTTTGGATGTTCGTGGCGGGGAACCGGTGAATTCTCAGTCATGATTAAAGTCTCCTGTTATTTTCCTTCTTCATTATCTATTCTAATGTGCTATATTATCATTTCAAGGGAATACCCCATGCATATAATTTGCATAATAATATGGTATATGCGCATTGTTTTAAATGTAGACGCGTTACTCTGCTGACGCGTACTTAAAGAAATTAAAACACGCCAGCAGAGTGGCGTGGCGACAGCACTGATTAATAAGATTCTTATATTCATCAAGTAAACTTATCGTACCAGGAGGACAATGAGAGAGGATATTGTAGGTTTTTCGGTTTCTGGGACTGAAGTTTCACCCTTCCGTCTGGAACTGACTGGGATCTCATACTGTGACGGCAATTACCGCATATCCAGGAAGAACTCGCCGATATTTGTTTTTGAATATGTGATCGAAGGCAAAGGGACGCTTATTCATGACGGAATGAAATATTCGCCGGAAAAAGGGGATGTCTATATTGTCCATAAGGGAAGCGACCACACATACTTTTCAAGTTCTGATAATCCGTGGAAGAAAATCTGGTTTAATGTCGGAGGCATTCTTGTTGAAAGGCTTGTGGAAACATACGGGCTTAACGACATATGCCTCGTGAAGAATTGCGAAATCCGCAAGCTTTTTGATGACGGTCTCTACTACGCCAGAAAGAAGCCTGAAGATGTTCACGCCAGGACAGCCATCGCAATCCACAGGATAATCCAGGCCATCTCCAAAGAGCTGAAGAAGCGCGAGGATGTGCGTCACTCAACTGAGGGGCTGAAATTGAAAAACTACATTGATGCTAACTTCGCAGAAATCAGGGAGCTTGAAAAGCTCTCTGAGCTTATTGGACGCTCTAATTCGCAGACGATCAGGATTTTCAGGCGTGAATGGAAAAGAACCCCCTATGATTACGTTCTGGAAAGACGGATAGGAACTGCGAAATCAATGTTGATTGGCACGACTCTCACGGTAAAGGAGATTTCATCACGCGTGGGTTTCAACAATCAGTTCTACTTCTCGAACATATTCAAAAAGAAAACCGGACTAGCTCCGGAAAACTACAGGAAAGAGAGCTTTGTGTAATGAGGATGCTGTACCTTCAATCAAGCTTCAATACTATATATCCGTACTGATCTCTTACCGACAGTGCGATTCCCTCTGGCGGGACAGTCTTTTCTGTAATAATGTCCCTGATTTTTTCAGACTTATTTATGATTCGCATATGCCATATTCGGCAATACCGTAAAAATTGAAATTAACATCGTCGCGCAAATTGATAAAAAGTGACGCTGTGATTTCTTCAACATAATTAATTGCCCATGTTGTTAGTCTATACTTCGTAATTGGACATTCTGTAATACAATCCGGCGTATTCTTATTTTTTTGCATGTTTCTCAAGAAATTTATTGTTAAGTTTTAGCGCGGCAAAAAATTAACAATTATTTTTTTTGTTTTTCCGCCATGCACTGAGCCAGCCTGCTATGAATGCCGCCTGTTTTTGGCGGACATGCTCCTGAAAGTGAACATGATCGCAATAGAGTTCCGCCCCTATGTTCATGGTGAAATTATACAGGTCGATGATCGGGATTGAGGCTTCTGTCATTATCTTGTCCGCAACTTCATTATAAGCTGCGCAGTCTGCGGAATAACGGTGGAATTCCATTCCCTGCTTGTTGTGCGTTTCTTCATCGCATGGTGTAGTTCTTATCCAGACCAGCTTATGTTTCATTTTTGCAACTTCTTTTACAATGGCCTTTAAGTTTTTCTCATACTGCCCGATGGGAATTTGTTTCTCTCCGCTTGCTGGATTGGTCCTGATGTCGTGAAGCCCGCAGTTCACGAGAAGAACATCAGCGTCAATACCTCCGGATGCAGCTTTGGCTTTCAGGAATGACAGCACCATGGATGAATCTCCGCCATTGGCCCCCTGTGGTTTGTCCAGGTTCAGCATTGCCTCCTCCTCACCTTCCTTCCTCGAATATTCCATGATTCCTCGCAGATACTCTTTAAGATAAGGTCCGTAGTGCAATGATATGCTGTCGCCTATTACGTATAGTTTCATGTTCATCCCTTTATGTTTCAGTCAATTCCATTATTGGCTGCTTTGCTTTTGGAATTCTTTCGCTTCAATGATGGCAATGGGGATATTGGGCTTGTAATAGAGGATGTAATCCGCCCTTTTCATCTTTCCGCGGGTTGTCAGATGGCCGCGGACATAGATCCGTCCGTCAGTGAAGGAGACTTCCTCCATTATCTGCTTAAGCTTATCCCATCCCGACCTTTCGATTGCCGGAGTGATGAACTTGGTGCAGATGTCCCGTTCGCTCAACGATTTTTTATCCATGATACTCTTTAATATTTCTTTGAAGATAACAATACTATGAATTTGTTGGCATGTTTTTCAAACACGGGTGGAGAAATGCCATAAATGAAGCCGTGAACACCAACGAGGAAATCATACTTAAACAATCCATCCTGCAGCAACGCATCCAAGAGCATAATCTTATTTCCGCAAGACAAGCACAGCGCCCGAGTTGGCTGCGATGGAAATTCTTGTGCTGCCTCCGGCAATTCTGCCGAGTGAAAGGCCTGCGGGAAACTTCTTGTCCAACCTCCATCCCGGGGTGATTTCCAGTTCGGTTTCGATTTTCTCCGGGCTTGTGTTGACAAGGACATAGATCCTCTTGGTTTTCAATGCGGAGTGTTCGGTCACGTTCAGCAGCGGATGTTTGCTCTTCAAGGCGCGGTGGCGGGAGAAGGGCGCGGCAATATGTCCATATATTTTCCATGCATCGCAGGTTTCTTCCGACTGGAAGGAGCCAGGGCTCGCTATCATCAGCTGTTCAACAGGGAATGTCAGGAGGTAAACTGTTCCTTTACCGTATTCAGCTTTTAATAAGGCCGGATTTCCGGAAATGTCGCTTCCGAGCGTTTCGGCGTTCTTCGTATTCACGGAGAAACATGTCTTAGGACTGAACGAAAGGGTGGGTTTATCTTCGATGCCGTGCATGATGAATGACGATTTCGATGTTCCGGTAAGTCTTGATTGGATTTCAACACCGAACACTTCATTGAAATCAGTGAAGTATCCGTCGTCAAGAGAAAGATAGAGGGTTGCCCCACCTTTGACTTTTCCCAGAAGCTCGAGCCATTTCGGCCTGAGCAGTGGTGTCATTCCGTTTGCCGAAGGGAGAAGATATAATTTAGAATCCTTAAGGGGTTGATCTCCATACTGGAACTCGATGTCCAAGCCGGCCTGTTTCGCCAGTATGAAACTTCCGTATGCGGCACCCCATTGATCGCTGCCGGAAGTAAGGATGCATACCGCCTCAACTGTCCTCCCAGGAAGTTTTTCAAACGGCATTGAATCTATGAAGCTGTTGAATTCTGCGAATTCCGCAGCCATTGGTTTAGGGGTATGTTCCTCGGTGAAGAGTCCGAGTTCGCATTCCATTGCGATCTTCGCATATGGATGCTGCGGGAGGTGCTTCTGGTCGAAAGCGCACCACCAGAGCAGTCCACGGCAGTCATTGGCCCACAGGGAGAACATGCTTGATCTAAGGAACGCCGACGCCTTATCATAACTACCGACCATTGGGCCAAGTGTGCCGGTTTCCTCAGTGAAGCAGGGTTTGCCGCCGATGTCGCCGTAGAAATGATTTTCTGCGGTCGCATGAAGTATTGTGCGGATTGTGTTGAGAGGATCATGCTTCACGTGTGGGGTGAATATCGGATAGGGATGGGTTGTCAGAAGATCGCATAAGTCGGCCTGATCCTGTATCATCCAGGAGTTGGCACCCCTGAATTCCGGGGTGAGTCCATGCATGCCTGAAATGACCGGGCGCGAACTGTCGGAAATCCGTATCGCGCCCGAGACTGCGGATGTCCATGCCCAGGCCTCCTCAGGACGCGAAGCGCCACCCATGCAGTTGCATTCGTTCCCGAGATCCCATGCGATAATCGCAGGATATTTTTTCAATTCCCCTACGAAATATTTCACGAATCTGATCTGCCATTTAATTGCAAGCTGGTCGGTAGTGACGTTGAGATTCTCAAATGCCGGTGGGACAAAGAGCCGTCCGCTCATCCAGCCGGTGATAAGTCCTATTATTAAAGAGAGTTTGTGTTTTTCAGCGAGTTTCGCAAACTCCTTAAAGCGCCGGATCATCGTTTCATCGACACCTGCTTGTCCTGCTTTTGTGTCGGGCAGGGGGTTTTCACCAAAGAAAAGTCCGGAGGTGCATCCTCCACCGCCGCGCTGCATTGTGAGTGGTTGGAAAGCGGGCCACAGAGGGAAAACTCGCAATACCTTTATCCCTGCCGATGCCAGGGTTTTGAAGTCCCTGTCGATGACTTCCGGACGCCAGTCGGTCCACATGTTTGTACCCGCGTGGGAAGCCCAGTAGTTTGTTCCGACCGTGAACGAACCGGATTTGGTCAATTTTTCTGTAACTTTTTGGAACGAATTCATATTGGACCCCAAGATATTTATAGATTTTACCTGTATTCTCCGCCAAATGGCAAAGTTATTTTTGCGCGGATCCTAAGATATAATCAGAAAAATATAAAACAATACTTATTCGAATTCCACGATCCATGGGGCGGCTTTGATTTTCTTTATTCCACTTTCAATACCGCATAGGCATAATTGCCTTTTACGGATAAACGGATTCCATCCGACATAATTTTTTGTTGTCCTTCCAACAGTTCGAATGAAGGCGTCTTTTCAATGACGGTTATTTTTTTGCCTGTCAGACAGTCTGGAAGGCGGATTGGGGGTATGTTTTGTTTGAAACATAGAGATACAAAGGTGTTTTGCAATTTTTTGAACGCGTCTCCGGGCGCGTGATTCCTTCAATAAGCGAATATCCTATCACATATCCGATTCTGTGTACGTTTGCTCCGTTTTTATTTTCACCGAACAGAAGTTCGTTCGGCAGTTTCTGAGAGTAGTCTGCGAAATTCGCAAAATCGTATTTCCGTCCCTTCAGTTCAAATGGAACTGTCTTTGGAATATAGTATTCATGTGTGTCAAAAGAGCCTTTTGTCAGAGGAGCCGACTGGATAAATCCCATATAGCCGAGATTGAAATTACGGTTGGCTTTCGACTTGTGTTCAACCGTACATGCACCCATCGGCTGGAAACGGTAGACGATGTGCTCTGTCACCATGGAATCTAGATTCTTTGCTGTAAACTTTGGCTCTTTGCCAGGATTGTTCCTTATACTGTCCAGAAGGGAATCCGGCGCGATGATGTCATATTCATCAACGATGTCCAGGAAATCGCAAGAGGTCACTTTTCCGTCTTCCAAAGCTGTCTTGCCGTTGACGAGGTATTGCTGCTTTTCTATCCTGCATGCCGGGGTTATCTGCACTCCCTTGTTCTCTTCGAATTTCAATGTTCCATCTCCGGAACTGCTTTTCAGACTATTGCCCTTTAGAGTTGTATGGAATTTCCATATTCCGTCTTTTCCGGTATTCTCCGATAGAATCGGTTCTTCTACACTTTAAAATCCAAATCTTGTCTGCTGTTGCGATTTTGATAATATAGAATTTGGTTGCCGCCTCATCCGTCCATTCGCTTCCGATGTCTTTCACTGTCAACCCATGGTTCTTGGCAGTCAATTCACGTGCGTCTGAACAGCCATGGTTTCCACCGATGAAAGTGCCATTCAGATTCCAGGGGGTGGCATCATCGCCGCAGCCATGAAAAAGCGTTACCTTCTCAAAAGACGCGGCATCGGTTGGAAGAGTGGTTGGAACGAGTCTGGTATGCCCGAAAGTTATTTGACCGTTCGTGCCGGTATCCTGCATGCTTATGACAATGTCCTGATCCTGCGAAAAATAACTCCGGATATATACCAAGTGGCCGTTTTTAATCACTTCTAATTTCTGCATCCGATCCGATGATTTGTCCATCGCGCAACATGAGCAAGCCGCTCCCAGCATTGCGCTTCCTAAAAGAATATTCTTGATTTTATTCGACATCATTAGCTCCTTGGTTAAGGATAAATAATCCAAAAAATTGTAATCTGCTCACAAGCCCAGACCCTTTATGATGAAATCCCGTTCCATTGCCTGCCGCCCCGGAGTAGTTCCATGTCCGTCGCGGGGTTCAATCCTGATCTTCTTATCCTTTACAGGGATGGCGTTATATGCGCCGAATACCCCGCCTGGCTGACAGGAACTGTCTATCAAGGCAACGGACATTTGGATCGGACATCTGATTAAGCGTGCGAAGTTCGCACCATCGTAGTACACGCCAGCGGCTCCGGTCTGCCAGTTCCGCTTCTGGCATGGGCGGCTGAGATCGCAAAGAGGTACCCCGGACATCGCACTGCTGACTTTGTCGGCGTATAATCCGGCGATTGACAGCGTCAATAATCCACCCTGGCTGGAGCCTTCGATCATAAAATTCCAACTGCTTTTTCTAGGATAAATTATCAAGTGGAAAAAGCGGCACATCGGAAGTACGCTGGGTATTCTGTTTCCTTAGCGAAGGCGGCCAACTGCGGCAATTAGGTTTATTTCGGCCAAGGGCCCCCACCGGCCTGATGGATTTTACTTGAACATTTTCTTCAGACCGCTGCCCTGTTCCCATTTCAGGTCTGTGCCTTTGCCGTGGAGCCTGGCTTCGAAGACCCACGACAGTGGGTTGAGCAGTTTTGAGAAGAGTTCGTATGGGAGAATGTTTTTAAGGAGCTTCGCCCTTACCTTGAAATCCGTTTCGCTTGTGTTCCAGTAGTATTTCCCGCTTGACGAAAGGGCGACGGCGTTGCCGTCGGTCTGTATCGAATCGGTTTGGAAATGATCTTTTTCAAGGGTGTATGTGCAGTCGGCGGAAGTCACTTCACCCCATTCATGGCTGATCAATGTTTTACCCATCATGTCGGTGAAGCCCTTCAGTATCGGCACTTCCCATATGTCAGCATCGCGGAGTGATATTTTTCCATTTCCATTCATTATCAGTTCGTCCTTCTTGGTGTAACTGATGTCGGCATGCATGTCCCCTGAAAGTAAGCCTTTCTTGCGGCTGGTGAACTCCGGGAATCCAAGGTTTTTTACGATAGGCATGAATTCAGCATCATCTACTTTCAATGATATTTTTCCTGTGTTCTTTACGATGTTGTAGCTGTACGCGAAGGCCAGTTCGCCATTGAACGAGCTTGCTGTCATTTCGGGTATCTCAAGTATCTGTTTTTTCATCCCGATCGAACCAGTTACCTTGTTTATGGGGATGCCACTGAATTCGCCTTGGCCGTTTATGAGCTTTGCATAGAAATAGGTGTTGTCGTCATTGTTATAGTCAATCGTTCCATTGACCTTGACTGGACAGGAGCCGTCCAAGTTGATTCTTGGGCTGTTCCAGTCGGCGATTATGCATTTAAGAAGACTGTTGCCGGGGAGGGCGCTCTCTGTCTCAAAATAAAGCCGGTCGGTGTTTTTTTCCGGGATGTTGAATAATGGGGACGATGGGAATATCGCCGTTCCTCCAGGTCTGTTGTCATATGCCAGGGAAATCACTGCACTGGTCTTGCCCTGCTGCAGGATGATGCTGGGAATTATCACCAGGTTTTCAGAATCAATCAGGAAGGCGCAGGAGCCATAGTCGAAAGCGGGGCCGTTGTATCGGCAGTCAGTTACAACAATATTACCGGAGAGCAGATAGAAAGGTTTTTCCTTCATGAAGTAATAGACTTTCAAGGTCATGTCAATCGATTCGTTCACCGGAGGCCAGGTTATGTGGTCATAAAGGGTTTTAAGGAAAATCCTCTCTTGTCCGGCGGCGGTCTTGTAGACGAAGGAGGGATTCCCGTTCGTATGCATGAAAACATATATCTGGCCGTCCGGCATGTAATATTCGAACTCGCCGTCAAGCTTGTTGCCTTCAGTGCTTGAAAGTTCAAATCCGGTGCCTTTCACTGTATCGCCGTTAAGTGTAAGCCTGCCGGAAATATTCTTGAATGTTGACTCCCTGACCTGAATCAAGGGGATTTTAATTTCGGCATTTGCGTGAATATCTTTAAGATTAGAGGTGAATTTTTCAATATAGCCTGAGAATGAAACTGGTTCATTCCCGATTTTGATGGATGACTCTATAGCCTTTCGAGTATTTTCATTCAGTGCGGCGAGGAACCTGTTGGGCAGCACTTTCCCAGACATGTTGCCGGTCAGTTTCCTGTTTTTCATACCTATGACGCTTCCGTTGAATTCGAAATATTCGCCGCGGTCGAAACTCAATTTCATTTTATCAATACGGAGGCTGTTCTTTTCGGTGTCGTCCAGTGAGAGCATGATATTTATCCTGATGTCGTTGAAGGGGATGTCGTAGATAAGCGCATCAGGCAGAATTGCGTTGAACTGCAGGTTTCCGGTGGAATGCTGGATGGAATAGTTGTTGACGGATATTTCAATATCGGAGAATTTTTCACAGAGCCGCATTTTTTTAAGGGCCGGAATATCGAGTGAGTTCTTATATTTTTCCATGTTCAGTTTCCCGTTTATCAATCCTTTGCAGGACAGGGTTGCCAGATCCATGCTGCCGTTGGCTTTGAGATATCCGTTCTTGCCCAGGTTGACATTCAGGTTTTCAAAATGAAGGGATCTGTCTTTAAGGGAGAAACTCCCGTTTATCTCATTGATGTTCATATCCCTGAATTTGAACGACGGGATTACAAGTTTGCAGTTGACGGTGCTGCTGTAGATTTCCTTGAGATTCATATTGACTCGCAGCTGCAGCTGCGGCATTTTCGAAAAACTGTTCTTCCGCATGTTTTTGAGTTCGTTGTAGAAATATGTCCTTGCGGTAAGGGGTATGCCGGCAAGCGCGGATGAGGGTTTGAGAGTATCTTCCCCGAGTGTTTTCCCCCCTTGTGCAAGTAAGGCGTTGTTGAAGACATCTTTTACTTCGCCGGAGATGTTGAGCAGGAAGCCGTTCAGAAAGGCCGTCGCATATTTTATTTCAAGGTCGTTTCCGATCCTGCGTACGTCTCCTTCAATGTTTTGCACGGACATAATGTCGAATAGACCCTCTTCCCCTGTTTCCGGGAACATGGGAAGGTTGAGCGTTCCTGAATGGATGGAGAAGCTGTCGAAATTTATCCCCTTTAATGAAAACGGGAAGCTGAACCTGATGCTTTCAGCGGTTAAAACCTTCCAGCTGCTGTACTTGGACTCCTTCACTGTCACATCATATAGGACAACACCGTGGAAAATCCCGACCTTCGCATTTTTTATGTTGAGTAAAATGCCTTTTTCCTGGAATTTCTTTTCGATAACCCTTTCCAGATAGGCGGGAAGTCCTTTGGTTTCACAGTAGATATCAAATACGAGCAGTACTGTCGCCAGGATGATCAGTGTGTAAAAAACAATACGTTTCTTCTTATGCTTCATTTTATCTTATCGGCCTTGTTAATCATTCGTGTGCGTCTGGTGGTCGACCTCAGGATATTGACATTACGCCCTTGCTCATCGATCTCGCAGAACCTCTGAAATCGACCGATTCGGTATCTCCAAGCGTCGGGACTGTATCCCTGGAGTTTCTTGGGTGCATCCTTCTTGATTTTATAAGAATACATTAGCATGCTTATGCCGTCAAGTTCACGGTTGCTTTTTTAGATGGATGCGTCTTCCAGTGTTTTAAGAAAGGCTTCCACCCTTATCCTGCTGACCCCATAGAAAGTTGGCCTCTGGAAAAACAGCCGGAGAGTATTATATTGGATATATCGGTTCAGTTTGAGCCTTGTAATTTATGGAGGTTTCAATATGGCCCGCAAAATGTTACTTCACGTTTTATCTCTCTTCCTGCTTCTCTCCGCTTCGGGCTGCAGCAGCATCTATGAATGGTTTAGGGCTGATCCTGCGCCGCAGACTTCTTTCCTGGACGGTAGCGGCACGCTTGTAGACCAGTCGCCAGAATTCCCTTTCAGAAGGATTTGGATTGACAGGGACACTGATCTGAAGAGGTATGATAGAATCATTGTCGCCCCGGTAAGTACGAATAATCTCATTAAATCTTCCGGCTGGGACAAAGTTCAAGGAAGAACCGTAGTCGGAGATGTGAAGGAGGATTCAACTGAAATCGCAATATACATGCATAGCAGTTTCCAGAACGCATTGTACAATGATTCCAAGAGAAGATTTATTGTCGTTGACAAGCCGGGATCGGGGACGCTCAGGCTTGAACTTGCACTCGTTCAGCTTGTGCCTTCCAAGGCTGACCTCAACGTGGTTGAAGGTGTCGTCGGGTTTGTCGTCTGGCCGGTCGGATTCCTGGCCGTATTCAATTCCGGCTCAACGGCTTTCGAGGGAATCATCAGGGATTCTGTGACTGGTAAGATAGTCTGTTCTTTTGTCGACAGGGAGATGGATGAACCGGCAGTAGTTAATTTGCCGGGATTCACATATTATGGAAACGCCAGATATTTCATCGACAGGTGGAGCCGCCAGTTCGTCGACTTCATGAACGCCAAAGACTACAGCAAGCTGAAAACAGATTTCCCGTTGAAGCTCATAGTCTGGTGATATTGTATTTATTGCCCCCCTGCGGGCTTGCCCCGCGGGAGGCAAAAATATTGGGAGGTTAAAGGAATGCCTCTTAGCCTTCCAATCTTCCTTTCCTGCCAGATAAACTGGCAGGGGAAGGTTAAACTGAGAAGTCCCGGCGCTAGCCGGTTAAGTCCACGTAAAAAATTGAACACCCAATATCCAACACTCAATTTCCAATATCCATCGGAATTGAATCCAGGAAAATCTTAACTTGGACATTGGATATTCCGTGTTGGCTATTGGATATTCAGAGTTGTGGCGCTTGGCCGCCTGACTTCACTTCACGAATCCTGCGGCGACGACATTGATCCTCCTGCCGCTTGAAAGAGCTACAGTGTACGTTTTCGTCAACGTTTCGGAATATTTCCCCTCCTCAATAAAAACGGCCGTGCCAGCTGCGAACTTCGCAAGGAGTTCTAACTGTTCGCAGGCCAGGAGCGATATGCTCACTGGAGTCAATCCTTCGTCAGGATCGTTGAGTGATGTTACCGCGACTATCCCGATACTGCCTCCTTCGATGGTGGCCTTCTGCGTGCCGTCTATGATTCCAAGTGCGTTGAGCGCGGTAAGGACGGCATCCTTCTTCGAGGTCTCGACATGCACCACGAACGGAACCGCTGACAATGCCGGTACCGTAGTCGTGTCATTGCCTACGCCTGCACCTTCGACACCATAAAAGAACATGTAGAGCCCTTCATCAAGCTTGGCCGCCAACTGCGTGTCATCCTCCGTCTTCACAAGAGTGCCGTCAACCCACATCGTTTCATAGGTGTCGTCAATTGCATCCTCGCTCCAGCCGTTTCTGGTGTCAAGGAAGTTCTGTAACCCGATAACATCCGCATGTAGTGGTACTGCAACCGGCGTCGCCTGAAGATATGCTGAGAAATCAAAGAAATTGTTCGGTTCCTCAATAAAACAGCCTTTGCGTGTGGTGATAGTGTGGCTCGCGGTCCCCTTCGCATCATCGGGCATCTTGTCGAAGAAGAAGTCGAAAGTGTGCTCCCCCTCCGTGCTGATCGTCGTTGAATACGAGAAGAAACCCTTGGCATCGGTCTTCGCCACCATCATGGTTACTGACCCAGTGACAGGATTCTTATATGGTCGGGTTATGATCTCCGACGAAGACGTAATCGGATTCCTGACCTGTAAAACCATGTTCGGGATGCCTCTCCCGGACTCATCAACAACCTTGCCCTTGAAATTCGCCTTGAATGGAACCGGAAGATCATTCATGGGAATCTGTGTAAGGACGATGTCCGCCACAGCATAGCAGTTCACCGTCAGCGTGACGTTCGTGTAGTCCGTTACGCCGTAGGGCATGAAATACCAGGTTCCAGCGGCGGGATTTCTGACCGTCAGTATCTCGTTAGTGCTGTTTTCCACCCCCTTCGCGTTATACGACGATACAGTCGGATAATTTGCGAACTTCGCAAGCACGTTGCAGTCGTTAGTTGCCAGTTTGCTGGTTCCGTTGAGTGTGGCGACAAGGCGTGTAGTCCCGAACGGCACCTCCGTAGAGAAATAGAGGATGCTGCCCTTTGCCTTGTTCGTAATGTTTGCGGATGTCGCACCGTTATTTATGTTGGTGGCCGTGGGATTTGATGCGCCTGAGGAGGCCTTGCCGGACGCGCCCGTGAGGCTCAATTCGCTGTCATAAGCTCCCGGTGCGTATTTCGCATTCACCTTGTAATAGAACGGTGTGCCAGATGCAACTGAAGTGTCCTCGTATTCCAAGGCCGTAACCGTAGCGCCGACCTTTGTCTTGCCCAGAGTGAACCTATTGTCGGTGAAACGCCACACATCATATGCAGTTGCCCCGGGAACTGCCTTCCATTTCACGACGATCCTGTTCGAATAAGTGCCGTTGCTGGCGGTGATTTTAGCCGGACCCTTATTGCAGAGGTAGCCGACGTTGGACTTGCTGATGACAGTGGTGGCGTTCCCGTTCTTCGCGGCTATCCAGTAGTAATATTTCTTCGTGATGTCAAGGTCGTCGCCGAAGTCGTCAATGAACAGGGCTGTAGTTTCAACGAGTGGAGTGTCAGTGAGTGGGTTCGGCACAGACGCCTCTGTCTCGGCGCGGAACACAAGATATGATGTCGCTCTGGCAACCTTGGCCCATGAAACACGGATCTTGTCGAAATACCTGCCATTGGAGGCGTTAACCGCTCTGGGAACTGCTGGCGCTTTCGCCACATGTCCGGAATTGCCGGTGCTGAAACTGCTCGAACCAATCGCGTTCTTCGCCTTTGCAAAGTAATAATAGACCGTGCCAAATGCGGCGGTGTTGTCTTCGAATATGCTGTCGCTCACTGTCCCCAGCAAATCAGCGTTGACAGTAGTATTCGTGGTGTTCCTGTAAACCTCGTAACTGGACGCAGTCGGAACGGCTTTCCACGTGATGATGACCCTGTCCTCATATTTGCCGTCAGTGGCTGAAATCACAGGAACCGCCGGAACGACAGTAGGCGCAGCATCCTCTGCGAAGTTCGCAGTGATCGTCACTGAGGAGCCGTGGTCGCCTGTCAACATCACGCTGGTCGAAGCAGACTTTGCATTCGCGATGCTCGCAGATCCAGAGCTGACAGACCAGCTCACAAAATGATTGTTCGCCGCCGGTGTAGCCAGGATCGGAATCGCAGTAGTAGTGTTTAGCGGATTCACACTGGTGGTTCCGGCAGTTCCCTTTCCGTTCGCATTCAATGTTAAATTTGCGGTGTCATGTGCGAAGTTCGCAGTAATTGACTTATCGGAAGTCACGTTTGTGAGTATAAGCGGATTTTCAACCCCGGTATAATTTCCTGTCCAACCTGCGAAATGGTAGTTTGCGTCAGGCACGGCTGTGACCTGCGTGCAGTTTGCAGCATGATTGACCGTCTGCCTCTTGGCACCGGAAATGGAACCGTTCTGTCCTGGAGTGAAAACGACTTGATACGACAAAATTGCCGACGGATACCCCATCCAAGTAGGCGAGGTAAAACCATACGCTCCATAAATATAGTAGTACACCTTAAAATCTGGGGCGCATGAACCAAAGGCATCGTATCCCATGGTCGGGGCATCTCCCAGAAAAAGCGCACGCTTCAGGCTGGAACAGCCATAGAACGCATAGTCTCCGATACTGGTGACGCTATCTGGAATATTGACGCTGGTCAGTTTTGTACAGCCATAGAACGCATAGTTTCCGATACTGGTGACGCTATTTGGAATAGTGACGCTGGTCAGTTTAGCACGGCTATAGAACGCATAGTTTCCGATACTGGTGACGCTGCCAGGGATCGTGTAGCCTCCTGCTTTGCCATATGGAAATAGAATAATCGAGGACTGATTTTTGTTTAACAAGACCCCATCCACACTGCTATAGGAGGGATTGAGCGCATCCACCGTTATCGCGATCAGGCTGGAACAACCCTCGAACGCACAGTCTCCGATGCTGGTGACAGAATTTGGGATAGTGACGCTGGTCAGGCGGGTACACCAATTGAATGCACAGTCTCCGATGCTGGTGACGCCGTTGCCGATAGTGACGCTGGCCAGGTTGGAACAGTCAAAGAACGCAAAGCTTCCGATACTGGTGACACCGGTGCCGATAGTGACGCTGGTCAGGCTGGAACAGTCAGAGAACACCCCTTCTCCGATACTGGTGACGCTATTGGGAATTGTAATGCTGGTCAGGCTGGAACAGTCAAAGAATGCCGCGTCTCCGATACTGTTGACACTATTTGGAATAGTGACGCTGGTCAGGTTGTAACACTGAGAGAACGCATAGGCTTTGATACTGGTGATGCCGGAACCGATAGTGATACTGGACAGGCTGTCACAGTAAGAGAACGCAAAGTCCCCGATGCTGGTGACTGGCTTGCCGCCAATCGTGCCGGGGATGTTCACTGCGCTGCTGGAACCGGTGTAATCGGTGATTGTGATGCCTGCACCATTGTCGGTATATGTAAAATCACCAGACTGGAGTGCTTTTGCCGATACCGTAAAGGCTAGGACGATAATTGCGGCGAGATATAATACTAAAGATGTTCTTCTCATTTTACCCCTTGAAATAAATAACAACTCCTGGTGTACAAATTACCACTTGGGCGTTTCATGTCAATAGGGGGGATGGAATACACTGGAAGGGTTCAGTTGGGAGAATAGATGATTTTTAGCTCATGGATTAAAAATAAGGAAAATCATGTTAATCCTGTTATCCTGTCAAAATATCCGAGAGTCGCGGGTCAGAAACTTAATAAATGTCGGATCCTCTTTTGCAGGTTTGACAAGCTCGCAACGTGGAAGGGGATGCGATAAAAAATGAAGGTTCCTTACTCGAGTATCAGCAATGATTCCAAGGGGTTGGAAATGAACTTATGAATTAGCGGCACGTTATCCATGATCAACTTTATGATGTGCTGTGTAGTGCAATTTCCGATCCTGAGATGGATGACTTTAGGCGGGTGCCCGCGCAGAAGTGCCCTGTGGAAGAAATCCGAATCCTTTGAGATAATGGCAAAACCATCGTCTGCCGCGAATCTCCAGAGTACCTCATCGTCTTCCTTTGTCAAATTGACATCGGAGACATGTTGTGAGCCCGGGAATGCGACAGCAATATCCCGCAAGAGTCGGCGAGAAATATTCTGGTCCAACAGAAGTTTCACGCTACGGCCACCATCAGCTTTTTCTCGCGATCAGCGGCGAAAGTCAAACAGGCGTGAATATCATCCGGTGTAAGTTCCGGAAAATCCCGCAGAATTTCCGCCTCAGGCATTCCGGATGCCAGATATTCCAACACGTCTGACACGGTGATGCGCATACCTCGAATACACGGCTTACCGCTTCTCTTGCCGGGTTCAATAGTTATGATTTTTGAATAATCCATGCCGTTACTCTACCTCAATAAGGTTGTTTTGACAAGTTTGGTAATCAGAAGATGTCTTGGCGGATGATCCGAGAGTCGCGGGTCAGATAGACCCGCGCTACTAGAATAAATCCGGCTGTAGCCGCGTTCCCTTCCTTCGGACTAACCAGCAAATGCAGAAACAATCCATGAGGAATCTGAGCCATTGCCGTGTCACGGGGCGGGGATGTATTCCTTCATGAAAGACGTGATCCTTGTACCGATTTTCCGGCCGCTCTCCAGCGGGACTACGGCATCCATTGTAAGCACGGAATCACCGTATTTCTTTGCAGTGGAGAAAGTGGCGTTTCCGTCTGCGATGTTCGCAAGGAACTCGAGTTGCTCGTCGGCGAACATGGCGACATCGCAGTCGAAATCGACTCCGGTCTCGTCAGGGTTGTAGAAGGAAGATATTGCAATGACGCCGATTCCTCCTCTCAGCACGTTGTCCGCCAGCTCATTGTCGATGAGGTTGACCGTCTTTAGGTTTCCAAGTACGGTATCAAGTTTGTCTGATGCGACATGCACGAGCAGAGGGCTCACGGTGAGGGCTGGATTGACAGTCTTTCCGTTGCCTGCGGCGGCGCCTTCCGTTCCGTATAGCAGTAAATAAAGGCCGGTGTCGAGCTTGGCCAGGATGTTTGCATCGGTTGAGGTTTTCACGATTGTGCTTTCGACCCACATGTTGGAGTATGTCGAATTGAGCAGTACCGGACCGTTCTTGAATCCTCTTCTTATGGAAAGGAAGTTCTGCATCCCTGCCAGGTTGTCTGGATCGCCGGTGCTGAGAGTGATGGGCGTAGCCGGAATGTAGCCGGCGAAATCGAAGAATCCGTTTGCCTCCGGGCTTCGCCTTGTCTTTACGGTCCAACTGCCGATTGTCCTGGTGTAGTCAGGGATCGTTGTCAGGAAGAAGTCGTAGGTGTATTCTCCTTCGCCGGATATCGTGGTGGAATAAGTGAATAAGCCATTGGCGTCAGTTTTGGCGGGTAGCCATGTCTGGAGACCTGTTACCGGATCCCTCACACCTATGTTGAATCCCGGGATGCCCGTATTGGATTCGTCCTGCAGTTTGCCTTTGAATGTTGCGGTGAATGGAATTGCAAGGTCGTCTTGAGGAACCTGCGTCAATATGATGTTTGTGGCGGAATAGTAACTGACTGTGAGGTCGGCTTTCGTGTAGCCATTGGTGCCCGACCCACAGATCAGGATGAACCATGTTCCGGAGGCGGGGTTGGTCACAGTCAGCGATTTATCCGCCTTGGTTCCCGGGATCAGCGTGCCTTTGGCTGTATATAGAGTCGTCGTCGGATATGAGTCGAGTTTCGCGTAGATGTCGCAGGAATCGCCGGGATTCAAGTTCTCGGCCTTGGCGACGAGCCTTGTGCGATTTTCCGGAACGTTGCTGATGCGGAAGAGTTGCTCGTTTCCCTTTCTTCCCGAAAGGTCTTCAATGGTTTCCCCATCGCTGATCTGTGTGCTGGCTCCAGCCGCATAGCCGGTTTTGCTTGCGCTCTTGGAACTTTCAAGGACTCCATTGACGGACGTGACCGCATAGAGGTATTTCTTACCCGGATCTGCCGTATTGTCGCTGAAGAAAAGGTTTGTCACGTCAACTCCGTTTATCTTGTCCCCCCATGGATCTGCAGTATTTATTTTCCTGTAGACGTTGTAAGAGACGGCCAGCGGGGCTTCAGCCCATGTCAGATAGACATAACTGTAGGCTCCGTTGCTTACGGATTTTATAGCAGGTGCTGTCAGAGTGGTGACTGAAGTCTTTGCATAGCCGCTGCTCGACGTGCTGAATGCGCTCAGGTAGCCACAGTAGGCCTTCACCCAGTAATAATGGACTGTGGTGGTGCCAGACACGCTTTTATCGTAGTAGGAGTTGGTCTCAGATGTCCCAATGGGATCTCCGGCTGTTGTGGGATCGTTTGTCAGGGAACTGTATACGTTGTAGCTGCTTGCGCCGGGTACTGCTGTCCAAGTGATCTTTACCTGGTCGAAGAATGTTCCCTTGCTTGCGCTGACACCGGTCGGACCTGTGCCTTTTACATATCCGGTTGTCTGTTTTTCATCGCTTGTGCCATTGTTGTTCTTCGCCTTTATCCAGTAATAGTATTTTGACTTTCCGGTATTCGGCTTGGGATCTGCGCCGCCCATGTCGTCATATGTGTACGTTGTATTGTAGCTGACATATGGGACTTCAACGATCGGAGCGACTGGTATCGCGTCAACGGAATTCCTGTAGAGCAGGTAGGAGGTCGCACCCGCCACCTTGGGCCAGGTCAGCCTGATCTTGTCAAAGTATGTTCCAGCGGATCCAGTGAATGATGTCGGTTTTCCGGGAATATTAGAGACGTATCCGCTACCACCTGTGCTGAACGCGCTGGTACCGCCCGGGGGGGGATTCTTCGCCTTCACCCAATAGTAATAAACCTTGCCGACATCGAGATTTATATTGTCAAAGAAGGAACAATCGGAGGTCTCAGAGAGTTTTTCAGCGTCGCTGCTTTTTGGGGTGACACCGCCAATGACGCCTTCGGCCCTCCATACTTCGTAAATGGTCGCGCCGGCTGATTCCTTCCAGCTGACGAGTATTGCATCTGGATATGTTCCGTCGCTCGCAGCCAGGCCCGTCGGTGAGAGGGGCGTTGCGCTGTAGACTTTAGCCATAAGTGTGACGCCGGAATATGCGGTATTGGCATAAAGGAAAATTGTATAGGTCTCGCTTGCCGGTGGGTTTTCAATCCGGACTATCTCATTGTTGGTTATCTTGACACCATACTTGATGGCGCCTCTGCTGTCTGTGACCGTCATGTCACCGTCACCGGATCCGATGCTGGCCTCGATTTCGAGGAGGGCCTGCACGGGGCTTGCAGGGATTATTATCTGATATATCCTGGTGGTTCCCGCATCTGCTGCGATCTTTGTGATTGCGACACCATTCTTGAGCGGGATCGGCAACAGTTCGTCCAGTGAGCCTATCAGGAAGTTGCTTGGCGCGCTTGTGGCGGCTCCTTTCCTGCTGACCACCCAGTAATAGTAGCTGGTGCCGACCAGGGCGGTTACGTCATCGAAAGTCAAAGCTGCTATTCCAGCTCCGGCTGGGAGGAGGGTTGCCATGTTGAAGGAATTGTTTCTCGAGCGGTAGATGTCATACGAAGTGGCTCCTGCCCCTGAATTCCAAGTCAGTGTCACGCGGTCTGGTTTGCTGGTGGCGGTTAGGAGTTCCGGTACGCCGGGAAGGTCATTGTCGAGGGTGACTGTAAGGTCGATGTTGCTGTATAATGCATATCCGTAGACGAGGATGTACCAGTAGCCTTCAGTGGGATTCCTGACAGTGATGGATTCGGCCGTTCCGATATTCGTGCTTTTCGAGTAATATTCATCTATTGATGGAATCACCAACGGCCTTACATATAAATCGCAATCGCCATCACCGTTCGCGGTGGTTGCGACAAGCTTTGTTATTCCGGCCGGGACATTTATCCTGTATACGGTTTTGCTTTTCCAATCCCCGCTGAAGTTTTTCACATCTCCGGAATTGAGGGTGTTGGCGACTGGGAAGAAATTTGCAGTGACTGTGCCGGAGCATCCCTCCTGGCCGGTCAGTCTGACGGTGGTGAGGGCGGATTTGGGATTTGCGATGATGACTTCGTCATCGGCCGTCCAGTTGATGAAATTGAAGTTGGCCGGATCGGTTTCTATTGCTGAAATACCGTATGCTGTTTTAGTATAATAAGGAGCTGGATCTATTGTTACTGAACCCGTGCCTTGAGTGTCGGTGGATATCATTCCCTGGTTGTGTGCGAAGTTCGCAGTGATTGTCATGTTGCTGGATACATTTAGGATTGTCAGTGGGTTTGCGGCATAGGGGCCGCCGATACCTGTCCAATTGGCAAAATGGTAGTCTGCCGATGGAACCGCGGTCACGGCAGTGCAGTCCGAACCGAAATTGATATTCTGCGTAGTTGCGCCTGCGATGTTGCCGTTCCCGCCTGAGACGAAATTCACCTGGTAGGTGTCGATTGCGAAATTCGCAGTTAGTGTCGCTTTCGAATTGTTTGCTCCGGTCAACGTAAGTGTGGTCGTTGGGTCAGCCAAATTTGCGACAGTAGCGCTGCCGGACACGGCCCAGGTTACGAAATGGTATCCTGCGTCAGGGGTGGCCGTTATGTCCATCGGAGTGGCGGTATTCTGGTTGATGTATGTCCCTGGTGCCGGAACCACAGCGCCATGCCCGTTGTTCACAACTGTGAGCGTGGCGGTGTCATGTGCGAAGTTCGCAGTTACGGTTGCGGCGGAACCGTCGTCTCCGTTGAGGGTGACTGTGGTTGAGGGCAGAGTTGCGTTTGCAAGTGTCGCCGAGCCGGCGGTGACAGTCCAGTTGAGGAAGTGGTTGTTTGCGTTGGGCGTTGCCACTATGGGGATTGCGGTTGCCGTGTTTTCGGGTGTATCTCCTAGCGCGGGGCTGGTTGAGCCGTTGCCTGTCTTCGCCATCGTGAGTGTTGCGGTGTCATGTGCGAAGTTCGCAGTTATTGTGGAATCCTTTGTAACGCTTGCCGTCGTGCTTGGACTGTTCTCGTCGGTTATTGTCGCATTGAATGATTTAGTCCAGTTGATGAAATGATAATTTGCAGAGGGGAGGGCCTGTATGTCAAACAGATTTCCGTTGGTGACTGTCGTAGTCACAGGGCCTGAGGAAGGGGATGTGATGCCGCCGCCGCTTGGCGTGAAATTCATGGCCAGTGTCGACTGCCCGACGAACTGATCCTGTCTGTAAAGTACGACCTTGGAGCTTATGATCTTGTATGTAAGGCCGAGTGGGCCAAGTATCTTGCCCAACGCCTCGCTCCAGAGGGCGTTGCGGATGTCGGGAGTGATCATCTGTGTGCTGACCGGGCCTATATTGATGTTGGAGTTTGCGGCATTGTACTGCATGCCGACCTGTTTGAGGCACTGTGTTACTGCATTCTGCACTTGGATTTGGTCGGTGGGGGGCACAGGATATGGATTGAAGAGGGATACGAGGTTGTGTGTTGAATCCGCTACGAAATAGGCGGTAGCCGTGGAGTTTGAGTTGACATTCACCGTGGTGATCTGGGCGCTTGCGTCTTCAAGGGTTGAAGTTCCGCCTATTGCCCACTTGCTGAACCTGAATCCTGCCTTTGGGTAGGCGGTTACAGTGACAGGATCTCCTGAATTCACGGTTATGTTCGGGGATGGGGTCGCGCTTCCTGCCGTGGCCGGTGAAGAGGCGGTTGTGAGTTTAGTGGCTGGAAGCTTGTAAAGTTTAGTGACTTCCGAAGGCGCCAGCGCCCTGTTGTAAACCCTCAGATCGTCTATGGAGCCGCGGAGGAATCCTGAGAATGTGCTGCTTGAACCGATACAGAGGGGATCTACGTTTGTCTGGGGATCCTCTCCCGCGAAGACTGTGTTGTTGCTGACCCCGTTCACATAAACAACAAGCGAGTTCTTGTTGTATGTGGCGACGATATGGTACCACTTGTCGGGAATGAAGGTTGAAGTCGAGTTGGAGTAATGCCAGGTGGTCCCGTCGTTGAATATTATTCCAGGCTTTGGAGCTGTGGTATGATCCCAGCATGAAGTGTAATTGCCTCCCTTGCTTATGATATTTGAGATCAATCCGGATCCAGGGGTATGGTCGGAGTTTACCCAGTATGACACCGAGAAGGTCGCTAGATTCAGGATTTCATCATTTCCGCAATTGATGTAGTCGTTGATTCCGTCGAAGGAATAGGCGCGGTTTGGATTCCCGAACCTGTCTGCCACAAGCGTTGCGCCGTTTACTATACCGTCGTTTCCATTTCCACTTTCGTCGGATGCATTGCCATTGAAGGGATAATATGCCACAAGCCCGGCGCTTATGTCGTCCTGCTCGAACCAGGCGATGGCTGTCGAGTCTGCATTCCATACCACGTCTTCGGCTGGATTAGTCAAATTATCTATTCTTATTTGTGTGCTGCTTGAGAAGTTGTCTGCGAATGTGAGTGTTGACGAGCCTGTCCAGTTGACGAAATGATAACCAGCTATCGGAGTTGCTGTTATTGCTTTCCAAATTGGCTGGTTTTGATTGACAGTTCTGCTGACGGGCGTGGTTATCGCGCTGGAAACAGGGCTTGTCGAGCCGTCGCCTCGCGGGAAGAAATTCATGACTAGCGTGGCCGTGGTGGGATAGACGGACTGATAGTAGAGGACAACCTGGGAATCCACTATCCTGTATGTGAGTGGAGTCAGATTGTCGTCATTCTGTGTTTGCAGGATGATTTCAAGAGCCTCCGACCAGGTAACATTTGAGATTGTCGGGGATACGAGATTGGTGGCGGAGAGTTTGATATTTGTTGAGGACAAGGTGCTGTTAAATTGGACGCCCGCCTGATTTAAAACTGCCAGCACCGCTGCATTGAGCTGGACATTTACTGCCGTATAGTTTATAAGCGTATGAGTATCGTTTGCAGCCTTAATTCCTGGACATAAAAGGAAAACCGCGAAGAATAGTAATCCTGAAAAGAATGTTCTAGCGGCTTTTAAATCAAATATTTTCTTGATCATAAGGAGATCCCCGTGGGTTTTTGTATAAAAATGTATTGTATTCTATTACTTAAAAGAGGATTAGTCAACATTATTCGGTGAATATGCTTGGAAGAGCGCAAGAGGTTCGCTCCGGCCTATGAGGTGAATAGGGCGAAAATCAATGTAGCAACAATCTGGAAACTATTTTTCAACACTGGGCTTTTCCTTATTGTCCTCCTCATTTATTTTTTGGACTTTATATTGCAGCAATGTCACCAGAAGCAGAATTGTAAAGGCCTGCAGGAGTGAAGTTATCGTTGTCTTAATGTCTCCCCACATAAGAGGTAGGACGCTCAGGCCTATGGCTATCGCCAGAAGATGTACCATCATTACGGCCTGTTCCCGATTCATACCCATGTTCAGGAAACGGTGGGAGATGTGGTTGTGGTCGCCAATGTAAATTGGTTTGCCTGCCCTAATCCTGATCACTACTACAGCACAAAGGTCGAAAAGGGGTATTGCCAGTATGAAAAACGGTATTAGGATAGGCAGATAGGTGTATGCCTGCGAGGGATTGTAGTATGTCGCAAGGACGCCGAGCACCGCTAGATTGTAGCCAAGGAAATGACTTCCTGAGTCCCCCATGAAAATGGTTGCCGGGGAATGGTTGTAGAACCAGAATCCAAATGAGGCGCCTGCCGTGGCAGCTGCAAGTACGGCTATGAAATACTGGGAACTTTCAGCTGATACAATGGTGAAGAAAGTAAAGGCTATGGCGGCTGTTCCAACTGCCAGTCCGTCCATATTGTCAAAGAAGTTTATTGCATTCATGACAACGACAATCCAAAATACCGTTACTGCCCAGCCGATAATGGGGGAAGGCATCAGAAAGGATATTCTTACTCCACCCCAGGTGACGGCTATCACCGCGATCGCTATCTGCCCGGCGAATTTTGTTTTCGCCGACATATTGAACTTGTCGTCATAAAGTCCGAGCAGGGTTGCAAGAACCGCACCAACGCATATGAAAACAAGTTCCGATGAAACCTTGGATATGCCGGGGAGGTTTGATATGACGGTCCTGTCAAGGACATTTTCCCGAATGGACTGAGAGGCTATCACTCCGATTACAATCGTAGTCACCCATGAAACGCAGAGGGCCAGTCCGCCGAGGAGGGGCGTGGGCTTCGAATGGCGTTTATGCCACTGCTCCTTCGGGCAGTCGTAAAACTCCGTGAGTTCAGCCAGTCTCCTGAAAGCAGGAGTGAGTATGAGTCCAAGTGTCAGGGCCGCTATGAATACGACAAAATATAGATTCCACCAGACCATGATGACCTTTGGTAAATTACGAATTACGAATTGCGAATTGCATTGCCTATTTTCGATTTGATATTTCCGATTTCATGGAAACACGTATATTATAGCAGATTAGGAGTCATTTGGAAATTATGATTTGAAATAATCGGCAATCCTACTATGCCATGTTGGCTTCGAAGGAGAAGTCGGCAATATAAAATTGGAAATATCTCATGCCCAAATATCTTTTCGGTCCAGTTTTCTCAAGGCGGATAGGAGTTTCACTCGGAGTGGACCTTGTCCCATCGAAGACCTGCTCCATGGATTGTATTTACTGCGAGGCCGGTGCGACAACCTTTCTCAGTCCCCACAGAAGTGAATTTTATGATACGGCTGAAATTATCGCAGAGCTCGACGAGTTTTTATCAAGGAAGCCTGAGGTTGACTACATTACCTTTTCCGGGGCGGGTGAACCGACCCTGCATTCCGGTATTGGAAGGATAGTGAAATTCCTGAAAGGGAAATATCCGCATTACAAGATATGCCTGATTACAAATGGAATCCTCCTCGGTTCGGAACAGATGATTGAGGAGCTTGCTGGAATCGATCTTGTCGTGCCATCCCTAGACGCCGCAGACGACGAGACCTTCTGCAAGATAAACCGGCCTGCGGCGGGCATAGGTGCCGAGGACATTGTAAAATCGCTTGAGTCTTTCAGGAAAAATTCAAAAGCTCTTTTTTGGTTGGAGATATTTGTTGTTCCAGGTATAAATGACAGTCCTGAATCAATTGAGGCGATCAGGAAGGCGGTGATCAGGATAAGCCCCGACAAGGTTCAGTTGAACAGCCTTGACCGGCCCGGTACCGAGAAATGGGTCAAGAAGGCCTCCGAATCTGAAGTTGTGCCATTTGTTAAGGCGCTTGAACCCCATGTGAAAGTCGAGATTATAGGTAGGCCGGCTGTTTCTGTGGCCAAAGTCGAAGGGGGAAAGTTATCAGCCGTTGATTTGGAGAAAGCGGTGCTTGAGATTGTAAGGCGTCGTCCCTGCACTCTGCCGGAAATTGCATCAGCATTGTCTGTGAGTGAAGGCAAACTTTTAACTCTCGTCGGGAAAATGGCTGATGCAGGCGCAATCAAAGTTGAAAAGATGCCGAGAGGCCTCTTCTATAGGATCTGAAATTCCTTAGTTCATAGTTGTCAGCTGATAGCTCTGAGCTAAGAACTATGAGCTATTGTTCTGAATTCTGGCTCCTGACTCCTGACTTCTCCGCCACTTTCGTCCCAGCTTGACGGAATGGAAAAATTCCAATATAAATTTATAAACCAGCTTGATTTATCACGACATTCGGGTATTTTGACATTCCTTTTAAAAAAGTTGTGTGAAATCTGGGATGGTAGCTCAGTTGGTAGAGCATTACACTTTTAATGTAGTGGTCTCGGGTTCGAATCCCGACCATCCCACCAAATTTTAAATAATTCCATTATCGGAGGAATCAGATATGAGCAGAGTTTGTGAAATATGCGCCAAGAGGACAGTTGTCGGTGGAACAATCATACGCAGAGGTCTCGCCAAGAAAAAAGGCGGTATCGGAACACATGTTGTGAAAAACAACAAACGCATTTTCAGGCCAAACCTGCAGAGCGCGCGTGTTAAAGTTGCCGGAACTGTAAAAACAATCAAAGTTTGTACGGCCTGCATAAGATCTGGAAAAATCCAGAAGGCTTGACCACGACACTTAATAATTTCAAAGGTATTGAACACTCAATATCCAGTTTTCATCGGAATTGAATTCAGAAAAATCTTGACTTGGACATTGGATATTCCGTGTTGAATATTGGATGTTGAGAGTTAATTCAAACTCAATCTCCGGAACTCCGTGAAATGCCTTACATAAGCTACATGGACAAGGGAACACTCAGGTATTTCAGGCTCCCTGAAGATAAGATGACCATTTTCGGCAGGGAAGACCATGTGAATTTTCAGATTTGCGATGACTCCCGAATCAGCCGCGAACACTTCGGCATAGGCAAAGAAGATAAAAACAGCTTCGCGATAATTGACCTCGGTTCTTCAAACGGAACTTACCTCAACGACAGTAAAATAGATGCCAACTCCACTGTCCATCTTAAAGACGGTGACAAGATAACCGCCGGCCATCATTCTTTTACCTTCCTAGTCAATATTGATAAGCAGAATTCCAGTGATGCCGTCTCTGATGTTCTAAAGCAGATGAATCAGGGCAAGGGATACAACACAATCATGTGCGAGATCCTAGGCAAGCCCAAAAAAGACAAACCCAAGTCGTGAATCGGCTGATAGCTCTTTTGGTTAAATTCGTCAGTGCTCCAACCGGACCGCCAGCATCCTTGCTGGCAGTTCCCAGATGAACCTAAACGCGATGCCACCAGGATGGTGGCGTTCCGTGCTCTTATCGGACCGCCAGCATCTTGCTGGCAGTCTTTATCTTTTCCAGATAAATCTAGACGCGATGCCGGCAAGGATGCCGGCGTTCCGTGCTCTTACCGGACCGCCAGCATCCTTGCTGGCAGTCTTTGTCTTTTCCCAGTTTCTTTGTTCACTGATTACTGTTCACTGGTTACCGATCACTGGCTTTACACCCTTCTTCACCCGGGCCTTTTCTATTTCGGCCTTGATGGTCTTGAGCCTTTCCCTTATTGGAAGATGCTGAGTGCATTTCTTTTCACAGAGGCCGCACTTCGTGCATTTGAAGAAAACATCATCCTCGATCTCTATGCCCCAGTGCCATTTCAACCGGTTGATGAGATCGTCAGGATTCTTGTTGCCCAGAATATAATGGTTGAACGCCTCCATCAGATTTGGAATGGGGATTTTTTCCGGACAGATGTCGCAGTATCTGCAGGTGGTGCATAATTCATTGAAACTTTTTTTGAGATTTTCCCTTATGTTTGATACGGCGCTGTCTTTTAACTTGCTGAAGCCATTTACTGCGCTTATCGCTTCGGCAAGCTGCGCCTTGTTTGCGAACCCCACAAGCGATGTGGTTATTCTCCTGTCATTGATCAGAAACCTCAGTGCGCCTTCCACCACAGTCTCTTCGGGTTTTGTCTTCACAAATGAGAATCTGTCGGGATTATTCGGGATGATTCCGCCGCCAAGCGGGTTCATGACTGTCACACCCATATTTGCGGAGTTCGCAGCCGCAACGCCCTCGTCGCGGTATGCGAAATTCATAATCGAGTAACCGAGGAGTATCCCTTCGAACGGGTAGTCGTAGAGCATGGTTTTTATGTCCGGACCCGCCATATGGGTGGAAACACAGATATGCCTTATCAACCCCTCCGCCTTCATCTTTTCAAACTCCCTTATAACTCCGTTCCTGACACGTTCCTGGTAGCTGTCGAGTGACATTATGCACCAGACATGATAGAAGTCGATGTAGTCCAGCCCCATCCGTTTAAGTGAGTTCTCAAGGTCTTTCCTGACATCTGAAGGCGTTTCCCCGAATGTCTTCGTGGCAACATAGAAAGGCTTTTCTTTGCGCGTCTTGAGCATTTCCTTCAATGCGGCCCCGTAGAGATCCTCGGATTTTCCATATCCTGGAGCCGTGTCAAAGTAATTTATCCCGGAGTCATACGCGGCCTTAACAAGCGATGCGCAAGCATCTGTGTCGTCCGGATTCTCAAACCGCATTCCACCCATGCTTATCGCAGAAATCTTTATCCCTGTCTTACCGTATTCATTGTAGATCATTTGAACCTCATTGTTATAATTGAATTCGTAATTCGCGGGATCTCCCGAATGCCACCCAACTTAAAAAGTTTATCGGTCAACAAATCCAGAATTGATGTTGTGCCGCCGATCTGCGATGGCTTGTTGTCTTTTATGTAATCTTTATTTTCCCAAGGCTTACGCCCTTGGGTTTCCCCCTTCGCTAAGAAGCTACGAGGGACAGGACGGCGGACACGACATTATTACACCTCCTGCGGAGGCTATAATCAAATAAAGTGAACTTTATTCTTTTTATTCAGCCCTCGCAGAGGGCGACATACTGTCTTGTCACGCCGAAGCTTCCTTGCGAAGGCGGAAGCCCCATGTGCAAGCGTGGGGGATTATGAATAATCAAATATAATTTCCAGCCCCCGCAAGGGTGGCGACACTTAAGTTTTTGGAGGCATTCGCTGTGACACCGTCTTTCTTAATTATACCAGCTGGATTCTGACTTCCTTGCCACAAGCCGCAGCAAAAGCAGCAAGAGTATTCAATGTTATATTTTGTCCATTTTCAATCCTGGCAAGGCTTGACTGAGTTGTATGTAGCTTCTTTGCAATCTGAGTCTGCGTCAGATGACTTTCCTGTCTCGCCTTGCTGAGAACCTTTGCAACCTGAATTGCAATGTCAGTTTCATTGTAAACCTGCCTTGCCTTTGGATTGGAAAGAAGTTTCTTCCTGTTTTCCCGCCTTTCGGTATAAAGCCTGTCAAAATTGCTGGTCACATATTTCACATCTTCGCTAATGGCATCTTTTCTTTTCATTATAATGCTCCTTGTCTTTTAAGTTCCCTGACTATCTTCCTTGCATACTCAAGTTCTCTCTGAGGTATGGCCTGAGTTTTCTTGACGTATCCATGAATCCCGTAAATCCTGTCCTGCATGGCGTAAACATAAAATACCCTGACATTTCCAGCACTGATGATTCTTATTGCGAACAAATCCTTTTCAACCTTCTCGCCATGGGGATATTCAAGCTTTCCCTCCTGCTCAAGCTCATCCGTAATACGCATGTATTCTGCGTTTATCTCAACAGACTGTTTTTCCAGAAACTCACTGAGCTTAGGAAACTCCAAATATTGCTTTTTCTTCATATATTCTCCGAGTCGCATTATATAGCATATATGCGATATTAGCAAGATGGCATTTCATATTCCTTTGGGTTTTCTTGGTCTCATCAGCCTCCACATCCCATCCCGCCTGTAAAGCGTGTATCCGTCCAAATATCAAAGTGACCAGGGCTTTACATCACACTTGCCAATGGATTTCCCTCGTCTTATAACCTATAACCTGAAAACTTATAACTGTAACTCACTTCGCCTTGTCATCGGGGGCTGGAAGGGGGAGGGGGTGGCAGCTTTCAGTTCGGCTGCGATCTTGGCACCTTTAGAGCGGAGATACTTAACTACTTCTGGGATTAATGGCACCGCTATTATCTTTACCATCACAGCAATCGATCAAAAATCCAAGGGCGCTTTCTTAATGTCTTCCTTTTTTATCCTTTTTTTCCTAACTATACGCTCCTGTATCCGGTCGAGACGGATTACATGAAGTGGCTTGGTTATCTTGGATTTATCAACTTTTCGTAGTCAGAATGATTCCCAATCCAAAACCAGATAATACCATCTTTTTCCGGTGTGTCTATTCCCAATGCCCTATAATTCAATCCAGCTCTCACCGACTAGTAAATTCTTGTTTTTTCAAATGCAGGGATGGATGTTGGAGGTTCTTTTTCAGTAGTTCGAATTTCTCGTCGGCAAGGGATTTTATTTCCGGAGAAAGTTTGTTATAGCAAATCCAGAAATCAGGAGATGCAAAATGATTCATAATTTCTTGCATTTCCCTTTTTGAAATTCGGAAATGGCTTTTTCTCCCAATGCAGATAGCTTTCCGGAACTAATATGGCTTTCCAGTTCCAGATCCCATTTTCCTTCCTCGAAATGCTCAAACCATTTCAAAAAGGATTTATATTCTGGTTCCGGCAGTTTTATAACCGCATTTTGTATTTCCGCAATAGTCGTCATAGCTCACCTCTTGATTTGCGAGAATATACCATAATGCAGGAGGATTTCAAAAAAAGTCATTATGCATTGGGGGAAAGATTAATGGTGCCATTCCAATGCCGTTAACTTAAGCGCAACAATTTAATAATAATGGTGTTGCGATTAATTTATCTTTACGCATGGAATGCGTTAGGTAATAAAGCCTATGGTTTCAACCATAGGTATTGGATCCCAAAATTTGTATTGCCCTGAAGGGGCAGAGTATATTCCGTCCCTACAGGACGAATCATTTTTCCATATATTTCCTGTGGTTCAAACCACAGGCTGTATTACTCAATCCCTTCAGGATTCATCATCAGGAAATAACATTAGCGACATAAACGTTTTATATCTTAAGTTAACGGCATTGGAATGTCACCTCTATTCAAACCAATACTTACAAAGAATTCTCATTTTTATCCGCCTTAATCCTGATTACGACTCAGCTTTCTCTCATTTGTGTGTTTCAATTGCATGTTGGGTTCATCTTCGGCATTGGAATTGTCCCGTATTCTCCTATAGCGGATTATATCAATTGCTATAACCCAGATTACTATGACATTGAAAATAATGAAGAAATATCCTGCCAGGAGAGCAAAAGAATTTAAGAATGTCAGTAGGACGACAAGCAATAGCCGCTTATTTTTCTTCAAAAACATCATGACTAATATTGCAGAGCATGTAATGAAATTCAGAAAACTGAGAAGCACGGCGAATCCTAAGGCATTGTACCCATGAGGGTCTACGCTTATGCCTAATAGTTCTTTTAAAACAAGATATAAGAAGAATGCAGTAAACGACAAGTTTAGAAATATGAAAATGGAATATGAAACAACAATGAAGCGGTTATTTAACTGGTTTGGTTTATCATTCATTTGCTATCTACTTACTTTTGGGTGGTTATCGGAGGGTTGGACATGCTGCCATTTATCAGACTTCCATCGTCTTTCCACGAAGGCGCTGACACCGATAGTGTTTTCAACGTCAATCCGTTATCGTTTAAAATTGCCAACATCTCATTTTCCGGCAAATATCTGCTTTCAATTCCTCCGTTTTTATTAATCGTGGTTAAATATACATTTTCCTGCTTCCTGTTCGGACAGTAAAAAGAATATACAAGAATGATTTTGTCAGAGCCTATGAAATATTTTGTGTAAATAGTTCTTATTAGATATTTAAAGCTTACAAATGGGATTCTATATACAGATGTTCCGTATTCGTACTTGATGGAATTAGTGGCACTGTCTTTTGTATGCATATATCATAAGTCCAAATCGTTAATCTGTATTCTATCTGTTTTCTTTTCTGCAACGCATTCATCAATTGCACGTATGATTTTGACTTGGTCGGATTCAATACAATGTCCAATGAAACTGTCAGCATTATAGCTTCCAGGATATGGAGGGAGTGAAAGGAAAACAACTAAGATGATTATCAGGATAATTATTAATGATTTTACAATTTTCAAAATCTTTTTATTGTCAATTATAAAAGGACTAACAGCAAACCAGATTATTAAAGTGATAAATATAAGCAACATAAGAAACCTTTTAAACGGTAGAACTATTTAATAGTCTTCCCCCGTCTTAGCCGTAGGTGGTTGCTGCCAGCGGCCCACTGCTGTCTGTCGGTTGCATATGTGAACGTCTCCCGCTGGCTTAGGAATATGCCACGGAATGTCCGGCAATATGGATTTACATTACTTTGGTACTGCCAGTACGGCACCGGTGTCTGCGCTTGTCGCCATTGCTGCGTATCTCGCAAGCCAGCCTGTCTTGTATCTGGGTTCGGGGGCGCGCCATTCCGATTTCCTTTTCGCCAGTTCTTCAACGGAGACTTCCAGCGAGATTGACCGTGACGGGATATCGATTGAGACCATGTCGCCTTCCTTCACAAGGGCTATGGTTCCGCCGGAGGCGGCTTCAGGGCTGATATGGCCGATGCATGCGCCGCGTGTTCCGCCGCTGAAGCGGCCGTCGGTTATGAGCGCGACTTTCTCGCCGAGGCCCTGTCCCATGATATAGCTTGTAGGGGCGAGCATTTCCTGCATTCCGGGTCCGCCTTTCGGGCCTTCGTATCTTATTACGACAACATCTCCGGCCTTAACTTTTCCGGCCAGGATTCCTGCACATGCGTCTTCCTGGCTTTCGAAGATTACGGCGGGGCCGCGGTGTTTGTGCATTTCAGGGGCGACGCCTGCAGTTTTCACAACGCAACCTTTTTCAGCAAGGTTACCGTAAAGGATTGCGAGTCCGCCGTCGAGGCTGTACGGATTTTCAATTGGCCGTATTACGGTTCCGTCCGGGGCTGGGGCTTTGGAAACGGATTTGACAAGCGTCTTGCCCGTGACCGTTATGGTATCCTTGTTTATAAGGCCCGGCATTTTTGATATTTCCTTGATGATCGCGCTGATTCCGCCTGCGGCGTCAACGTCTTCCATATGGAACTTGCTTGAAGGGGAAACCTTGCAGATGTTGGGAGTCTTCCTGCTGATTTCGTCTATTTTCTTCAGGTCGAGTTTTATGCCTGCCTCGTTTGCGACGGCAAGGGTGTGGAGGACGGTGTTCGTGCTGCCGCCCATCGCCATGTCGAGTACGAGCGCGTTCAGGAAAGCATGTTCGGTTGCGATATCTTTCGGCAGCGGTCCGCCGGCGATAGCCATTTTGACGATGAGTCTTGCGGCCTGTTTCCAGAGTTTTTTCCGTTTCGGATCAAGTGCAAGGATTGTTCCGTTTCCGGGAAGACCCATACCGAGGGCTTCGGTCAGGCAGTTCATGCTGTTTGCGGTGAACATTCCGGAACATGAGCCGCAGCTGGGGCAACCTTTTTCCTCTAGGACGGACAGGCCCTGTTCATCGAGTTTGCCGACCTTGAGTTTTCCGACGCCCTCGAATATTGAAATCAGGTCGCATGCGGTCCCGTCAGTCATTTTACCGGCGGCCATCGGGCCGCCTGATGCGAAAATGGTCGGGATGTTGAGTCTCATTGCGCCCATGAGCATTCCGGGAACGATCTTGTCGCAGTTCGGGATGCAGATCATCGCGTCGAAAGGGTGCGCCCTCAGCATTGATTCGACTGTGTCGGCTATGATTTCACGGCTGGCGAGGGAGTACTTCATGCCTTCATGCCCCATAGCGATGCCATCGCAGATCGCCATGGTGTTGAATTCGAATGCGACTCCGCCCGCCTTCTCAATCTCCTTGCGTATGAGTTTGCCGACTTTGTCGAGGTGGCAATGGCCGGGAACTATGTTGGTATATGAGTTGCAGACAGCTATGAATGGCTTGCCGATATCAGCCCTTTTTACGCCTGTCGCATACATCAGTGAACGGTGGGGCGCGCGTTCAAAACCTTTTTTTATGATATCACTTCTCATTTTTTTCTCCTTAAACGGTTGATTTTACATCGAAATCATACTATTCTGTTCATCTTTTTGCGAAGTTTCATATTAGCACAAAAATATGCAATCGCAAATTGTGAAAACCGTAATTATTTCAGGAGAGACATTTTTCTATGTTTGAAAATCTTACAGATAAACTGCAGAAGGTGTTCAGGAAGCTGAGCGGACAGGGGATCCTGACCGAGTCCAATGTCTCTGAGGCGATGGATCAGATCCGCGATGCACTCCTCGACGCCGATGTAAATTATAATGTCGTAAAGGACTTCACAGAGGAGATCCGGAAGGACTGTCTTGGCATAGAGGTTTTAAAAACCGTTACTCCAGGGCAGCAGCTTGTCAAGATTGTATATGACAGACTGGTCGAACTGATGGGCAAAGATGCTTCCCCTCTCAACATAGGTGGAGCATATCCAGCGGTAATCATGGTTGTCGGTCTGCACGGCGGCGGTAAAACCACAACTTGTGCGAAAATCGCACTGAATCTCAAAAAAGACAATAAGAAGGCCCTGCTTGTTGCGGGTGACATATACAGGCCGGCGGCTATCGACCAGCTCGAAATCCTTGGCAGGGAAAACGGAATAGCGGTTTATTCGGAACGCGGGAATCCGAATGTCACTTCAATAGCGAAAAACGCAGTTGAACAGGCTAAGAAAGGGTCGATAGACGTTGTCATAATAGATACGGCGGGAAGACTTCAGATTGATGAACAGATGGTTGCCGAGCTCGTAAGGGTCAAGCAGACCGTAAATCCCAAGGAAATCCTTCTCGTGGCTGATGCGGCTCTCGGACAGGAAGCTGTTTCCGTGGCTGATCATTTCCATAAGGCGTTGACTTTGACCGGTGTGGTTCTTACAAAACTTGACGGCGACGCCCGTGGCGGTGCGGCGCTTTCCATTCGCAAGGTGACTGGTTGTCCGATCAAGTTTGTCGGTGTCGGCGAAAAGATTGCCGACCTGGATGTGTTTTATCCGGAAAGAATGGCCTCTCGGATACTCGGCATGGGTGATATCGTATCTCTTGTTGAAAAAGCGGCAATGGAGATAGACAAGGAAGAATCAGAAAGGCTTCAGGAGAAACTCCGCACGAAGTCATTCGACCTCAACGATTTCCTCCAGCAACTTAAGCAGATGAAGAAAATGGGCGGACTTGAATCCGTGCTGAAGCTCCTCCCCGGTGGCAGCCAGCTCGCGGGAGTTCCGGATTTTGATGACAAGACTTTCACCCACATGGAAGCGATAATATCCGCGATGACGAAGGCGGAAAGGAAAGATCCGGACCTGATTGACTTCGCAAGGAAAAAACGTATTTCGAAAGGGAGTGGAACCTCCTTGGAGGAAGTGGGCCAGCTTTTAAAGCAATTTGCGATGATGCAGAAATTTCTGAAACAGACAAGCCTTGTCAACAGGCTGATGTCCGGTTCGCCTTTCAGCAATCCCGGAGCACTGGCGAATAAAATCAGACGTGGTAGCAATTTTACACCAAGCAAGAAAAAAAGAAGAAAGTAGGTATTGTTATGCCTCCTAAAGTAGTGTTTAAATTCAAAAACCTTCCAACGTCGCAGACTAAAACTGAAATTCCGCCGGTTGCGGCTCCCCAACCCATTCAACCGCTTCCACCTCAGAACCCACCTCCGGCTCCCCTTGCTGTTCCTCCTGCTCAGCCTGTTCCCCCGCCAGTATATACGGTCACCGCTTTACAGGGGAAGATAGTTCAAAGCGGGACAACTGCTGTACCACCTCCCGCACCACCACAACCACCACAGCAACAACAGCAACAACAGCAACCACAGCCAGGTCTTCATATGCCTACAATGCCGCCTCCAGCCAGGGCTGCTGTCACCCAGCAGGGGGTCATTCGTAAGGGGAGGCTAATACAAAGCGGGAATACTGTTGTGCCTCCTGTTCCGGCAACTCCTCAACAGCCAGTTCCACCTCCTGCCCAGGAGGCTCCTCAATATCCCGTTCCGCCTCCACCTCTCATGACATTAAGACCCGGCTCAATCAAAAGTCCTGACGCCCAGGTAAATGAAATATCTTCAAAGCCGGGATCCCAAACTTCCGTATATGTCAAGTCATCTATGGATAAAACATCAACCAAGCTCTGCGATATGTCGGGGGATCTGCAGAAAATCCTTGAAAACGAGGCCGAGAACTACAAGGATCAGGTGCAGAGCTTTGTTGATTTATGTGAGACTTTATCTAGCCCTGGCTGGCAGTTTGTGGATGTCATTGATTATATACATATGCTGGTGAGATCTGTCAATCTTGACGTACTGAGCATAATTCTTACGGAACCTTCGGAAAAAGGGAAGTTTTCTCAGGTCGTAAGCAGGGGATATAAATCTGCGCCTGGTCCGCAGATTATTGTAGAATGGGAACCGGCTGTGACTGCTGATGCCACAGTGAACTGGGACAAGCTGATGGAAATAGCTGCGGACAAGAATACAAAGATATGCAGGTGGATTTTAGGGGAGGGCCTTCATTCGGTCGGATATGTCCCTATTCATGACAATACAAAGATTTATGGTTTCATGCTTGTCGGAGTATATGAAAATAAAATGCAGTCGGCCCTGGCATCATCACTACTCGAACTATGTGGAAACAGAATCGGGCTTGTTCTTGAAACAAGAAGAGGTGGTGGCACTCTTCCCGCCAAGGCCATTGAGACCGTCAAGACCATAAAAGATCACCTTTCACTGCTTGCAAGCTGTCTTGAAGTCATGAAACTGTCTGCAAAAGTTGGTTCCGACGATGTCATGGCAACATCGGAAAAATGCCTTAAAACGCTTGCTGAGAGCAGGAAACTTGTCGACTGCCTTGTTGATGAACTGGTTCCTCCCGCTGCTTCCGGGAAGAAGAATATGTGATAAGTTTTTCAGTCACTGAAAAATTTAATTTTCCCTGGCGGTGAGATAATGGGAAAGAGCTAGCAGGAGTTTCTGGTATTTGTTTTCTGGGAAACCTGCGAGGATTTTTTTTGCGGAATTCGCAAGAAATTCAGACCTTTGAATCACTTTCTTTTCTGCCCCGGTTTCACGCATCATTTTCCTTATGGCGTCCAGTTCCTTATAGGAGTATGATTCCTGGCCGAGTAGGTTCATAAGTTTCCGCTTCTCCTTCAATGTCAGGCTTCCCAATGTATGATACAGGAGTAGAGTCGGTTTGCGTTCGCTTAGGTCGGAACCGACGGGTTTTCCAAGCTTAACCTCATTTCCGAAAATTCCTAGCCAGTCGTCCTTGAGCTGGAAGGCGATTCCGGCCAGTGAAGCGAATTTACCGATCTTTTCAACCCGGCTGTCGTTTGCGAACTTCGCGGATTTAAGCCCGATCAATGCTCCGGTTTCAGCGCAGTAGCGGAGCAGGGCGCCAGTCTTCAGGTTCAGCATGTTTTCTATTATTGCCGGGCTCAGTTTTTCTAGTTTTAAAAAAGGCATTTCGATGTCGAGAGCTTCGCCGCTGATGAGATCCCGGTTGACAAGCTCATGAAGGCTCCTGCTGAGAAGTATTGTGAGTTCCGGTGAAACTCCGGATTTGACAGATTTAAGGAGCGTGTTTGCAGCCCAGCCCTGCTGGATGTCTCCTGCGAGCATCGCAAAATTCTTTCCGTAGTTCAAGGCCTCTTCAGTCTTCATTCGGAATTTCTTCTCTGCGAATTTCGCAGTCATAAAATGAGCGGAGGGTTTTCCTCTGCGCACTTCATCATTGTCGATTATGTCATCGTGGACGAGCGTCCAGTTGTGGTAGATTTCGACGGCTGCGGCTGCGAATTTCGCAGTTTCGGGTTTGCCTCCGAGAAGCCCGCATGACCACATGAGAATGGCGGGACGGAGTCGTTTCCCGCCGCGGCACGGATAGTCGGTCACGGATTCACGCAGATAGGAAGGGCTTATCTTGTAGGGGAAATCATCCTCCCGGATAATCCTGTCAACCTTGGCTGCAACTTTCTGAAGTTCCGATTTAAACATGGATTTAGTTTTTAGTTAAAAACTCGCCTTCACTGAAATGTTTTTTATTTCGGTAGCCCGTCCCGTGTTCATGTCGTATGAGACGACAACGGCGTCAAGGCGTATGTCCTTTTCAACGACGGGAAGTTTCTGCGGCATTCCGGTTGTGAATTTCTTTATGACGCATTCAATGTCACGGCCCAGGACTGAAATTGACGAGCCTGTCATTCCGGCATCTGATATGAAGGCGGTACCCTTTGCAAGAACCTTAGCGTCTGCCGTCTGCACATGTGTGTGAGTTCCAATGACCGCGGTCACTTTGCCGTCCAGGAAATAGGCCATAGCCGCCTTCTCGCTTGTGGCCTCAGCGTGGAAGTCGACGATTATGGTTTTGACCGTAGGCGGTATCTGCGTGAGTATGTTCTCAATGGTTTCGAAAGGGCAGTATGCGCTTTCCCTCATGAAAACTTTTCCGAGCAGATTTATGACCGCAACCTCTCCGCCACCGGGATTCCTGAAAACGCTGAAACCCCGGCCGGGCTGTTTCTTGCTCAGGTTTGCGGGACGCAGAAAGTTGTCTATGCGTTTTATTTCCTCTTCGAAACCCTTCTGATCCCACACATGATCGCCGGAGGTGAAAACATCGACGACTCCAGACATGTCAGGCAGGCAGTTTGCAGTGATGCCTGCCCCGCCCGCCACATTTTCCACGTTGGCTATGCAGAAGCTGCAGTTGTACTGCCTGCGCAGTTCAGGAACTAGCTCCTTCACCGCAGTCCTTCCACCTTTTCCAACGACATCGCCGATAAACAAGAGATTCATGTTAAATTTCCGATCGACAGTTGTTTGAGCCAATTTCAAATGTAGTCAGAATTCAAAAGTCAGGATTCAGAATAGAACCGAATTTGAGTTCAAATTCAATTCTGTCTCCTGGCTTCTGACTCCTGGATCCCTAGTTTTGAAATTACCTCGTTTATTTAATTTTTCCGTTCCGGAAAAATTTTCTTCCTATTTTGCGTAGTCAACGCATCTTGTTTCCCTGATGACGGTGACTTTGATCTGCCCTGGGTAGTTCATTTCCTTTTCTATGCGTTGGCATATGTCCCTTGCGAGCACCTGTGCTTCGGCATCATTTATTTTTCCGGGCTGAACGGCAACGCGGACTTCGCGGCCCGCCTGGAGGGCGTAACACGATTCAACGCCGCTGAACTCGCATGCTATTTTCTCAAGCTGGTCAAGCCGTTTCAGGTACAAATCCGTAGTTTCGCTTCTTGCTCCGGGCCTTGAAGCGCTGAGGGCGTCGCAGACGCTTACAAGAACCGCGAAAAGGGATTCCTTTTCAACTTCCTCGTGGTGTGCGGCAACGGCGTTTATGACGTCTTTGGCTTCATTGTTCTTCCTCAGTATGTCGGCGCCTATTGATGCGTGTGAACCCTCAATCTCATGATCCATGGCTTTTCCGATATCATGCAGGAGTCCGATTCTGCGAGCCTTCTGCACGTCAAGTCCGAGTTCGGCCGCTATAGTTCCCATGAAGAATGCGGTTTCAATGGAGTGCATGAGTACGTTCTGGGAATAGCTGAAACGGAATTTGAGCCTCCCGAGAAGTTTTACCAGGGGAGTGGTGATACCCTGAAGCCCTGTCTCAAGGACTGCGGCTTCTCCTGCGGAAAAGACGATGTCATCGACTTCCTTTTCAGCTTTCTTGTAAAGTTCCTCAATCCTGGTGGGATGAATGCGTCCGTCTGCAATGAGTTTTTCGAGAAGCAGTCTTGCGGTCTCCTTTTTGACAGGATCGAAACAGGATATGACAACCGCTTCAGGGGTATCGTCAATCATCAGTGTCACCCCTGCTACAGCTTCGATTGCGCGGATGTTACGTCCGTCACGGCCGATGATTCTCCCCTTCATATCATCGTTAGGGAGCGGAATTGTGGCGGTGGTGTGTTCGTATGCGCAGTCGGATGCATATTTCTGCATCGCATAAATCATGATTTTCTGCGATTCCTTTTCGGCTTTCTGCTTTGCCTCGTCAACGAGATTGCGGATAAGATGCCCTGTCTCATTCTGGACTTCGCCTTTGATCTTTTCGAGGAGGATCTCACGAGCCGAATCCCTTGTAAGTTCGGAGATGCGTTCAAGCTCGGTGATCTGCTTTAAGATCTCCTTCTTGAGATCGGCCTCTTTTGCGGCAATGCGTTCCCTGACTATCTGCACTTCTTTTTCTGCCCGGTCGGCAGCAGCCATTTTTGCATCCAGCGCGTCCGCCCTTTTCTCAAGGTTCTCTTCGCGCAGCATCAGTCTTTTTTCGAGGGAGTTGATCTCCTGTCTTTTTTCCTTGGCCTCAACCTCGAACTCATCCTTGATTTTCAGAAGTTCGGCCTTTGCCGCGACTTTAGCTTCTCTGAGGATGTGCTCCGCCTCCTTCTTTGAATCCTCGCGGACCCTTTCCGCTGCGGCTGCGGCAGTCTGCCCCCACAGTTTCGCTATGAGCCAGTGAATTAGAAATCCAATGAAAACACCTGCAAGAAGCCCTATTACGGACTTGCTTGAAAGTACGGCAAACACATCTCTGAGCAAGTTGCCTAAAGCATCCATTTCCTTTTTCCTCCTTTAAGTTTTAAGAACAGCGGTGTAACCCCGATTCCGTGACTATAAAATCCATATTTACGTCTTTTCTATCGGACGGGACCGCATCAATAATCTGCCAATCATAACATATTCCTATCTTAATCCCGGACGCATCCGAGAGCAGTCGATCGAAGATTCCTCTTCCATAACCGAGCCTGCCCCCTTTCAAATCGAATGCCGTACCGGGAACCAACCATAAAATATTATTCAGAATCCCTAAAGTAGCAACCGGTGAGCCCGGCCCAGGTTCAGGAATTCCAAATTCCCCTTCAACAAAGTCTTCCGCGAGATCCGAAACAAAGGCCATTTCATAAGAGCCTTTCAATCTGTTGAATCTCGGGAAACATATATTCCTTCCTTTTTTTAATGCTTCATTTAGAAAAACGCAGATATCCGGCTCCCCCTTTGCAGGATGGAAGGCCGCCATCTGTTCCGCTTCTACCGTCAATTTGAAATTATCCAGATGAAAACAGATCTTCCTTCCTGCGCATTCAATAAAACTGGAATCCAGCGACTGCCTGCGCGGAACGAATGACTTTCTGATTTCATTTTTTTCCTTCATTTAAAAAACCTTTTACATGAATTCAGAAGACAGGAGTCAGAATTCAGAATGAATTTGAACACCCCATATCCAACAAGGAATTTCCAACATCCAACCGAATTGGTTTTGCGAAAAACTGGCTTACACTTAGTAATTGGACATTCCGTGTTCGATATTGGATATTCGTTCCATTCATTTATCCTGGCTCCTGACTTCTGAATTCCCTTTTTCCCTGATGGTGTCCCAGTAGTCCATCCTCTCCCTGATCTTGCTTTCATATCCGACTTCGCCTGGTGAATAATATCTTTTGGAAACCCCCATATAATCCTGAACCGCAAAATGGTCTTTCTTGTCGTGGGGATATACATAGCCTTCGCCGTGACCCATTGTCTTTGCACCCTTATAATGTGAATCCCGCAGGTGTTTAGGCACCGCCTGCACACGTTCGTTCTTAACATCGTCAAGAGCGGCGTCTACTGCGAGGTAGCTTGCATTGCTTTTTGGCGCGGTGGCGCAGTATGTCACCGCCTGTGCAAGTATTATCCGGGCCTCAGGCATGCCGATCATTTCAATGGCCTGCATTGCATTGACCGCTAGCGAGATGGCGCGGGGATCCGCGTTGCCTATGTCCTCCGATGAGAATATGACAATCCTTCTTGCTATGAAACGGATATCCTCGCCGGCATGCAGCATTTTTGCCAGCCAGTAGACAGCGGCGTCTGGATCGCTACCCCTCATGCTTTTGATGAATGCGCTGGCCGTGTCGTAATGGCCGTCATCACCATATTCCACAGGTTTCTCCTGTATGGATTCATGGGCGACTTCAGCGCTTATGTTTGTTATGCCCTTCTTGTCCGGAGTGGTTGTCCTGACAGCGATTTCAAGCGCGTTGAGGGCCCGTCTCGCGTCGCCTTCACATGATTCTGCAAGGAAGGCCAGAGCCTCCTTTTCAAGCGTTATTTTCTTGTCCGGGAATCCGCGTTTATCAGTGATTGCCCGTTGAAGAAGGGATGATATGTCCTCCTTGGAAAGGGATTCTAGTTTGAATACAAGGGATCTGGAGAGCAGGGGGCCGTTCACGTAGAAGAACGGGTTTTGCGTTGTCGCCCCGACAAACCGGATGTTTCCGTTTTCAATATCTGGAAGGAGTACATCCTGCTGCGCACGGTTGAACCTGTGTATTTCGTCAATGAAAAGTATCGTATTTCTGTCGACGTTCTTCTTCCTGTGTACGGCTGCCGCGATTTCGTTGCGTATGTCGGCTACGGATGAGGCTACGCCTGACAGCCTTATAAATGCTGCATTTGACAATCGGGCGATGAGTTCGGCGAGGCTGGTTTTACCGACTCCTGGCGGACCCGACAGGATTATCGATGTGAAGCTGTCGGAGTTGATAGCCCTGCGTAGAAGTTTTCCTTCGGCAAGTATGTGTTTCTGACCGGTGTATTCGTCAAAATTGAGCGGACGCAGGCGTGCAGCGAGGGGCTCATTTTTATGGGAGCTTGACGCTTTTTCATCTTTTTCAGTGGTGAAAATATCACCTTGTTCTAAAAAGAGCGAGTCCACGGCCGAATACCTTTTCCTTCATGGAAATCGGATCCCGGCATGGGATGAACGTCATGATAAACATGGCAAGGTGCAAAAAAGCTGTAACATCTTACAGGGATGGCGACAGGAAAACAGGGCGCCCATACGCCTGAAATATCCCTGTAAAAGGAACAAAGCTCTGAGAAAAGAATGCATTTCTGCATTTCTTCAAAAAAGCGGGAAAACAATACCGTGATAAATAAAATTATCATGCCGAAAACAACCGATTTCTTTTTACGATTAATAAAACAAAATTAAAAATTAAATTACCTGAGAAATAGTATACAACCGTCAACTTTGGAATAAAAGCATGGTTCAATTAAAAACCATGAAATTAAAAAATGCTTCATTTACGCTCCTCCTTTGGAAATTACGACACCATGTTTTTTGATTCTTTATTCCTGTATTCCCTAGCCTGAAAATTTCATGAACCACAAAGGCACAAAGTTTTTCTTTGTAAGAAGAGATTCTGAGAACTGGACTGGATAATATCGACAGACCGCCCCTTGCCCAGCGAGGACAGAATTCCTTCTCGTAGATTTCTCCCGGTTCTCCCTCGCGAGTTGTCAGAATGAAGCGCGGATTGCGGCCGTGTTCGTTGTATTCGGCCTTTGCCACGACTTTCCTCTCGCGTCCGTGCCAACTTCCGGCGCTGTATCTGAAACTCGTATATTTCCTGACCCTGGCTCCTGTCTCTTCGTATTCCTTTTCCGCTTCGGCAAGAAGAGGAGCGAGTTTCCCTTCAAGCGTCGCGTTCCTCGCCATCCTCACCGGCAGCCGTCTGCCAGACGATGTCATGCCGTAATTCATTGTGGTCGTTCAGGTCCTCGTATCCGCGCCTATGCCGAATACACGCTGCACAAGCATGCCGTATGTCCCATGTTCCGTTTTCCCTCCTGCCGGTCGTTGTGCCGGACAAGTATCTTCGACGCCCTCCAGAGAAGTTTTATCTTCCTGTCAACCTGCCTGAGAAGGAGAACTTCTCCGTCGCTGCTCACGTTCCCGCCGTTGAAGTCAACTCCGATCTTGCGGGATTTCAGATTCGGAAAGAAATCGTCTTGAATTAAGTTTTCTGAAACGTTACATCTTGTCATTGGCAATCCTCACTCTTGTTGTCTTTTGTAAGTAACTAGACAATAACAAGATGCGAAGAGTTTGCCAATGACTTTTTATTCTTTTCGTGAAAAATGTGGGCTAGTCGCAATTATGCGGGCATTCGTCAGCCTTGGAGGGATTTTTATGCAGATTGACGTGGTTGATACTGAATTGTTGCGTGATGCACAGGCGCATCCAGAGAAGTACCCGAACCTCGCGGTGCGTATTTCCGGCTAGTCCGCCCGCTTTGCCACTCTTTCAAATGAATGGCAGGAGATGATCATAAAGAGAAGCGAACATAAGCTTTAAGGGCAGTCGCGTGGCATATCCTAATTTTTAGAGGTTCCCTAAAGCTCCAGCCAGGTTGAGAGCCAGTTTACGGTGCGAGGCCAGATGCGTTTGGTCCAGGGGTTTTCCGGATTATACACGAAGCCGTGCCCGGAGCCAGGTGTTGGCAGGAACTCGAAAGGTCGGTTGGCTTTCATGAGCGCCGCAGCAAAGATGACGCTCTGTTCATACGGTACGGTGGGATCGTCCGGGGCGTGGGTTAGCATCATTGGCGCAGTCTGGGCGTCCACAAAAGTGGATGGAGACGCGTCTTTCCAGACTGCAGTCTTCTCCTCCATGGGGCCTCCAAGGAAATCATGCTTGGCTTTGATAAGGGAATTGCTATCAAGCGCTAGGAAATCGTGGACTCCATGCACATCGACCACGCATTGGGCGCGGCTTGAGAAACCGCTCAGCGATGGTTCGCAATCTGATACCGTGTCACGTACAGCAAGACAAGCCACGAGATGTCCACCTGCGGAGGAGCCATAGGCTCCTATGCGGGTGGGATCTAGATTCCATTCGGATGCATTGGCCCTAAGCCAGCGCATCGCGCACTGACAGTCGTCTAGAGCGGCCGGATAAGTGTGCCCCGGGGCTAGACGGTAGCTGGCGGTGGCGGTGACAAAGCCGTGCTTTGCCAGTTCCCGGGCATGCCATGTGAAGGCTGTTCGCTTACCGGCGCTCCAGCCACCGCCGTGTATGAAGAGCACTCCAGGCCGGAGCCCTTCTCCCTTTTTAGCTGCGAATACGTCCATTTCCAAGGCGGTATTTGATATCGTTCGATATATAACAGTCTTTGAGTCTGACATTGGTTTTTCCCCTATTTTTATTTTTCAAAGGAACGCCGGCATCTTGCCGGCCCAAGTAAATGCCGGAGAGAGCCCCTTATCTAGACATCACCTAATATAGAACGCGAGTAATGGAATAAAAGCATCCTTCCTCCTTCGCGAAGAGCTATGTCGGAGATGCCGGAAGCAAAAGGCAAATTATTTTTTTGCGTTACGGAGAACTTAAACTACTTCTGAAAACATTTTTTTATAATTCTCCGTAAGAAGGTAAACTCCTTTTGGATATTTACCGCCACGATATAATGTATGAAAAATATCAAAGGAAAATCAATATGAAGTTTATTAAAGGCAGACTTTCGGGTACTTATATTATTGAGGCGGATATTTTTCCAGATTCTCGCGGGTTCTTCCTAGAGACATACAGCAGGCGCGAGTTTGAGAAGGCTGGAATCAATCTTGATTTTGTGCAGGACAACTGGTCGCGTTCAGTCAAGAACACAGTAAGGGGGCTCCATTACCAGATTAATCCAGGACAGGACAAGCTTGTCAGGGTCGTGTCCGGAGAGATATTTGATGTGGCTGTTGACATAAGGCGGAACTCACCGACTTTCGGACAGTGGGAGGGTTGCCGCCTTTCAGTTGAAAATAAGCGTCAGTTTTTCATACCTAAAGGTTTTGCACACGGATTCTGTGTTATTAGCGACACTGCGGATCTCATGTATAAATGCAGTGAATTCTACTCGCCCAAAGATGAACGCGGAATTATATGGGACGACCCTGAAATAGGTATCGAATGGCCTATAGACGGCGAACCTATCATGTCAAAACGAGATGTTGCCAGTCCGACGCTGAAGGATTGCGAGAAGTATTTTTAGAAGTAGTCGGTCGCTGGTTGTCAGTCGCTGGTCGTCAGTTGGGACGCGCAATAAATTGAATTACCAGTCTTCGCTGAAGCTACGCCCCGACAAGCTACAAGCAAAATCGCTTTTTCTGAGCTGATTTCAAAAGTTGGTGTTCACGGCTTCAGCGTGTCCAAACTGTTGAAGATTAAGACACACTAAAGTTATGAACTCCAACGGAATACATTGCCGCGGCAACATTTTTTCGCATTTTGAAATCATCTCAGAAATATAAACAGGTTTGGAAAGGGTTGGGGTGCGGGGAAGGGAAGAACCTTTCCTTAAAAGGTTTTCACTTTCCCGATTCAATGGTTTTCAACCTTGTTTCAGATTCAGATTCCTTCTGATCAGATCGCAGCGCTGTTTCACACATTTTGCTGAAGTCAGCGGGTCCTCGGGGGTATTGAGCACATAGTCGAGAACCCTGTCGACGGTTGTTTCAGCGACATGTATCCTTGTGTCGGATGAAGCATAATATATCAGAAGGTCGCCGTTCTTCTTTGCAACCGCTCCATTGCAGAAAACTACATTTGAAACATCTCCTACACGTTCTCCGGCCAGCGGAGCTATGAAATAACCGCCCGGGCGGTTGGTGACTTTTTCCGGATGCTTTAGATCGCAGAGAAATGCATAAACCACATAGCGTAGTCCGGCCGCAGTATTCCTGACGCCATGCGCGATATGCAGCCACCCCTTGTCAGTTTTGATTGGGACTGCACCAGCCCCGTTCTTGGATTCTTTTATGGTGTGATATACCTTGGCATCGACGATGGATTCATTGTCAATCACAGCACCGTTGATTTTCTTTGAAAGCCCCCATCCGATACCGCCACCCTTTCCGGCTTCAATGAAACTGTCCTGCGGCCTAGTGTAAAACGCATATTTGCCGTTGATGAATTCGGGGTGGAGAACGACATTCCTCTGCTGGGCTGACTTTGTCCTTAGATCTGGCAGGCGTTCCCATTTTACGAGATCTTTTGTGCGGACTATTCCGCACTGCGCGGTTGCACTGGATGTGTCTCCCGGAGGAGCGCTCGGATCTTTCCTTTCAGTGCAGAATGTCCCGTAGATCCAGCCGTCCTCATGTTTTGTGAGGCGCATGTCATAGACGTTTGTGTCGGGATTTCCAGTTTCAGGAAGTATGAGCGGAAAATCCCGGAACTTGAATTTGTCTATGCCGTTTTTGCTTTCCGCTATGGCGAAAAAAGATTTGCGGTCAAATCCTTCAACGCGGCATACGAGGCAGATTTTTCCGTCCAACTCAATTGCTCCGGGATTGAAGACCGCGTTGACGCCTAGCCTTTCGAGAAGATACGGATTGGTTTCTGGATTAAGATCAAAACGCCAGAATATCGGGACATGCTCGTTTGTGAGAACCGGATTCACATATCTCCTGTACCACCCATTCGTGCAGCTTTTGTCGGGTTTGTTTTTTCTTGATACCAGTGATTTATGGCCTTTTAAAAGGGCTTGGAGTTTTTTCTTGAAGCTTTTCATCCCGTGACTCCTTTAATTTCTTTTCTTGGGACTTAAGATAAGGGCGCCAAGAGGAGGCAGTGTTAGAGAGAGAGTATTCGGCCTTCCGTGACATTCCCTGTTTTCAGCGTCAACCCTGCCTTTGTTGCCGACTCCGGACCCGCCGTAGTTTTCAGCATCGGAATTGTATATTTCATACCAGGTGCCTCCGACGGGAACTCCGACCCTGTAATTGCTCCTGATAACCGGCGTGCAGTTAAAGACTACTAGGACTGGTTCATTGCGTTTCTTGTCCCATCTCAGATATGAAATGACAGACTGGAGGATGTCGTTGATGTCTACCCATTCAAAGCCTTTTGGCTGGAAGTCGGTCTCCCAAAGGGCAGGTGTTTCCTTGTATATCTTATTGATATCTTTCATGGAAGTTCTGAGGCCGTTATGGATTGGATATTTGAGGAGATTCCAGTCAAGTGTGTTTTTGCAATCCCATTCATTCCACTGTCCGAATTCGCAACCCATGAAAATGAGTTTCTTTCCCGGGTGGGTGATCATATAGGCGATGAGGAGCCTCAGATTTGCGAATTTCTGCCAGTAGTCGCCCGACATCTTGTCAAGCAGAGATTTTTTCCCGTGGACGACTTCATCGTGGCTTAAGGGAAGTATGAAGTTCTCACTGAACGCGTACCATATTGAGAATGTGAGCTTGTCATGATGATAGCTCCTGAAGACCGGATCCTTGCTGAAATATTCCAAGGTGTCGTGCATCCATCCCATATTCCATTTGCAGGTGAATCCGAGTCCGCCAAGGTCTGCCGGGCGCGAGACGCCTGCCCATGCGGTCGATTCCTCGGCGATCATGAGAGTGCCGGGATGAAGTTCATGTGTAAGCTCATTCAATCTTTTCATGAAGGTTATGGCGTCAATATTTTCATTTCCGCCGAACTTGTTCGGTATCCAGTTCCCATCGTTCTTAGAATAATCCAGATAGAGCATTGAGGCAACGGCGTCTACGCGGAGTCCGTCGATATGGTATTTTTCAAACCAATAGAGTGCGTTGCCGATAAGGAAATTGCGAACTTCGCAGCGTCCGAAATTGAAGATGAAAGTGCCCCAGTCGTTGTGTTCGCCTTGGCGCGGGTCGAGATGTTCATATAAGGCCGAACCGTCAAAGCGGCCAAGGGAGAATGCGTCCTTAGGGAAATGTGCGGGAACCCAGTCAACAAACACCCCGATATTTTTTGAGTGCATATGGTTTACGAAATATCCGAAATCCTCTGGTGTTCCAAAACGTGCGGTAGGAGAATAATATCCCGTAACCTGATACCCCCATGACTGGTCGAGGGGGTGCTCCGCCACCGGCATGAGTTCAATGTGTGTGTACCCCATTTCAAGGACATATTCAGCAAGGGCGTGTGCGATGTCGCGGTAGTTGTGGAAATCATTTTCATCTGCCGGATTCAATTCCCTGAGTCCGGGGCCGCGCCATGAGGCCAGATGGACTTCGTATATGTTGATCGGCGATTCGAGCCAGTTCTTCACTTTTCTCCCGTTCATCCATGCGTCATCTGTCCATTTCAAGGGAGTTGGAGATGAAACTTTTGCGGCGGTGTTTGGCCGCATTTCCGTACAGTAGGCGTAAGGGTCGAGTTTCAGGAAGATATCCCCATTTTTGGCCCGTATTTCAAATTTGTATATTTCACCTTCGGATAGTGAGGGGATGAAAAGCTCCCATATGCCCGATGATCCTATTATGCGCATCTGGTGGCGTGTGCCATTCCACTGATTGAAATTCCCTACTACAGATACGCGTTCCGCGCTTGGCGCCCATACGGTGAAAAGGACGCCTTTGACTCCTCCGAAATCGCGCTGATGGGCTCCCATGAATTCATAGACCCTGTGGTGTTCCCCCTGATTGAATAGATACTGATCCATTTCACCTATTCCCGGGAGGAAGCAGTATGGGTCTGGGGAGGTGAATACGGATCCATTTTCAAAATGTTTTTCGAGCTCATAGCGGAAATGCTTCTTCTCATCCGGGAATTCTACCGCAAACAATCCTCCGTCATCGATCTTTTCCATTTTGATTTTGGTACCCTTTTCGGTGATGGCGTAAACGTCCACCGATTTCGGATCAAAACATCTTACAATGATACATGAAAGCTTTTCATCGAAATGCATGCCCAGTACGGAATGAGGGCTCGCATGCCTGGCTTCGAGAAGCATCTTTAAGTCACTGTCCGGAGGAAGAAGTTCTGAGCTCATAGTAAAAGCCTTTATTTTATTATCGGAGTTTTTTTAATATAGCCTGATTTCGACTTTTGAAAAGGTGGATTTGCCGGTGCGGCGGAAAATCCAAGTTCCAAGTTGGAAACAATATATAAAATAGAAGATTCCAAACTTCAAAAAACATAAAATATAAGAGTACAGATGAACAGTCCTTTTGTATTTTTCTTGTTTGGAACTTGGAAGTTACTGTTTCAGATATTTGTCTAGATAGGGGACGTCTACACCGTATTTTGAGGTGGTCCTGTAGATTTCCGATTTAAGGGTTTCATCATAGTCGACGGTAAGTCTGCTATATAAGTTATAAACGTACTGGATTGCCCATTTTTTCGGAAGTTCTTCATCGGCATCGGAAGCGTCTTCAAGGTTGCCCGCAAAAATAAATTCCTGCTTTTTGCCGAGGCTGTCGAATCCCGTTATCCTGAGACCCAGCTCCTGTGTTTCGGGAGTGAATTTTCCGTAAACCGACAATGTGTGGTTTGAGTATAGATGCGGGAGTTTCTTGGGAAAGGCGAATTCGGCGAGTCCGCCAGAAACCTGATAGTCTAGGTCCAAAACAACGATGCCTGAGACGTCTCCTATGAATTTATCGAGTGCGTTCCTGCTGCTTCCGACTTCCTGGGATGCAAAGCTTTCACCCCGGTTACGGTAGGCGAGCAGATCAAGGAGGAATGAGTTTTTATCCCTGCCTGAACTGAAAGTGAATATACTCCCGTTGTCATGGTTCCTATTGGAGATTTCATTCACAAGTGCCCGGCTGTCATAAACTTCGCCGGTGTTCACGTTTCCGTCCGAAGCCAGAAAGATCAGGAGAGGACGGTCCGGAGTTTTGACTTTCTTATTTACAAACGGTTCGATTGCAGCGTATATGTTTGTGGAACCGGAACGCTTTAGTTTAGAAAGGAAATCGGCTGCTAGCCTGATGTTTTCAGGAGAAGGATTTTTTAATCCGCAGAAAAGGGGGAATGCCTTGTGTTTGAACGAGATTATCTCGAACTTGTCGTCCGGACTCATCTTTTTAATTGATTTCAACACACCCTCCCGGAATTCATCAAGCTTTTCGCTGGATATGCTTCCTGAGCTGTCAATGCAGAAGACGACATCCTTCATGAACGGTTTCAGATTGGAGATCTTTTTTCTGGGAGTGATGTCTATCCTGAAAAAGCCGTTGCCGTCTGGCTCAGTGAATTTAAAAAGATTTACATCCATGAGGCTGTCGATTACCGATAGATCCTCCTTTGGGAGCAGTCTGGCAGACTGGATGGCCGGCAAGTCCGGGGATGACCTAGAAGGAAACGGGATTCTGAGTTTCAGTTCGATTGGGTTGCCACCAGAGCCGGTGCCTGAAGTGCCGCCTCCGGACATGGATGTTAAATCATCCCGGGTGATTTTCGGGACGATGAGCCGGTTAACCTTAAGCCGGTCTCTGGAAATCTTGTCACCGTCTGTTTCCAGTATTTTCTGAAGAGTGCTGGCCGAGGGGGCTTTGGGTATTTTGAAGGAATCGGGTGGAGGTGTTTTTTTTATCCCGTCGCCTGCATTTTCATATTTGACTTTAGCTCCCGGAAAATTCTGCGATGAGTTTTTCTTGATGCTTTCGTCTGAACGGAGGAGCTGCGCCTTTCCGACGGTGCTAGGTTTTTCTATTTCCGGGCTCTTCATACTTACAGTCCCCAGCTTCAGATAACGGCTCGGTTTCTGAGAGGATTCCTGTATGAACATTGATCTGAAAGTTATGTTTTTAGATATGGTGAAGACAAACGCATGCACTACCAGTGAGAGGACCACTGATATTACAATGAAATATGTCTTGCTTGTATGGTTCATATATAGTATCTACGGCAACTTGCCGGCATGCTTCCTTTTCTTTTTAATATGCCACCAAAGTGTCTCTGTGGTTATTATCTTGGATTTCCAGACTTCAGTTGACTCTTCAGTTTTTCACAGGAATTTTTGTATTCCTCTGAATTTGGGAAAAGGGCTTTCGCCTTTTCTATGCTTTCAAGCGCTTCCTGTTTTTTACCGAGCATCATCTGTGAGATGAATAGGCGATGGTAAAAACTTGAGCGCTCGGGGGAGAGTTCTGAGGCTTTTCTGAAATAATTTTCAGCGGCCGCCCAGTTCTGAGTCGACTGGAAATATGTTCCGGCGGAAGCCCAGGGGAAAGGTGAATAGGGCAGGGCGTCAGCGGCATTCCTGACTGCAAGTTCTACTTGGTCTCTGGTAGGTTGCGCCTTTTTTTCTAGAGCCGAGTAGTTGGGTTCACATAGTTTCATTTCCTGACTGAACAGGTATTCGCCGTTCATTCTATTGTAGCTGATCCAGAAGGTGAATGCAATGATGAAACAGACAAGCAGGCACCATGTGGCATCAAGTTTTCTCCCAGCTGCTCTGAGAGGGGAGGCATCCGTAACTTTCAGGAGTGTGATCATCACAAGAGCTGTGGCGACAGTTCCGGGGATTTGTATGTTTATGTCGGCTATGGAATGGAATCCCCAAGCTAGCCAGCCAAGTATTATCGCGAAATTCTCTGTGTATTCGGAATAGTCTCCGGCGCCGCGGCTTTTCTTAAGGACTACATAAGCCGGGAATGTCAGCGCGAGCACTGAAAGTAGCAGTCCTGCAATACCGGTCTGTGAGGCGAAATCAAGAATGAAATTGTGGCTTGAGTGAGGCGCTTCAGTTCCCGGAAATGTTTTGAATATGGTATACTGGTGGAAGAAATCACCCCAACCGGTCCCGCACAGGATGTTGTCCGAGAATATTCTTGCGGCCACTGAAAAGTAGTCAAGCCTTACCGACATTGAGCCGAGATCACGTCCCGCATTGATGAAGTAGAGCCCGGATGCCGTCAGAAGTACAACTGAGAGGACGGATGCTATCCTGACTGTCTTCGGGAAAGGGAAAATTGCTATTGAGACGGCGATGCCCATGCCCAGCGCGAGCACTGCAGCCCTGCTGCCGGTGAAATAGAGTATTGCCAACATGAGTGCGGCGTATAAAACAACTACGGCCAGGGAAATTTTACTCCGGAACTTTTCAGGGAACTTGAAAAGCGTGACAATAACTATGAAAGAATAGATAGTAGATAATCCTACGAAGACAGCAGGGTTGCAGTATTCAAAAATGAAAAAGAACAAAATCGTTGCTGCGATGGCTATTGCCGCTTTCAATGTGGAGCTGTATTTCCATATGAGTACGAGACAGATTGGAAGAACCAGAATAAGATGTGCTGCTAGGCTGTTGCACAGGGTGAAAGGCGAGAAAACACGCGTCTGCAAGATCCTTCCCTGAAGTTGGCTTGACATCCGGACCCCTGAATTGAGTTCCTGCTGATAGACAAAATCAGCCGTTTCCTTAAATCCCCACAGGAGTTGCTGCAAACCCATGAACGTGGATATCAGAGCCCCAACAACGACTGCGTTGATCAGTAGTTTCCTCATGTCAGGCCTGATTTCTACTAGATAATAAATAGAAATGCAGAAGGCGGAAAGTCCGAAAAAATGTGAAATGTACTGGACTGCAAAATCCTTCGTGCTGGCATTCACATAACCGAGCAGTGATACAAATGCCAGAGCTGTCCAGATAATAACTATATTGAATCTGAAGCTCAGGATTGTCTTATCGGCAACCAGCAGGACAAGCATCAGAAGGACTGATGAGAATAGGGGGAACATTATGGGTGGCCATGAAAAGACAATCCAAGTAATCATGCTGTCTGGGAAAAAAGGTATTTCTGGTATTCCTGCTATGCCTCCGAATTTGAGGGGCAGTAAAAATATTAATACTGCAGAAAGAACGCATAGGATTCCGGCAAGTTTATATCTGAGGGCTCGAGCCATTGGTGTCTTTGTTTTACAGTTCTATGTTTACTCATCATTCAACTGCTTAAGTAATCGCCTCTGTTCATCGTCGAGCCCGTCAAACACATCGCCATGTTCTGCAGGCACCTTGTATTTGTCGAGATAGACAATCCTGACCTCCTCTTTGGCGCATGTCACATTTTTGCCGGATTCATCTATGTGAAGGGTCACCTTCTGCGTAAGGAGGTTCCTGTCTACAACCCTGCCACGGCCTTCACCGCATTCACATACAGCGCCTCTGCGCGGCATGTCCTTATCAAGCTCTAGATATCCCTCATGTTCATATTTCAGGCAGCATTTCAGCCTGCCGCATATTCCGGAAATATTGTTTGGATTGAGGGAGAGATCCTGTTCTTTCGCCATGCGTACGTTTATGGACGCAAAACTCCTGAGGAACCTGCAACAGCATAATGTCTGGCCGCACACACCTAGTCCGCCGATCAAAGCAGTTTCATCCCTTACTCCGATCTGCCTCAGCTCGATTCTTGTGTTAAGACCCTGTGAAAGTTGTTTAACTAGTTCCCTGAAATCAACCCGTCCGTCCGACGTGAATTGAAAGGTTACGAGTTTCATGTCAAAGGAGTAGTGTGCGTTAAGAAGCTTCATTGGCAGCTTGAGATTGTGTATGTACTGCTGTGCCGTTCTGAATGCGGACTTGCTCCTCATCAGATTCTCATTCGCCTTGCCTTGGTCGTTGACGGTCGCCTTTCGGTCAATGTGCGGAAGCTCCTCCTTGTCCTTTTCAGGAACTTTCACCTTGTCTCCGAGGCAGGTTATTATCTGGCCGTAGTCTAGGGTCTTATCCTTGCGGATGACAACCCAGTCCTTGGCTTTCAGGTTCAGGGACGCAGGGGCGCTGGCAACATAAGTTGCGCCGGATTCTACTTTTATATCGTATAAGGGATCCATTGGCTTCTATTTCATAGTCTTTATTTTTAGGTTTTGAGTCAAAGAAAATCCGAACCTCGCGTCTCTGAGAGATATAAGCCTTAAGGGTTTATGAAAAGCATTCGCCTGTTCAAAGAAAATAATCTCTTACTTAAAACTTAGCGTCAGAAACTTAAAATTTATTCCTGGTTCTAAGAAGGGCTCGCGTTAAACAAGCGATAATTATACCATTCATAAACTAACTTTCAATCGCATGCCTGAAATAATCCTGACTCAATGTAATGCAAAAGTTTTCATTATAATTTAAGATGGCAGATGAGTAATCCCAAATATTTTATGAAAATTACTGTAATACTAGGACACTAGCGTTGGGGAGCTTATAATTTAAGTTCCCAATCTGAGGAATCTTTATGTATTACCGAAGACACTGGGACTGAAAGATGTAAAAACATTAATCACGGACAGATATGGCGACACTGTTGAAACCCTTTCCGAATATTACCAGGGTCTTCCTTGGCAGAGGTGTGTGGTTTACTTTTATCAATATCCTGAACGAGGGTTCCAAGAGCCGAAATAAAATGACTCATCTATGTCCTAGACCATGATCTTATCTAGAAAATAATTAACGCTGATTTATCTTAACGGCCTCTACGGCTACGAAGACGCCCGCGTTTAAGGAAACCATCGTAATTACGCATTACAAGGTGAGACTCCATTTGGCTTAGAGTGTCTAGCATGACACCGACGATAATCAGAAGGCTTGTTCCCCCGAAGAATGAGGCTACCATGTAGGGAACGTTCATTTCTCCGGTAAGAATAGTTGGGAAAAGTGCCAGCGCTGTCAGGAATATTGCTCCGGCAAGAGTGATCCTCGTCATTGTGTGATCTAGAAACTCTGCAGTTGGCCTGCCAGGACGTATGCCTGGGATATATGCACCTTCCTTCTTTAGATTTTCCGATATCTGAATAGGGTTGAACTGATTTGCAACCCAGAAATATGAGAATATCAGAATCATGAAGCCGTAGATGAACATGTAGGGAAAACTTTCTTGCCTGACGAAAAGACCGGCCAATGTTGAACGGGTGAACTCTGTCGGTATCCATGCTAGGATCATTGGTGGAAACATTAGGATTGCGCTCGCGAAGATGATAGGCATGACTCCGGAGAAATTAACCTTAAGGGGCATATAGGTCGTTCCGCCCTTCATCTTGTTGAAGCCGACAATGCGCTTTGCCATTTGGATGGGAATTCGGCGCTGTCCCTGGGTGATCAAGATGGTGGCGGCAGTGACAAGGGCAAAGATTATAAAGAGAATCATTACATGTACGCCAGTAAATCTCTGACCAGACTCATTAATTCCTGTTTTCGCCATATCAAACAGGTGAAGGCATGAGGCCGGCATTCTGGAAATAATGCTCACGGTTATTATCACAGATGCTCCGTTTCCTATGCCGTAATGTGTTATTTGCTCTCCCAGCCACATAAGAAACATTGTGCCGCAGGTAAGTATGACAACCGTCATTAAAACGAAAGCTGGCCCTGGGTTAAGGACAAGATCCTGTGCGGGATGCGGCAATCCGAGACGTTCCGGCCTCATCATTGCCATTGCCGCCATTGCGCCCTGAACGACACATATAACGAGAGTCAAATAACGTGTGTACTGGTGTATTTTCTGCTTGCCTACATCACCTTCCCGTGCCATTTTCTCCAACGCGGGAAGAACGGGGATGAGGAGCTGCATTATGATTGAAGCGGAGATATACGGCATAATACCGAGAGTTGCTATGGCAAAATGACCGAGCGCACCGCCGCTGAAGAGATCAAACATCCCCATAAACGAAGCGGTGTCGAGTTGCCGGTACTGTTCAAAATATTCACTCAGAGCTTTAGGGTCAACACCGGGGCAGGGGATGTTAGCGGCAACACGGCTCAACGCAACAATTCCCAGCATAATTAGAATTTTATTTCTTAATTCTTTAATTTTGAAGCTGTTTGTAAATGCCGAAAACATAGTCAGATTCCAAGATTAGATTTTTACAGGAATGGTATACACAAGCATTCTAAACAAGCTTATATAACTTCGCATTTCCCGCCTGCAGCTTCGATTTTCGCCTTAGCGGATGTGGAGAATTTGGTGGCTTTGACTGTGAACGCTTTTGTAAGGTCTCCAGTTCCAAGAATTTTAAGTCCGCTTTTAGACTTCGGAATTATGCCTTTTTTATGGAGAATAGCATCATCAATCACATCACCTGCTGAAAACAATTCCTCAAGCTTTGAGAGGTTGATGATATTATAGTCCTTGTGCATATGACTTTTGAAGCCACGTTTAGGCAGACGTCTGAAGAAAGGTATCTGACCGCCTTCAAAATATGGGCGGATCGTTACGCCGGATCTTGCCTTCTGACCCTTATGACCTTTTCCTGATGTGCCACCGGAACCGGAGCCGTCTCCCCTGCCAACTACCTTGCGGCGTTTTTTTGAAGGGCTAGTAATTAAATTGTGGAGTTTCATTATATTCCAATCCTATAGTTATTATTCTAAATTAAATTTCTTCTTGAGAGAATTTCTTCCCTTGAACGAAGCATGGTGATGGCCTTGATTGTGGCTTTTACAACAGTCACCGGATTAGCAGACCCCATTGATTTTGCAAGGATATCACTTACTCCGGCAAGCTCTAACACGGCTCTCATTCCGCCACCAGCTATAAGCCCGGTTCCTTTGGATGCCGGTTTAATCATTACTTTTCCGGCCCTGAATTTTGACTCGATTGAATGTGTGATAGTAGATCCGTTCATAGGCACAGTGACAAGGCTTTTCCTGGCTATCTCCCCGCCTTTGCGTATAGCGTCAGACACTTCATTCGCTTTTCCAAGTCCAGCACCAACATGTCCTTTTCGGTCACCGACCACCACAAGTGCGCTGAAACTGAAATTTCTGCCGCCTTTAACCACTTTAGAACAGCGGTTGACACTTATTACACGTTCGTCAAAACCTGATGATTCCTGATTCCTGTTGTCCATAGTTTTTTATATTCCTTAAAATTGTAATCCGACGCTTCTTGCGGCATCGGCCAGAGCTTTAACTCTGCCGTGGTATTTGAATCCGCCCCTGTCAAAGACAATACACTTGATTCCAGTGGCGACAGCCTTTTCAGCAATGGCTTTACCAAGCTGTTTAGCGCCTTCAACGTTCGATTTCGCATTGAGTTTTTTAAACTCAGTGCTGACCGATGTTGCTGCTGCAAGAGTTTTTCCGGAATCGTCATCAATAAGCTGGGCATAGATGTGTTTAGAGGTAAAGCTGACCGAAAGGCGCGGTTTCTGCGCAGTTCCAGATAAGTTTTGACGGAGGCGGTTATGTCTCCTGACAAGCTGTTCTTTTTTTGTTTTATACTTAGACATTTCTTTAATCTCCAGAAAAATCAGGCAACAGTTTTGCCTTCTTTAATTGTTATATGTTCATTTGCATAACGTACACCTTTACCCTTGTAGGGTTCAGGCTTTTTGAATCGTCTGATTGTTGCGGCGGCCTGACCCACAAGCTGTTTGTCAATACCAGAGACATTAATCTTTGTATTGTTATCCGTAACGGTAAGTTTTATTCCCTCGGGCACATCATATATGATAGGATGTGAATAGCCGAGATTGAGAGTCAGCTTTTGCCCTGCAAGCTGTGCCTTGTAACCTACTCCGACTATTTCGAGATCTTTCTTGTAACCTTCTGTAACTCCGACAATCATCCCAGAAATAAGGCTTCTGGCGAGTCCGTGCATTGTGCGCGCAGTCCTCGAATCATCAGCTCTGTTGACTTGGACGATGCCGTTTTCAATTTTAACGCTGGTCATCGGCGGTAAAGCCAAGGACAGCTTTCCTTTAGAGCCCTCAATAGTGATATCCCCGGTTCCGGTGGATGCTTTGACTCCCTGGGGCAGAGGCAATGGTTTTTTACCTATACGAGACATTAAATTATCCTCACATTTATTATTATTTACCAAACGTAACAGAGAATTTCTCCGCCGACATTGAGGTCAGCGGCCTTTTTCCCGCTGATAATTCCACTGGGGGTCGAAAGTATTACAATTCCAAGCCCATTTCTGATTTTAGGAATATCCGCGCTGGCGCAATAGATTCTGCACGATGGCTTGCTTACTCGTTTGATACCATCTATTACAGGCTTCTTATTGTGATATTTAAGCTTTATTAAAAGGTTTTTTACAGCTCCACTTCCTTCAATGCTATAATCAATGATATATCCTTCCTCTTTTAGTACTGCCGCGATAGAAGCTTTCATCTTGGAATTAGGAATGGAAATTTGTTTAATTGAAGCGATTCCGGCATTTTTAACCTGTGAAATCATATCTGAAATATTGTCTTGCATGCTCATTTTATTTTTCTCCCTTACCAGCTGGCCTTGGTTACACCGGGAATCTGCCCAGATAAGGCGAGCTCCCTGAAACATATGCGGCAAACTTTGAATTTTCCGATGAATGCGCGTCTTCTTCCGCAACGCCCGCAGCGGTGATAGGCTCTAGTACTGAATTTTGGTTTTCTCTTAACTTCTGCTATTTGACTTTTCTTAGCCATTATTGCAATATCTCCCGTTTATTTTAATTATGAGGCAAAAGGCATATCAAGCATCTGAAGAAGGTCTAATGCCTCCTCATTTGTCTTTGCGGATGTGACAATTGTAATATTGAGTCCGATCTGTCTTTTAACTTTGTCAAGGTCAACCTCAGGGAAAACAGTGATGTCGTTCAATCCGAAGTTATAGTTTCCAGATCCATCAAAACCTGTCTTAGGTATCCCTCTGAAGTCTCTGACTCTTGGAAGTACATTATGTGTGAGCCTGTCAAGGAAATCATACATCCTCTGTCCTCGGAGAGTCACCATGATCCCAACTGGCATGCCACTGCGGAGCTTGAAATTCGCAATGTTTTTCTTGGAGTTCTTGACAACGCACTGCTGTCCTGTAATCATGGAAAAGTGTTCCTTGGCTTCAGTAAAAGCATCTTTTTCCATTTTTGTTCCAATTCCTGAAGATAGAACAATTTTGCGAAGTCTTGGAACTTCAAGGTCATTTTTATAACCGCGCTTTTTCTTTAAAGCCGGAGCCACTATCTGTCTATATGTATCACGTACATTCGGCATTTTATTTACCCCTTATGATGCCTTCCTGGTTTCATCTTTTTTTATTTCTTTCTCGCCCTTAACTTTGAGCTTTACGCTGGAAATATGGATAGAAACAGCTCTTTCTATAAGTCCGCCCTTAGGATTTTCCGGAGTTTTCTTTACGGTACGTCTACCGACTTCCTGAAGTTTTTCAGGAGAAAGGCCAGTCATCTCAAGCACTACTCTCTGTTTTTTTATAAGAACAGCGATAACTTTACCCTGCTCCCCTTTCCATTTGCCGGATATCGCTTCTACAATATCGCCCTTTTTAATCGCAAACTTAATCATATCACCTCCGGCGCAAGAGAAATTATTTTCATATATTTATCACG
>CAZION010000010.1:0-77966 GCA_964540865.1 uncultured Victivallis sp.
CCCACGCTTGCCCGTCTTCGCAAAGCCTACGCCGTGGCTGGCGCATGGGGCTACAACATTTCGCCCTCTGCGAGGGCTGAAAAAAGCTCCATTGCATAATAGCCTCCGTAGGAGGTGTAATAAATGGTGGCGCTGCTGGTAGAAGTCGATAAGGTCACCGATGCGGAACCGCTACAGGTTCCCCGGTGGGTGAAATGATCTGTGTTGCTACCCTCTGCACGCCGCCCGAGACATATTCATACGCGCCGATATCGGGCAGGCTCCCTTGCGGTACGGAAACCCCGTCATAATCCACGGTATAGCCCAGATTCACGCCCGCATCGATGGCCGGGCTGCCGAATTTAAGATGGTAATCACCGCCGCCCAGGTTGACGAACAAGGGATCGCCGCTGTAATTATTGCTCTGTGTTCCGCCGCCGGAAGAATTATAATAGACATTGTTTTTCATGGTCAGGTATGAGCCTGCTCCCCAGGTGGCGCCCGAATTGACGAACGTGTTGTTGTTCACCGAAAAATTGACGGGGTTGATGCTGAATTTATCACCGACATGGACTGCCAGCCAATTCCCGTACCCGATATTGGCGTTGACGAATACATTATAGTAGATCGAATAGTCGCTCACCGTCTCACCGGTGCCGCCGGCTTCCAGTGCGCCGGCGCATTTCTCCACGTAATTGTGGTGGATTTTTACCCGGGTCGAGCCCTGCCAAAGCTCAAAGGCCCCGCCGTCATGCCCGTAATCGTACGAGGGTGCGGTGCAATTGATGATCCGGTTATACGAGACTTCGATGTCCGTAGCATTGGTGAAGGTGATGGCGCGCGCGCCGGAGTCGTCGTCGCCGCCCGGATCATTATGCCACATATGTAAATCGTGAATATGGTTGGAGGTGACCAGATGATGGCTGCCGCCGATCCAGACGCCTTCGGCCGTATTCGTGATCTCCAGGTTCCTTAGAACGCTGTAGGAACTCTCTTTGGTCGTTTGGACGCCGGCCCAGGTACTGACAGCCCCGTTGAGCTTTAATCCATCCACCACCACATGACTCCCTGATACTTTTACGATCGCATCATTGGATGAATGATTGATGACCGGCTTGTTGCCCGAACCATACGAGGTATAGGTGATGGGATTGCCGCTTGCACCCGAACTGCTGATACTCAGCACGCCGATCCAGGCGCAGCCGCATTTGAATCTTATAATATCACCGGCCACAAAATCATAGCCGTTGACCTTGCCAAGGGTTTGCCAGGCAGTGGCCTCCGATGTGCCGGCCCGGGAATCCAGGCCATTCTCGCTGTCCAAGTAATAGGTGGCAGCCGGCAGGGAAATGGACCAGAACAATGCCATAATCAAAAAATAGAGTGAACGCATCAGTCTCCTCCTTTGCATTTTTGTAATAGTTTGAAATATTTATTAATTCCCCCTGCCAGTTTATCTGGCAGGAGAAGAAGATTATGGAGCTAACGGTGTAGTTGTTAGCCTCCCAATCTTCGCTTCCCGTGGGATAAACCCACGGGGGAGCTAATTCTCATTGTCAGCTTGTCTAGCAGCAGGCACCCAGCGTAACGGTTACTTAAATATTTACTTTAATCGTTATTTTCATAAGTAATGCAGGCTTCAGCCTGCAATTTCCCCCTTTTCTCCCTTAGAACTACAGGCTTAAGCCTGTGTTACTTAGAAAAATTCCGTGCCAGTCTGTGTAACGCGTTTATTGGGTATTTGGTGGAATCCATTTGATTTTCACATTACTGTGTTATCCCGGGCCAGTTGTCGGTGCGGAACGGTGATGCCGGAAGATCGGATGAATTGAAAAGGTTGCATGTCGGATTTTCCGCCCAGGCGTAACGTACTGCCGCCGGTTTTGAAACCTGCTGACTGGACACAACAACTGTATTTCCTTCAATCCTTGCATCTGCCCAGACAAACTTCTTGTCTTTGCCGGCAATGGAAAAACCTTCAAGTTTTTTGCCGTGTACGACGAGTCCGCCACCTAGATGATCAAAGGAAATCCGGATATGTTTCTTCTCAATTTTCATTGCCTTGTAAAGAGGGCCGGAATAGACAAGGTTTTTGAACCCGTGCAGTTTTGTGAGCGCCGGCAGTGCCAGCCGCAAACCGACATCCTGCTTGTTGCGGGGATGGATGTCTTTCGCTTCTCCAATATCAATAGTGACTGCCATTCCGGTGTTCGGAAGTGAGAGTGTCATTGTTTGGGCCTCACGGAGCTCGCCCCAGGTGCTTTCTTCCGGTTGATGCCTGGTCGGATTATAATTTGCAAGCTGTACGAAATAGAACGGGAAATTCCCTTGCTTCCACGCTTTTCTCCAACTGTTGATCATGAGAGGGAAAAGTTTTCTGTACTGCTTCGCCTTGTCGGCATTGGATTCACCCTGATACCAGATCGCCCCGCGTATTCCGTAAGAAAGGATAGGTTTGATCATGTTGTTGAAAAGCATGTATGGGGAATTTGCGTTGCCCTGCCCGCGCGGTGGCGGTGGCGGATTTGGGACAAGTCCGAAATTGGCCTCAAGTTCATATTTCCATGCGCCTGAAAGCGGAATTGGTGTTTCTTTTTTGCCTGCAACCGGAACAAGTTGCATCTGAACTGGAGTCCCAATGAATCCTCCTGCGTAGATATTGCTGTAAACGCGGACTGCGATGACGTTACGGCCCGTCTTTACAAGCTTTCCAGGTACGGTGTAAATTCTCGGGGTGGACCATGCATCGGGGCGTTGCTCCATGGTAATGCTTCCGACTTGGACTCCATTGAAATAAGTCACATCAGATTTATCGGTCGGACCGATGGACAGAGTCAGGTCTTTTCCAGCCCAGTTTGCAGGAACATCGACTTCGCGGCGGAACCAGAATATTCCGCTGTGCACATGACCGGCGCCCTGCCAGGTTGTGGGGAGCTCCATTTCCTTCCATTTTGCGATATTCGCATCCGGCTTGTGCCAGCCTTTTGATTCACCTTCATTTTTAGTGTCCTTATTGCCGAATTTGTCCGCCCATTCTTTCTGCTTGGCATGAATTCCCTTCACTGCATCATCCGGGTTGTTCAGTTCAAACTCGTATTCACTGAGAACTTTCTTGAAGAAAGGATCTGATGCCATCGCTTCGCGACTGGTCCAGGCTTCGGCAATAGTGCCTCCCCAAGAAGTATTAATCAATCCGACAGGAACACCTGTCTTGCGATGGATTTCGCGGCCGAAGAAATAGGCGACTGCTGAAAATCCCTGCACCGTATCTGGAGAGCAGCAGCACCACGAACCATTGACATCTTGCTTTGGATTGATGTCTGCGGTTCTTGGAATTGTGAACAGTCGGATGTTCGGGTAGTTCGCCGCCGCCATTTCTTCGGCCGAATTCCGGGAGTTCATCAGGGCCCATTCCATATTTGACTGGCCTGAACAGACCCAGACTTCGCCGACGAGGATATTTTTGATTTGGAGTTTTGATGATTTGGAGATTTTAGAAGAGACAGTCAAGATTCCGGGCTCGTTGGAGATTTTCATAGGATTGAGTATTACAGACCATTTGCCGTCTTTTTTAGCAACTGCCGCTTTTTTCTTGCCCGCAAATTCAACTGTAACCGTGTCGCCTGGTTCCGACCATCCCCAGACAGGTAGCTTTATGTCATGCTGAAAAACCATATTGTCCGAAAACACCGACGCCAATTTCATCGTCATTATAGGAAACCTTTCTTAAGAATTTGAATTGAAACCTACAGGCAAGATGCCTGTGTTACATTAAACAAACAGATAACATATTCCCTTTTAACGCTATTGTCCAAAAAACCCGTCGTAAATTTTCAGTCCAGTAACCGTTAAGCAAGTGTTAAATCGCCTGCCGGCTTGACCGGCGCAGGAGCAGGAGATTGATTAGGCTAACAAAGGAAAAAACATCCCCCTCTTCGCATCCGGCGCTGTTAAGACGCCGGATGCGAAGAGGGGGTGACGGGAAAGCCAGACGAAATAGCTAGTCAAATCTTTATTTCCTGCCGGACAAGCCGGCAGGGGATGTGAATATCCAACTTAACGGTTACTCAATCCGTCACTGATTTTTTCATGCCTGCTGAAATCGCCTGGCTTTTTTCCGGTTTCCTTTCGGAACACTAGGTAGAAATGGCTTAGCGAGGTGAACCCGCAGGAACTTGAGATCTCTTCGAGTTCCATTTCCGACTTCTGGAGAAGTGCAATTGCTTGCCTGACTCTGATTTCATTTAGATATTTGATTAGGGGTTTGCCGGTGGTCTTATTGAAGATGGCGTGGAAGTGGCTTCGGCTCAGATCTGCGAACTTCGCAATCTGCTCGACGTTTATCCGGTACATGTAATTCGACTCGATGAACCTGCAGACTTCCCTGATCTTATCCTCGGAAGATGCTCGCAATTTCAGTTTTTTATCATAATTGATTTTTGCTTCCCGTGCGATAATTACCAGAAAACTCTGCAATAATGATCGAGTGGCAAGATTGTAGCCGGTCATGCGATTCTTGTTTTCATGAATCATTTCATGGAATATTTTTTTAATTTCCGATTTCCCGTGATCGCTAAGATTTATTTTAATTTTACCGGAGAGGGAATTGCTTATCAATGCCGATATAAGTTTACCGAATTCATATTCATTCTCGGTGAGTTTCAATAGCAAGGATTCCTTAATGTTCAACACCAGCCCTATGCAGCTGCCGCGATCCGGGCCGTTTCCGATATGCTGTTGCCCCTCCGGGAAAAAGAAGAAATCATTTTTAACCATGTTGATTGTCTTGGTTTTTAAATGCTGGGTTCCAGCGCCGTCGGAGCAGAAAAAGAATTCATGGTTGTCGTGGGTGTGGAGGTGCGGTCTGAGATTGAACCCCATCTCGATTTCAAATACACTGATGTTTTCGAATATGTCCATGATCAGATAATACAATATGATTTAATTAAGATAATACAATAATGCCCCCTTATTTATTCTGAGGATTGAACATGAAAAACAAAAATCCTATAGGTATGGTATTGACATTTTAAATGATACCGGATATAATTAAAATAATAACGTATATACTATTGAGGTTTTCATGGCTATGACCATAAAGGATGTGGCGGAAAAGGCGGGTGTATGTCTTGTGACTGCGAGCAGGGCACTCAACCGGCATCCAAGCGTCAGGGTGAGCGTGAGTGAGCGTGTTCTGAAAGCGGCAAGGGAAATGGACTATACCCCGAACCTCATGGCCAGGGCATTAGCCGGTAATTCCTCGGACATCGTGTCAATACTCGTCTCCAAGCTCTACAATCCCTATTTCGGAGCGCTTACTGAAAGGATTTCCCTCAACCTTAACAAATACGGTATTTGCTCAATACTCTGCGATTCACCGGAAAAGAATGGAAAGCTTGTCAGGTCTCTTTCAACCAGGGGGACTTTCATGATATCCAATGTCGATCCGGAACTTATAAGGGATATGGCCTCAAAGCATCCGACAGTCGGAATAAACTGTGTGCTTCCTGATGATGTTGATATGACGTCGGTGGAGGTGGATTTCAGAAAAGCCTATGAGGCGTTGACAAATGCAGTCCTAAGTTCCGGAAGGAGGAAATTCGCATTTCTATCGTCGGTCATCCCTGAATACCAGGTCAAAAAATTCCAGACAGTCAGGGATATATTGAAGGAGAACAGGATCAGGCCAGTTTGTCCCGTAAATTCCAAATCCTTTCGCAACATCGATGAAATCACTTCGTTCATAATGTCAAAACCCGGTTCAATAGATGTGATAATCTGCGAGAATGATCCTGTTGCTGCAGGCATGTCGGCGGCAGTTTCCGCAAACAGGATGAAATTCAAGGTAGAACCACTGATTGTCGGATGTGACGATACGATTCCAATGCAGGGGGTCTGGACAGTCCGGATTGATTTGGAGGATCTTGCCGAAAAAGCGGTGGAAGCCTATATTAAAGTTACAAACGGAGGAGAAGGTCACCGCAGGATTACAGTGATGGCCGAACCCATAATAAGGAACTAGCAAGATGAAAGCATTTAAATTCACCCTTATTGAATTGTTGGTAGTTATAGCAATCATAGCGATTTTGGCCGCGATTCTCCTGCCTGCGCTGCAGAAGGCCAAGTCCACCGCAATGGCATCTCTGTGCAAGGGCAACCTCAAACAAATCGGGATAGACGCTCTGATGTATGCCGGAGACTGGAATGAAAGCTTGCCGATGCACAGCAATGGGCAAGTCACAAACGGTAATTTCTGGGAATACACGAATACCCCTTGGTATGATAAGATTACATTCTATAAAAGAGGTTCCACAGGTGGTACTGCAATGCATTGTCCACAGGCGGAACTGGTATTAAAACCAAGATGGGGCTTAGATGGCAGATCTGATTTTGACTACAGTTTGAATGCAACCCTCGGCGCAAGAAAAGACTGGACACCCGGATATAATAATGTTGCTCAGACCGCAGCGCCGGTAAAACTTAACAGGCTTAACAGCTATGTATACTGGATTGGGGATGGGAAATCGCTGAAGGATTCGTCTGGGTCCTCCACCCCGGCAAACAGCTGGTATGTTCAACACTATTTACATGCTGAAAGTATCACACAGGTTAATATTCCATGGATGTGGGCGAAGCAGAATCCAGGAATCATGTCTGCCGACCATATTGTCCCTGCAAACTGGGCCGGGCATCCGGGAAACCGTGCTAATTTCGTCATGGGCGACGGACACATAGAAGACAAATCCTATAATGAATTCAGAGGAATGCCCACCTCGGTGAGGAATATGTGGTATAAGGGTTCCAACCCGTAAACTCAATGAATATCCAATATATCTACATAAACTGGGCTTCATATGATGAGCTTTCGGACAATGTGGAGCTGACCGAAGAGCTCGCGATGTTACAGCTTGATCATATGATAAGGCTTAGGGCAAAGGGTGTATTCCTTGATTATTATCTCATGGATGCTTTCTGGTATGATCCGGACGGTGGATTCATGGAGTGGCGCAAACCCCACTGGAAAAATGGGCCGGACAAGTGGCTGAAAAAGTGCAGCCAAAACGGCATACTTCCAGGACTCTGGCTCCCGACAAATAACTTGCGTCCGTCGAAAATGAATTCTTTCAAGAGCTGGAAAGATTCCCTGAGCTCGGGAAAGGATGCCTACTGTCTCTTCAAGGGGCACTTTCTTGAAGGTTTGATAAAGGCTATGGAGCATTGGTCCGATAAGGGGATTCGCCTTTTCAAGTTTGATTTCGCCAACTTTGATGCGGCGACTCCGGATGCGGAAAGGAACTTGCTTCCCGGCGAGATCAGGTTGATGAACGAATACGCTCTACGTTCGGCGCTCTGCGAATTCCGCAGTAAGCATCCGGATGTCCTGCTTATAGCCTACAACGGATTCGGCGGGCAAATCTCCAACACATCGCTTCCTTTTAAAAAATCTATAGATGCAAGGTGGCTTGACTGCTTCGATTCCATATACTGCGGGGATCCGCGTCCTGCCGACGTTCCATGCATGAATTTCTGGCGCTCAAAAGACATCTATTCAGATCACATGGTCAAGGATTTTCACATGAATGGAATTCCTCTTGAGAGAATTGACAGCAGCTCATTCATGATTGGTAAGACAGGCACCTGCTATTACCGGGGCAAAGAGGCCTGGAGGGGAATGCTCATACTTTCTCTTGCAAGGGGGGGCTATTTCAACACCTACTATGGCAATCTTGACCTTATTTCAGACAAAGATGCATCCTGGTTTAGAAAGGTGCAATCGATGTTCCTCCAGCTGCTTCAATACGGGAGAACGCAGTTGCTTGGGGGGATACCTGGAAAATCTGAGACCTACGGATATTTGAACACTGACGGTGAAAATGCAATTTGCACTATCATTAATCCGTCTCAGGAAATGAGGACGGTCAAGATTGATATCCGCGAAATACGCACCGATGCGCGCGGGAAAATACTTTTCCATGATTCGGGATTTACTCCGAAACTTGAAAATAAATCCATAACGCTAGGTCCGGAACAGATGTGCGTGATAGGGTATGGTGAATACGCAAAATCAATCTACGGGCTTGGAATTCAGAAAGATGTCATAATTCCGGAATCGATCAGAAGGATTTCTGCGAAATTCGCAAGTTCCGGTCACAACAGGATAACTGCGAAGATATCACCGAAAGGTGGCGGCCTGATACGGATTGTCATGCGGCAATCTAAGAACGGCATAGCTTTCAGGAGCAGTGGCGGAGCTCCACCAAAGGGGAATGAACTTGGAAAGATCCTGAGAATTGATGCGAAAATTGAGGGACGAACCATCCCGGTAGAAATTAATTATGACAAGGCGATCTGGAGCGGGCTTTCATGGGCCGTAGGTGAGATTGATGCAGAGCGCACGGATCCATTGAGACCTGTTGAAATTTCAGTTTCATCTTCGGAGAAAGATAAACTCGAATTGGATATGGAAATATTTCAGGTTCGAAAAGCTGAAAACTAAAATAAACAAAGAGGTGTAAATTGAAGAGAATTATAGGAGTAGTCTCTGTCTTTCTTGCAGTAATCTGCATTCATATTTTCGCTCAGGAAAAAAGTCAGGTTCCGCAACAGCAGAATACTGCATCCTTCGCTGTCATAGGTGACGTTCAAGTTAAAGGCCCTTCCGACAGGTGGATAAAGGCGGCCAAATGGATCGCTGAAAAGAAGCCTGATTTCTGGTTCCCAGTCGGAGATCTCGTAGATGAAGGGCTGAATCCAAAGCAGTGGGAGGCTTTCGCTGAGGGTGAGAAAATCATATCGGCAGTTTCAAAGGTTATGCCTGTGCTGGGGAATCACGAGCATTATCTCAAATCCGCAGATGGAAAAAATATTGGAAATTCCCCGAAAATATATTTTGAACACTTCAATATACCTGACAACGGCCCTGAAAGCCTGAAAAAGCGCTGCTATTATGTTAAAAGCAATGACTGTCTTTTTGTAGTCCTTGACACGAATTGCATTGATGCGGGCGGAGATCCGAAGAAACTTATTGCGGAGGAAGAGACTCCATGGCTAAGAAAAGTCCTTTCGGAGAATAAATCAAAATGGATTTTTGTTTTCACCCATGCGCCCATTTATTCTTCAGGTCCGCACGGTACTGAAAGCGGATGGCTGAGAAAAGAATGGTGTCCGTTGTTCGACGAATTCAAAGTTGATGCGGTTTTCAGCGGGCACACGCATGCATTTGAGGCCAGCAAGCCCCTGAAGAATGGGGCTGTTGCTGAGGGTGGAAAAGGAACAGTCTATTACAACTGTGCTGGAATAACTTTTTCCGCTACGGCGAAAGGAGACTGGTATTCCGATTCCTTCCAGAAGGAGGAGAGGAAACTCCAAGTAGCGATTGTCGAAGTCGCTGGTGATTCGGCTGAAATAAAAACCTGGGACATTGATTCCGGAGCGCTCCTCAACACGGAAACCCTCAAAAAGAATAACCATGAATAGTGGTATTTGCAAAATATCAGATAAATTAATAATATATTAATATTTAATTGGCAAGCTTGTAATGAGCCTAAATATAAATTATCATATCTGCTATTATAAATATTATATTATTGAAATAAGATAAAACAATAATAAATGACAGGATTATTTAATAAAATGAATGGAGGGGTTCGCATGAGTGGAAAAATCAGTGCTGTGCTCTGCGGTTGTGGTGGGATATGCAAGGCATGGCTGAATCCGATAGCCGGGTTCAATGATGTGGAGATGGTCGGGCTGGTTGACATCAATCTTGAAAGCGCCGAGAGGATAAAGCAGGAATTCAAGCTGGAAAATGCCGTCACTGGTACAGATCTCATGGCTGTCCTTAAAAAGACAAAACCTGGTGTCGTATTTGACTGCACTATTCCCCATGCCCATCCTGATGTTACGATCACCGCCCTGAAAAAAGGCTGCCATGTGCTTGGCGAGAAGCCTATGGCTGAAAGCATGAAGGCCGCACAGAAGATGGTCAAAACGGCAGATGCTATGAAGAAAATATACGCCGTTATTCAGAACCGCCGTTATGTGGACCATATAATCGCATACAGGAATCTCATAACTTCCGGGGATATCGGAGAGCTTACCACTTTGAATTCTGATTTCTACATCGGCGCGCATTTCGGAGGATTCCGTGACCAGATGAAGCATGTGCTGCTTGTCGACATGGCGATACATTCTTTTGACCAGGCCCGTTTCATTTCCGGGAAAGACCCGGTTTCAGTCTATTGCCGTGAATTCAATCCTAAGGGATCCTGGTATGCCCACGGTGCATCTGCAATTGCGATTTTTGAAATGACTGACGGCGTTGTCTTCTCTTACCGTGGCAGCTGGTGCGCGGAAGGGCTGAACACTTCCTGGGAATGTGAATGGAGAGCTATCGGCTCCAAGGGATCCTGCATCTGGGATGGAAGAGATTCGATTAAAGGGCAGGCTAGAAACGGTGAAGAAGGCTTTGTGAGACCCCAAAAGGACTTCACTGTAGAAATAGGGGAAAAACTTGTTCACGGAGCTCATGCGGGCGTAATCCGCGAGTTCATAGACTGTGTCAAGAACGGCGGAACTCCGCAGACGATCTGCCACGATAACATAAAAAGCCTTGCCATGGTCCATGCGGCTGTGAAAAGCGCGGAGACAGGGAAGAAGATTACGATTAAGATTTGAAATGTAGAACAGGCTTCCAGCCTGTTCATTCAATTGACGGGATGACAGGATATTCAAGATGATATATTGAAGCGAAAGTCATAGTCAATAAATAACGATAAAAAGAGAGGTTTTTTCATGAAACAGGATTTGACGAAGGAGAACATCAGGATTGGTACGCTCGTAAGCGCTGGGCAGAAGGATACGGCAGGCTACATCAGGCAGATTCTTCCACACGGGTTCGAGAGTTTTTCACTAACGTTCTGGCAGACTACCGGTGAAACAGATATCAAGAAGCTCGCCAAAGATGTCAATGCTGTGCTCGAAGGTACCGGAGTTGTCATAAGCTCAATTGGCATCTTTGGAAATCCACTTGAGACCGGGGAAACAGATAAGAAAACTCTCAAAGGTTGGGAGAAGCTCATTGACAATGCGCATCTTTTCGGGACGGACATTGTTGCGGGTTTCGCAGGCCGGGTCAGGGGCAAATCAATTCCGGATTCCATTCCAAGATATAAGAAAGTGTTCGGCCCCCTTGCGAAACGCGCAGAGGACAAAGGCGTTAGGATTGCGTTTGAAAACTGCGACATGGGCGGACGCTGGGAGTCCGGAGACTGGAACATTGCACAGATCCCCCTTGTATGGGATATGATGTTTGACGCTGTTCCTTCCAAGAATGTCGGACTTGAATGGGAGCCTTGCCACCAGATGGTGAAGCTCATCGATCCGATGCCGCAGCTCAAGAAATATGTCAGCAGGATTTTCCATGTTCACGGCAAGGATGCCACAATTCACTGGGATCTTGTCCGTGAATACGGGGTTTATGGGGCAAAGCAGTTTGCTTTCCACCGCACCCCCGGCTTTGGCGACAGCAACTGGACCAACATCATTTCCGAGCTGAGAATCGGTGGGTTCAAGGGGTCGATTGACATTGAAGGCTGGCATGATCCCATCTACAAGCAAGATCTTGAAATGACAGGTCAGGTTCATGCCCTGAACTATCTGAAGAACTGTCGAGGAGGATCTTTCGTTCCGAATCCAGTGTGATTTGATATAGTTTCCCGGGAAGACAATCAAATTGTCCTACCCGGGAAACTATATATTGTCAATCTATTGTCAACCTGTCTTTGATTTTATTGTCAACCACATGATTGAACATGATTTTGACCGGCTCCCCGGCATTAGTGACATGCACCTTGATCTCGGGGTGAGCTGAAATGAAGACCCTGAACAACTCATCCGCAAATCCTTGCCCGATTGAATTCACATCTTTGAAATCAAGGATTACCTCCTTGAACTTATCTAGTCCGGATACAAGTCTTTTCGCCTCCGATCTGGATATATAATCTTTTTGGAAAAGTTTGACAAGAATGCTGGTCCTGTCGAACTTGTAGTCAAATTCTTCAGGGGCGAACTGGTGGAAGCATTCGGCTATTCTTTTCTTTGAATGCCTGCTTATTTCGAAATCAACTTCGGTACCTGTGATGAACTTTTTTTTCTGGACGAACACGTCCTTCCTTATATTGTCGAACACTATTTTCAGTCCATGGGATCTGAAAGAGACAACGTCTCCCAATTTGGAAGTGAAAAATATTCCCTCTCCGCTGTGCCTCTCCTTCATAGTTGTGGTCTTGCCCTTAATCAAATCACCAACTGCAGAACTCTCATCCGGAAGTTCAAACTTCCTATATATGGAATTGAACACGCCGATTCCGGTGTCCTTGATGGTGAATTTGACCTTGTATATGTCCAGAGAAATCGAAATGCTGCATTTTTCGGAATTGGAGTGGTCTATGGCATTGTTGAGCATTTCGGTGAATGAATAATAAAGGATGTCGTATATGTTTTTATCCAGCATTTTCCTGGTGTTCAATATTGCATTGAAATCGTCGAAAACTAGGTCTTCATGCGCTCCTGACAGGCTTATGATCCTGCAGTCTGACGAAAAGTCGGGAATTCAATTCATAGAATGTATGGTAAATGTCTGGAGGAATAGTAATGGAGGAGTCTTCGTAGAAATCAGAGCAATTCCTGATAATTCTTCATTAAAATAAATTCATCTTCGAATTTATTTTAATGAAAAATTGCAGACCATTGCGCACTTACTTCCCGATCTGGACAAGTATCTTCCACATGTCTTCGGGTTTGGAGCAGGAGAGGAATTTCTTCCTGTTCTCGTCCTTGGCAAAATAATTGGCGAGTTTGGAGATCAGTTCAATGTAGAAGAAACTTGTCTGTGTAGGAACAGCCGACACAAAGAAAATTGAAAGGCTGTCTCCGTTTTCTTTTATTATTCCCGGTTTGACTGTTCCAACGGCAAGGGTTAGTCCGCATGCTTTAAAACCCCTGGCGTGCGGGAACGCTATTCCCGAGCCGACTGATGTTGATATGAGGGCTTCACGTTTTAAAAGTGCTTTTACGAATGTGTCATCGTTTTCCACAAAACCCTTTTCAGCGCAGTGTTTCCCGATTATTGATATGACTTCCTCTTTTGTCTGAGCCTTGATTTGAGGTATCATCAGGTCAAGTGATGAGAACCTGGCCACACCCTTGTACTGGTGGAATTCATCGCTGGGCCTGTCAAAATTACCCTCGTCAAAATAAAGGAAGCGGCCACAGTTCGGACATGATATGCAGTGGCTTGTCGAGAGTACGGAATTTGCTACGCCAACGGGTATTTTCATGAAACAGCTCGTGCAGGCGCTGTTCACCATGGGGCTGACATAAATATTGTATTTTTTTGATATTCTCTCGTAGATGACTGCGACTTCTGGTGGAAGGAGTTTTTTTAGGCCGTTGATGTTTTTCTTCAACTCGGAACAGCTTGCCTCCTGCGCCTCACCTTTGAGCGCCTTATGTTCGTGCAACGCTATTTCAAGGTCCTGCATCTGAAGAAGCTGATTTATATATTTATTCATTTTAGCCCCATAAGTGGTTGATGTAATAAAAAGTGGGAGAAAGCATAATAACATTTCATCCTGAAAAATTCAATGTTTTTACAGGAAGAATGTTTGCGTATGAGGCTAAAATAAAAAAGCTCCGGGTTTTCGCCCGGAGCTTTTAGTGATACGTGGAATATGTGGGAAATTACTTTCTGTTGCTTTCCCTTTCAGCATCTTCTTTTCTGATGCTGATTTGAATATTGTCAAGGGCTGAGAGCGAGTCTTCGTCGAGCATTTCGCCGACTTTGACATTGCCGAGGGCTGCAGTCACTTCTTCGCCTGCGGCCTTCAGGGCCTCCTCGGAGTAGTTCTCCTTGGCGGCTTTGACGCTGAGTCCGATACGGCGTTCTTCCTTGTCAATCTTGATGACTCTCGCCTCGACTTCGTCACCGAGGGCGAGGATGTCTTTCACGCGTTTGACATGCTCTTCGCTGATCTGGGAAATATGGATGAGTCCGTCGATCTTGTTGGAGAGCTCGATAAATGCGCCGAAGGCCGTGATCTTAGTGATCTTGCCTTTGACAAGGTCTCCAATCTTATACAGGCTGTCGATATTGACCCACGGGTCGTTTTCAAGCTGTTTGAGACCGAGAGATATCCTCTGCTGTGCAGGATCAATGTCAAGTATGACGGCTTCGACTTCCTGTCCGACTTTGAGAATCTCGTTGGGATTGTTGATCTTCCTTGTCCACGACATGTCGGAAACATGGATCATTCCGTCAATGTCGTTTTCAATTTCAACAAATGCGCCGTAGCTTGTCATGTTTCTGACTTTGCCTTTGATCTTGCTGCCGGCAGGGTATTTCTGTGCAAGCACTTCCCATGGGTTCTGTGTTGTCTGACGCAGTCCGAGAGAGATCTTCTTCTGGTCCTTCTGGATGTCAAGGACGACAGCTTCGACTTCTTCTCCGACGCTGAGTATTTCGCCGGCTTTTGTGACACGCTTGGTCCAGGACATTTCTGAAACATGGATGAGTCCTTCGACACCTTCCGATATTTCAACAAATGCTCCGTAAGGCATGATGTTGACTACGCGGCCTTTGATGGTTGAGCCGACTGGATATTTTTCATCAATCTTGATCCATGGATTCTCGGTTTTCTGTTTGAGGCCGAGGGAGACGCGTTCCTTGACATTGTCGATGTCGAGGATGACGGCGTCGATTTTCTGTCCAATCTCGAGCATTTCGGAAGGATGGGATATGCGCTTCCAGGACATGTCTGTGATATGGAGAAGTCCGTCGAGTCCGCCGAGGTCGATGAACGCACCGAAGTCGGTGATGTTTTTGACGACGCCGGTTCTGACGCTGCCTTTCTCCATGTCTTTAAGGAGAGTGCTTCGTTTGTCGGCGCGGTCGGCTTCGAGAAGCTCTCTGCGGGAAACAACGATGTTTTTCCTGTCGATATTGATTTTAAGTATTTTGAGATCGTATTCCTTGCCGATGAAGTCGTCCATGTTGCGGACGGGGGCAATGTCAAGCTGCGAGCCGGGAAGAAACGCTTCGATGCCGAAGAGGTCGACAATGATTCCGCCTTTGACGCGGTGTTTCATAAGTCCCTTGATGACTTGGCCTTCCTTGTATTCGGAGCAGAGCTTATCCCATGACCTCTGGAAGGAAGCCTTGGAAACGCTGAGTTTTGGCATGTTGTTTTCGTCTTCGATCTGTTCGAGATAGACGTCGATGATGTCGCCGGGGTTTAGATCCTTCCAGTTCTTGAATTCTTCTGAGGGGATGAATCCTTCAGATTTGTACTGAATGTCCACCAGTACGCCGTTGTCACGTTTTTCGATTATCCGTCCCTTAAGGATGGAACCTTGGATAAAATCGGTTTTCATTTCCTGGTTAAGGAGCTCTTCCATTGAGGAAGGCATGTTGTCGAGATCGATGAAGCTTGCTACGTTGTTTTGTTCGTTTGTTGACATTGTTTTCTGTTTTTTGTTAAAGTTAATGATTTAAAACCGGATCCCCAGCCTGCAAGGGAATCCACAATATAAAAAAGCCGGTTAATCTAGACTGCTATATAGGGAAATCAATGAATATTTGAAAAAAGACCTTCTTTTAGCCACGTCCGTCCTTTATTTATTTTTGATATTATTCTGCCTGCTGTCTCCTGTATTCTGAATTATTTTGGGTTGCGGGCAACGCCCACCTTACTAAATAGTCTCAAAATAGAATGGCGCTTCAAAATAACGGAGGGCGGACTTTCCTGTCCGCCTACACCCTTGCCGACATGGTGTTTCCAGTGCGGAAGAATGAAAGAAGATGCCGGCAAGGGTGCCGGCGTTCCATGCTCTTGCCTGTCCGCCAGCAACCCTGCTGGCAGTCTTAATCTTTTCCCCTTTCCCGCGCCACACGGTGCCGGTGCTCCAACTTTGAAATTCCTACACAAGTTACGGCCTATTCCTCATGCGGAGTTGAGATCCATAATCCGTCTTCTGTTTCGAGCGCAAGATAGAATACCGTGGCATCCGGCGGAAGATCAGCGCTGATTCGTCCCTTCTCCAGCTCTGCCGGAATCTGCACCCATTTTCGGGTCTGCCATGGTCCTTTGTCCTTGGTATATAGAAGATAAGCCCCGGATATTTTCCTTTCAGATAAGAAAGTTGCAGAAGCATGGCTGCCGTCAATTTTCATTATGCTGATTCTAGGGAGAGCCGGAGCCTTACGGAAAAAACTGTCGGTATATTCCTGTATTTCAAGCGGAGCCCATCCGGCCTCGTGTCCGTGTGGCATTTCGAGTCTTACACATAGCGTCAGCGGCCCTTTAACTGCTGAATAGCTTTTTCTCAGACTGTCTAATGGATAAGCGAAATCATTCGTTCCGGCAACGAACATAATAGGCATCCGGGTGTTTTTTAGATATGCGGAAGGATCGCATTTGTCATGCCATGTTTTTTTTTCTTCTGCAGGCATCTTGCTGAAGATATTCATCCATTCTTCTGCGCTGTTGTCTTGGAGGAACCCGCATCCGTAAACAGGAATCGCGCAGGATAGGCGGTGGTCTATTCCTGAAATGATACAGGTCAGATATCCTCCCCAGCTTATACCAGTGGCTGCGATGCGGCTGGCGTCGATTCTCGGATCCATCCTTAAAATGTTATTGGCGCGGATAATGGCGGCGATGGCGTGGTATGTCCACAAGTCTTTCCAGCCCAGACTGACAGTGAATTTCGCCTCATGTGTCTGTTCCGGTCCGGCATCGGCAAGTCTTTTCCCGTCCGGCCCCATTCCTCCGAAATCCATGGATATGGCGGCATAGCCGCGCTTAACCCAGAGATCAACCCATTCCTTAAACGCCTTTCCGCCGCCACCGTGTATGCAGACCATTGCGGGAACTTTTGTGTCAATATTCTCTGGTACGCCAAGATATGCGAAAACCTTGCTTGGTTTTCCAAGGTACGGTTCATTTTCATAGACTATCCCGCGTATGGGTCCTTCAGTTGAAATCACCTCATATGCGGTTTTCTCGGAAAATAACTTTTTGATGTCCCAGTTTGCCATTTTATAGAACCTTTCAATGACTATCATAGTATAGGAAATTGTATTATTGGATCGCTGGCATCTTGCCGGCATCTTTCTTTTCTTCAATCAATCTTGACAATAAAAATATGCCAGCAGGATGCTGGCATTCCGAAAAATTTAACTTCTAAAATTCAAATCACAAGAAAGCTATCATATAATGTTGGTTCTTAAATACTTTTCATTTGAACATTTATTTTAGCGGCCTATAGTAAATTTAGTGGATACAAAAGGCAGACAAAACAAATGAAATATTTTGACTGGAATGATGATAAGAATACATGGTTAAAATCCGAGCGTGGTGTTTCGTTTGAAATGATAGAACTGGCCATTGAATCTGGGGATTTATTAGATAGGGTTAAACATCCGAACATTAAAAAATATCCCGGTCAAAAAGTATTGTATGTAAGGATTGAGAATTATGTATATGCTGTACCATGTATTGAAGATGATAAAAAGATATTTCTGAAAACAATAATCCCAAGTCGAAAAGCCACGAAAAGTTATATCAGGAGAGAAGCATGAATAAGATCAAGCATTTTGATAATGAGGAAAAAGCATTGTCCGAGTCATTGGAAAATGACGAATGGGTATCGGATATTACGCAAAAAGAAAAGAAAAAATATGTAGAGTATGCGCGATATAGCCTGAATAAGCAAAAGCGAATAAATATCCGAATGACAGAAAGGGACTTGAAAAAGATTCAAGCAAAATCAGTAGAGGAAGGTTTGCCTTATCAATCACTGATATCAATGTTAATTCATAAATACAATGAAGGCAAAATAATATTCAAAAAAGAAAAGCACGCCTGATATGGTATCCAATGAAAAATGGGGATTTCAGATGGCAGAAATGATTTTTGAGGAACTGTTACCGGGATTCTGGAAATTTAATGACATTTGCAACGTTTATGTTCTAAAGAACGGGGACAAGGCAATAGCCATAGATTTTGGCAGCGGGAAATGGTTGGATGAACTTCCGTCGCTTGGGATAAGCAGTCTTGAACACGTGTTGCTTACACATCACCATGATGATCAGTGTGACGGCCTTCTGAAGCGAGCCGACTGGTCATTTGAGATTCATGCGCCGGCCGGCGAAGAATTATTTCTTTCACCTGACAAAAAGGATTCATTCCACCGTGCCCCCTGGTTCGGCAGCGGATGCCCCCTCAGCTATGCCGCACCGCACGGACGCATCAGCAATATCAAATATGACCTGTCCGGATTCGGATCGTTTTTCTGGAATGATCTGCGTCTGCGTGTCATTCACACTCCAGGCCATGGGCGAAACGCATGTTCCATCATGGTTTCACACTTTGACAAACAGATTGTCTGCTGTGGTGACGCCGCTTATGAAGGTGCCAAAATATGGGAGCCATATCATCTTGAATGGGATCATTGGACAGGGACTGGTGCGCTGGCGGCCTGGGAAGGTGTCGAACGGTTGCGTGGCATAGACATAGATATGCTATGTCCATCGCATGGATCTGTCATCTCCAGGAATCCTCGCAATATGTTGCGCGCATTGTCTGGAAGGCTTATTCAATTCTACCGGCAGAAAGGACAGATCAGCCCCGGAGAACCGGATCGTAGCATCAAAGGAGAAAAGCTTGACTGCGGTGCCTGGCGCTACCTCCCGCATTTATATCAGTTTGGAGCTAACGGTTATCTTGTAGTTTCAAAAAAAGGTGAGGCTTTGGTCGTTGATCCTACTACCGGGGACATGAAAGTGCTGGAATCCCTTTTCAAGGAACTCAATGTGACCCCGTCGGCAATTGCAGTTTCCCATTATCACTTTGATCACTGCGATGCTATTCCGGAATTGCGAGATAAGTATGGAGCTAAGGTCTGGATTCATCCCAGTGTCGCTGAGCCATGGGAAGACCCTGAACACACAATTCTGCCATGGCTTCTTCCAAAGCGCCTTAATCCGTTCGAACTCTGGCCGGAAAATGGAGAGTGGGTTTGGAATGAATACTCGTTTAAAGTGGCTCCATGGCCTGGACAGACGTGGTGGCACTGTGTTTTCATGGCCGAGATAGACGGACGTAAGGTCATGTTTGCGGGAGATTCCTTTCAGCCTTCTGCAATTTGGAACGGAACGGGGGGATTCTGCGCTTACAACAACAGCCGCTTCTTAGATGGATATGTTCCCAGTGTGCAACTGGCTCTTGACTGGCGACCGGATATAATGGCGGCCGGACATACAAACTGCTATATGTTTGCAAAGAAGAAGTTAGTCAAGATTGAACGCTGGGCGCGGGAAACGCATGATGCAGTGCTTGCTCTTTGCCCGTCGGGAGACCTTGAGAAGGACTACTATTCGGTTTTTGACCGAATCTCCGAGAAGGGGTTCCGGCGGATGCCAGCCGGTAAATGAATTTTCCTGATTTGACGTATAGGAATTTCAAAGTTTTGCATCTATGAGTGCGAATGCGCTCTTTTGGAGTGCGACGTGTAAGCGCCGCTTTGGATTATCTTAAAGCGCTGCTGACACAGCGCACTCCGAAAGACGCTTCGCGTCAAAAGAAAAAGTTGCGGCTCTCTTGCCCCGTCAGCCATGATGGATATCATGGTCGGATGACTGGGTGGCCGCCTAATTACAAACTCTGAAGTATGTTGGGCTTTAGCCCGACACTCTCCGCTTTTCAATTTGTAAAACCTCTAAAAAATCTCCATCGGGGACGTGGGTGAAGCTTTTCCAATGGATGACGGGGGGACGGCTTTTATCGCCTTTTCAGCGGAAGTTACAGCCATGTAAAACGCTTCAGCCATGAGGCCCGGATTTCCGGCGGCTGCGACTGCAGTATTGACAAGTATTGCGTCGGCTCCCATTTCAATGGCGGCTGCGGCGTGTGAGGGGAGGCCTATCCCGGCATCAATAACGACAGGAACTAGCGACTGTTCTATTATGATCCTGAGCATGTTTTCAGTTTTCAAACCCTGATTGCTTCCTATTGGCGAGCCGAGGGGCATGACAGCATGGACACCGACATCCTCTAGTCTTTTTGCAAGGACGGGATCGGCGTTGATATATGGGAGGACGATGAATCCTTTTTTGACGAGAATTTCAGCGGCCTTGAGTGTTTCAATCGGGTCCGGAAGAAGGTATTGCGGGTCCGGATGTATCTCCAGCTTTATCCATTTATAACCTGCGGCCTTGCCGAAATCGGCGATTCTCACAGCCTCTTCGGCGTTCCTGGCTCCGCTGGTGTTGAGCATAACTGTAATTGAGCTGTCTATTGCGGAGAGTATGTTGTCTTTGCGTTTGCCAGGTTCGATTCTGCGGAGTGCCACAGTGACAAGTTCTGTATTCGAGGCCTTTATGGCTGAACGCAGTTCTTTTGAAGATGAAAATTTACCAGTGCCAAGGAAAAGCCTGGTTTTAAATTTTTTTCCGGCGATGATAAGTTCTTTCATATAACCAAATATGTGTTTAAATTTCGAATTTCCGGATTAGTTTACCTTAGAATAACATATTTGCAACCGTTGGGATTTATGGAAAGAATTTATCTGGATTACAACGCGACGACTCCGGTAAAGCCTGAAGTGCTGGAGGAGATGCTCCCTTATTTTTCGGATGAGTTCGGAAACCCCTCAAGCCTGCACATGCACGGTCAGAGAGCAAGGGTTGCGATTGACACAGCCAGGGAGAAGGTTGCCGCCGCCCTAGGTTGCGCAAGCCATGAAATAATCTTCACCAGCGGAGGCACGGAATCGGACAACCTTGCTATTTACGGGTATCTCGGGAAATTGGCGGAATCTGTCAAGCAGAAACTGCATATCATAACCAGCGCAATTGAGCACAATGCCGTTCTCAAGGTCTGCCAGCATTTTGAGTGCAGAGGCGCTGAAGTTACATATCTTCCTGTAAATGGAGAAGGCATACTTGACACCGAGGCTCTCAAATCATCAATCAGGAAAAGCACAAACCTTGTCAGCATAATGGCGGCCAACAATGAGATTGGAACCATTCAACCGCTAGGTGATATTGTGAGGATATCCCATGAAAAAGGAGTTCCTGTCCATGTGGATGCAGTTCAGGCTTTCGGGAAAATCCCCTTGAATGTCAAAGCGCTAGGGATTGACATGCTTTCAATTTCAGGCCACAAATTCTATGGGCCGAAAGGGTCGGGAGCCCTTTATGTGCGGCGGGGGATGCAGTTGGAAGCTTTTGTCCGGGGTGGTTCTCAAGAGAGGGGAATGCGTGGCGGTACAGAAAACATTCCAGCAATTGTAGGCCTTGGCAAAGCCTGCGAAGTCGCAATGTCGGGTCTTCAGGATAATTTCATAAGGGAGAGAATGCTTCGGGACAGGCTTCAGACATTACTATTGAAGAATATAAAAGATGTCCGGATAAACGGTGATTCTGAAAAAAGAATTCCTAATACGCTAAGTGCAGGCTTTTTGGGGATCGAGGCCGAAGCTCTGGCTGTAAGGCTTGATGTTGAAGGTATTTCAGTGTCTACCGGATCGGCCTGCAGCTCCGGCGCTTCACAGGTTTCCCATGTCCTTAAGGCTTTGCATGTTCCGGCGGAATTCCTAGGGAGCTCCATACGGTTCTCGCTTGGGCAGAAAATCACAATTGAACAAATTGATCTCGCCACATCAATTACAGCAGATATCGTTGCGGACATGAGAAAAAAGGCGGTATGAGCCTATTTTACCAACGTGTTCGCATATTTCAGAAGGTTAATTCTGGCCCTGCGTGACATTTTCTGGTAAAGTTCAAACATCCTGATAAGCTCTTTGCCTTTGTTTTTTTCAAGATATTTTGTGATTGTATCCCTTGCAGAGTCGGTCTCATATTTGCTGAGATCGATTTTTTCTTTCAGGGCAAGCTCGTAAAGTTTCTGTTTTGCAAATATCCCAGGATTCCTTGTCCTATTTTTCCAGTTTGAGATGCTCTGCTGGCTTACCCTGCAGCGTTCGGCTAGATCCTGCTGAGAAAGAAACAGTCCTTCAAGCAGTTCCCTTACTAGAAGATGCCAGTCGATTTTTTTCATATTCACCCCCAGTTTGATTTTTGTAATCTTTTTCATTTACAACTCTTCCTCATGTTTAGTAAAATTGTCATGCATTTATCTGCCGATGTATTTATCCGCTGATTTCTATAGTACAACATTTCTTCACAAAAGTTAAGCTGGGTAGTTGCATGTGGTTGATGGTATTATCATGTTGTTGAGCTTTGAACAGATTCTGAAAAATGGCAAAGCCATGGCTTTCATGCAAGAAACCAGCTTTCTGAACGTAGCTTTTCATGTTCAAATCTCATGTAAAGATAACACCAGTATACAATAACATAGCCTTGTAAGGTATATAATATCATATAGTGCCGGAAAATGCAATACTTTGCAGTTGCATATTTGAAAATTATTTTGAAATAGCAGCCTTGGGGCGTTCCGGTTGCAGACGGTAAAATTGACGCTTATATTTGAAACTTGATCCTTTCTAAAGCATATTAGCGCCTGATTTTCCCTTGAATGAAGAAGATGAATTTTTCAACTACATGTTCCCTAGTCCGGATTATTCACGTGCTGTTAAAATAAAAAAGTAATTAAATCATGAATTTTAAAGCCGATCATATTATTCCATATTTATTCATCCTGTCGTTTTTTCTTTTGGCCCATTCACAGGCGTTCGCCCAGGTCCAGATGAAAAGTTCGTCTTCCGGAATTGAAAATAAAAAGTCTGATTCATCTCTAGGTAATACTGAACTGTCTTCTGCGGAAAGCATAAAACAGCTTAAGCAGAAAATAACGGATGCCGAGCGTACTTTTCAGGAATCCCTTGCCGCTTCATCCAATAATAATGTTCCCTTGGGAGCAACCCCCAGCGAGGTAATCGAGAAGAATACAATGCTGCGGTGGCTCATACGCATGTATCAGAATCACATCACACTTTTGGAGGAGCTTGAGTCTGTACGGAAGAGGCAGGATGATGTACGCCGTGAAGCTTCATCATGGCCTGGTTTCAAAGAAAAACCGCCATATTCGATTCTCCTTGCAGACAATATACGTGATTCCATCCAGTCGGCCAATGCAAAACTTGAATCTTCAAAATTATCGGTAGCTCTTGTGGAAAAACTTTTGGATGAATTAAGGGATGAATTAAAAGGTTATGAAACCAAGATCCGGCAGACAAGTGAGAAAATGGAATCCGGAGGAGATACAAATTCCACCGCCCGACTTTCATGGCAACTTGAATTTCAGAAGCTACAAAGCCATGTGGCGGCTGCGAGAATCGCCAATTATGAAATAAGGCGCCAGATAGCTGAAGAGGAGAGTGTTGAACACCAGCAGCGGCTTGATTTTCTGGAGAAACAGCTTTCCCTTGCTGGTTCCAGCGTCTGTTTTTCAAAGGAAGACTTGGACAAAGTTGTATCGGTTCTGAATATCGAACAGGAGCATGTCAAAATTGAATCCGGTATTGCCGAATCTGATTATCCGAAACAGCATAAAGCCCTGGAGCAAGCCCGTGAAGAGTTAAAGCTCGCCATTCAGAATACGGGTGAGAATAAAGGTCTTGGCGCAGCCGGGAACAAGGAGAAAATAGCACAGCTGCAGAAATTGGTTGAACTCAGGGGGACCCAGTCCGAGACAGGTACGAAGAGGATTGAAATCCTTAGGATGATTTCCGACGGAATCAATATGGAGAAAGGCATCTGGGAAATGCGTTTCGCCACCTATGGAGTCAAGGATTTCAAGAAACTCCAGGAGTCCTACCTCAAACTGGAAGTCAATTCGGAAAGGGTCAGACTTTTACAGGATTACTTCAGACGCCAGATAGAAATCACTTCAAACCTGGTAACTGAAGAGAAGAACCGTCTTCAGAGCAATACCGGAGACGCCGGCAACGTGGAGACCTTGAATGAGAAATTAAAATCATTCAAGGACAGGGATGAACTGTACAGACGGACTTTGGACTCTTCAGAGAAAATCGAGAGACTGCTTGTGAGATGGAAGGAGTCACTTGATTTCGACCATAAGACGCTCTCCTACTCAGGCAGAATGCAGGAGGTTTACACCGGAATCTGCTCTCTTGGCTCAAAACTGTGGAATTTCGAGATCATTTCTGTGGATGATGCAATAATGGTTGACGGACAGCAGGTTGTCGGACGCCGCAGTATAACGACAGGTAAAATCGGAGAAGTCCTATTAACGCTTTTCATAGGGTATTTCATATGCTGTTTCATCGCTTATTTGACCAGTCGTTTCTTCATGAGGCGGTTTTCGCTGGAAATGCAGGTTGCGGAACTCGCACGTCGCTGGATTAAATTCTTCCTTGTCATGCTCCTCGCAGTTATCAGTCTTGTTGCCGCAAAAATACCACTCACTGTTTTTGCCTTTGCGGGAGGCGCCCTTGCGATCGGTATCGGATTCGGGATGCAGAATCTCCTGAAGAATTTTGTCAGCGGTATTATCCTTCTTATTGAAAGGCCCCTGAGGGTGGGGGATGTAGTGGATGTCAGTGGAACTCTGGGCGTTGTAACGGACATTGGCCTACGTTACTCGCTGATCCGCAATTCGAACGGCATAGAGATATTCATTCCAAACAGTACATTCCTTGAGAATGAAGTCATAAACTGGACTCATTCAAACAGACAGGCCCGCTTCAATGTGAAAGTGGGTGTGTCATATGGATGCCCCACGGAAAAAGTCATCGAAATCCTTTTGAAAATTGCAGAGGATCACAAATTGGTCCTGAAATCGCCAGCACCACAGGTGCTGTTTGAGGATTTCGGGGACAGTGCACTTATGTTCGTGCTCAACTACTGGATAGATGTTCTTCCTGGAACTGACACGCGCCAGATTGCGAGTGATATTCGCCAGATGATGGATAAGAGGCTTGGTGAAGCTGGAATGACCATGCCATTCCCGCAGCGTGATATCCATATTGACACATTGAAACCTTTGAAGATAGAGCTTGTATCCAGTGAAAAGACTGCACCTAAATGATAATTTTTTTCATTTGAAAAAAATTAAAACATAACTAAATGAGAGGACATAGGATTAATATGGAAGACACAACTATTTTCAATCTGGGTGAGTGCAAATACAAATCGCCTCTGAATTTGAATGTGAAACCGGAGAAGGAGGCGGATTTCGGATTCGTTTCCGAATCGGAAAAAGTGCGGTTCCACCATGAAATCGACATCAGCCGTCCTTCTGTCCCCGAACTGCTTTTCGAGAAGGCTGGACCCCGGGAAAAAATATTCTTCGATCCTGCCAAGGTCCGTGCCGCCATAGTGACCTGCGGCGGGCTCTGTCCCGGACTCAACAATGTCATACGTTCCGCATTCCTCTGTCTTCAGCACGGGTACGGGGTCAAGGAGGTTTTCGGGATACGGTATGGATACCAGGGGCTAAATCCCGCCATAGGCGAAGCACCGATACTTCTGGATGCGGACATGGTTGACCGCATACATCAGACTGGAGGCACCATCCTCGGCTCATCGCGCGGAGACCAGCCGATCCCGCTGATGGTTGATTTCCTAGTTAAAAACAACATCAACATGCTTTTCACAGTTGGCGGTGACGGCACCCAGCGCGGTGCGCAGCAGATCGCCGAAGAAGTGAAAAAACGCGGTCTGAGCATAGCGGTCGTCGGCATTCCAAAGACAATCGACAATGACATCATGTATGTGAAAAGATCTTTTGGCTACACAACGGCGGCGGACAAGGCGCACGATGTCCTCACCTGCGCACATACCGAGGCGAAAAGCTATCCGAACGGCATCGGCCTTGTAAAATTGATGGGCCGTGATTCCGGTTTCATCGCTGCGGGCGCCACCATTGCAAGCCAGGACGTGAACTTCACCATCATTCCGGAAATCCCCCTTATCCTTGAAGGAGAGAAAGGCTTCCTGGAAACTTTGAAGCGCCGCATACTCAACCGCAAACATGCAGTCATTGCAGTAGCCGAAGGCGCAGGACAGGAACTTCTTTCCGGAGTCAAAGTGAAAGATGCGTCAGGGAACGTGCTTCACAGCGATATCGGCCTGTTTCTGAGGGATAAGATTGTGGCTTACTTCAAAGAGCAGAAGATTCCAGTCAACATGAAATACATCGATCCGAGCTATATCATCCGCAGTGTCGAGGCAAATTCCGAGGACAGCTTCCTCTGTGACCAGTACGCCCGTAGTGCAGTGCATGCTGCGATGGCGGGTAAAACTGGAATGATCATAGGACTATGGAATGGATTCATCCATCTTCCGATCTCTCTTGCAACCAAACAACGGCAGTATATAAATCCCGATGGATTCCAATGGAACTGCGTCATATCCTCCACCGGCCAGCCGCTAAGATGGGGGTGAGCTCTTTTCCCGTCTTTGCATTGCAACTGGGATAATTTTTCCGTTTCCGGAAAAATTAATATTAAAAAGACATGTGGCACCTCCGGCAGAAGGGATTTGAGATAAAACCAAGCTAAAAGCTTCTGCAAATGCCGTGCCCTTATCTACGCCATCGCCTCAAGTTCAGTCCCTGTCTTACCCCTCTGGAGATACTTCCTATAATTCTCTGCTTTCAGAAGTGATAGCAAGTGCGCGCAACTGCCGAATTTCGAACTTATCCTGTTATCTTAAATCAGACATTACAATTAGTTGAACCAACAGGTAATTGCAAAACTCGAGTTTTTCATGAATTCAGTAGTCAGAAGACATCCGCCGCGGCGGACAGAATGAAATTCAAACTCAAATCCGGGTTTATTCTGGATTCTGACTACTTTTGAAATTGGCTTCTAAGAGATTGGCGTTTCAACTACTGCGAGATACTTCCCATGGATTGATCTGTGCGGATTGAGATGGGAAAACTACGCCTTTTGTCTTGGTTTGTTTGATTTATCCACAGCATCCCGCTATCTTTTATTCAGTATGAAAATCAAAATTCCTATCAGTATAAGGAGTGACAATGACCAGATTTATTTTTATTTTCATTTTTCTGTGCATATTTTCTGCAGGTTGCAGCAAGAAGGAAAAACAGGTGCCGGTACCGCCGTCAGTCACTGTAGTGCCGGCTGTCATGGGAAATGTAGTATCGGCAACTGAAATAATCGGCCAGGCGAAGGCTTATGACGAAGTTGATCTTGTTGCGCGCGTCCAGGGATTCCTTACGAAGATAAATTTCCAGGAAGGAACGACTGTGACGAAAGGGCAGCTGCTTTTCCAAATTGAAAAGGATCAGTATCAGGCCCTTGTGGAATCCGCCCAGGCTATGCTTATGAAAGCGCAGGCCGTGTTCGACAATGCGGAGATAACCTACAACCGCCAGAAAAAACTGTTTGAAGAGAATGCGACGGCAAAGAAGAATCTTGACGATGCCATTTCGGCACACACTGAAGCCAAGGCGAACGTAATGCAGGCGGAGGCGGATTTGACAACGGCTAAGCTGAACCTCGGCTATACCACAATCAACGCCCCGTTCGACGGCAGGATAGGGTTCTACACCTACAGTGAAGGCAACCTTGTCGGTCTGTCCAGCAAGAGGCTTGCGAATGTCGTAAAGCTCGACCCGATGAGGGTGCAGTTCAACATAAGCGAAGTCGACCTGGTCGACCTCCGGCTCAACCGGGGAAAGGAGAATGTTGAGACAAAGAGCGAATATGTTGTAACCGTCCAATTCCAGAACGGGGCGCTATACTCCCGGGAGGGAAAGCTGAGTTTTGCGGATAATAAAGTCAACAGCTCAACCGGCACGATTCTGGTTGAGGCGCTTTTCCCGAACCCGGATCAGGTTCTTGTGCCGGGAATGTATGTAAAAGTAGCCGTTAAGGATAAGGAGCAGAAGCCGGCCCTGCTGATACCGCAGTCGTCCATACAGGAAAGCCAGCTCGGAAAATTTGTCCTTGTAGTTGGAGCCGACAACAATGTGCTCCAACGCGTTATAAAAACTGGAATCAAGAGCGGGCCGTCGATACAGGTGGTGGAAGGTCTCAAGGAAGGGGAAAGGGTGGTCGTGGAGGGACTGCAGAAGGTAAGGCTCGGCATGCCCGTCAAACCGCTGGTGGACGAATCATATTCCTTCAACAGTCCTGAATCGGCAAAAAAACCGGAAAGCAAAGAAAATAAGTAGGCCAGGCCTCGATGAGGCCGGCTTCCAAGAGGCACTCTCATCGAGAGTTGCCCTACTTACAAGTTGCGATAAACATAAGGGTATATAATGATAAGTAAATTCTTCATAGACCGTCCACGCTTCGCCATTGTGATATCAATAGTGATCATGATTGCCGGACTCATCTCAATATTTAGTCTGCCGGTGGCGCAGTATCCGAACATCACTCCCTCGCAGATCCAGATAACCGCGCAGTATCCTGGAGCGGATGCCGAGACAGTCTCCAAGACCGTCATCGAGCCGATTGAGGCGCAGGTGAACGGTGTAAAAGGGATGATGTATATTTCTTCGACCAGTTCCGACGACGGTTCGGCGATAATAAATGTAACGTTCCCGGCTGGAACCAGCGGAGACATAAACACCGTCAACGTCCAGAACAAGGTTAGCATAGCAGAACCCAAGCTCCCTGCCGAAGTGAAGGCGCAAGGGCTCATAGTCAAAGAAAAATCCAGCAACATTCTTCTTGTGGTCAGCCTTTATTCACCGAAAGGCACCTATGATCCGATATTCCTCAGCAACTATGTGAACATCTACATCAGGGATGAGATCATGAGGATATCCGGGGTGGGTGACTCATCCACGCTTGGAGCGGCAATCTATTCGATGCGCGTATGGTTGAATCCTGACAGGATGGCAAGCCTTGGGATTACCGCATCGGATGTGATCAACACTGTAAAACAGCAGAATGTGCAAGTCTCCGCCGGTGCCATTGGTGAGGCTCCTTGTCCGAGCGATCAGGCGTTCCGCTTCACAATCCAGACCCAGGGGCGGCTTGATTCCGTTAAGCAGTTTGAGGAGATTGTTGTTAAGGCGCTGCCGGATGGAAACAGCGTGAAGCTCAAGGATATCGGGCGTGTTGAGCTCGGAGCTGAGAATTACAATTCCTCAAGCTCCCTCAACAAGAATCCTGCGTCGTTGCTTGCGGTCTACCAGCTGCCGGAGGCGAACGGCCTCCAGATAGCGCAGGCATGCAAGACTCGGCTTGAAGAGCTGAAAAAGAATTTCCCCCCCGACCTCGACTACGGCATACAGTACGACACCACCAAATTCATCAAGTCGTCAATAGAAGAAGTAGTGAAGACCCTATATGAAGCGGTATTCCTGGTGATACTGGTGACTTTCCTGTTCCTCCAGTGCTGGCGCTCCACACTTATCCCGACAATCGCGGTTCCAGTGTCGCTCATCGGCACCTTCGCTGTCCTTTTCGCCATGGGATATTCGATCAACCTCATAACTCTTTTCGGACTGATACTTGCGATCGGGATCGTGGTTGACGATGCAATCCTGGTCATAGAAAACGTGAACCACCTCATGAGTTCCGAGAAGCTTTCCCCTCGCGATGCGGCGAAGAAGACGATGGATCAGGTGACCGGGCCCATCATCGCCACCACCCTTGTCCTGCTCGCAATGTTCATCCCCGTCTGTTTCCTTCCGGGAATAACCGGTGAAATGTACCGGCAGTTCGGTGTGACGATTTCCGTAGCGGTCCTCATATCGGCTATAAACGCACTGACACTCAGCCCCGCGCTCTGCGCCACCTTGCTGAAGCCTGAAGTGGAAGGAAAGAAACTCTTTTTCATTTTCAGGTGGTTCAACGGTATGTTCGATGCCACCACAAAAGGCTATTCAAGGGTTGCCGGACTTGTGATCCGCAAATCGTTTATCGTTATGATCGCATATGCCGGACTCATGTTCGCCAGCTGGAAGATCTATGAGTCCCTCCCGACCGGTTTCATACCGACCGAGGATCAGGGAGCATTCATGGTGAACATCCAGCTTCCTGAGGCGGCTTCCCTGCCGCGTACGACAAGAATGACAAACCTGACGACCGACTTAATGCTCGGAATCCCGGGGATAACTCATTCGCTCGCGACTACAGGTTACAGCATCCTGACATCAACTGCCGCTTCGAATAACGCCTTCATAATCGGAGTTCTCGATGACTGGGATAAACGAAAGACTCCGGAGCTTGACCAGAACTTCATCATCCGCAGCCTTTACAGGAAATGCATGGAGATCCCGGGAGCAATGATCATGCCTTTCAATATAGCGGCAATACCGGGGCTTGGCACCTCGGGCGGATTTTCATTCGTCATCCAGGACACGACTGGAAATGGCGATTCACAGAGGCTTTTCCAGGCTATGAGCCAGGTTGTCTTGGAGGCGAATCAGCGTCCCGAGATTACCGGTGCATTCTCCACCTTCCGTGCGAACGTTCCGAGGATATTCCTAAGCTTTGACCGTGAAAAGGCGCTCAAGATGGGAGTCTCGATTGATGAGATAAACACAGTGCTCAAGGGGCTTGCCGGATACACCTACATAAACGACTTCAACAAGTTCGGGAAGACCTTCAAGGTCGAAATGCAGGCGGACACGAAATACCGCTCTGATCTTGAAGACATCATGGGGCTGCATGTCAGGAACAACAGGGGAGAGATGGTTCCGATCAGCACTCTTGTGATACCTGAAACACGTTTCGGGCCCCAGTACCTCAACCGTTACAATCTGTTTCCCTCTGTAACCATCAACGGCAATTCGGCCCCTGGATACAGTTCCGGACAGGCCATGAAGGCGATGGAGGAGATAGCTAACAAGAGCCTGCCTACAGGGATGAAATACGACTGGACAGACATATCATACCAGGAGAAGCTCGCCGGGAACAAGGCTGCAATGATCTTTGCGATAGCCCTGCTTTTCATCTATCTTTTCCTGGTGGCTCAGTATGAAAGCTGGATGATACCTTTCGCTGTGATACTCTCGGTGCCGATAGCATTCTTCGGCTCGCTTGTCTTCCTGCTGATCTGCGGCCTCGACAACAACATCTATACACAGGTCGGTTTCGTTCTCCTTTTTGGAATAGCCTGTAAGACCGCCATCCTGATCGTCGAGTTTGCGAAGGAAAGCCACGAGAAGGGTATGAGCGTCACCGAGGCTGCCGAGCATGCCGCCAAGCTGAGGTTCAGGGCGGTCATGATGACGGCCATAGCGTTCGTCCTTGGAGTAACACCTCTTGTCGTTGCATTCGGTGCCGGTGCAATCAGCCGCCGTTCCCTGGGAACAGTTGTCTTCGGAGGGATGTTGGTCTCCTGCATATTCGGAACAATCCTCATACCTTCATTCTACGTTGTGATTCAGAAGATGATAAACAAGTTTTCAGGCAAAAAGGAAATTCCAAAGGGTTGAGTGTTTTGAAAGTTTACATATAATTCATTGAGCTTTGCAGTTTATGGATCTTTAGACGTCGAATATGAATTCTATGAGGGACCACATCTCATCAAATAAGCAATTTATTATGAAAGGATGATAACCATGCCTGAAAAAAAATTTATCGACGTTGTGGAGCAGAAGCGCCTTAACGAATCCCGTGAATCCGGAATTCCATGGAAGAAATGGGGGCCATATCTTAGTGAAAGACAGTGGGGCACGGTCCGCGAGGACTACAGCGATAATGGCGACGCCTGGAATTACTTCACCCATGACCAGTCGCGCTCACGCACCTACCGCTGGGGAGAAGACGGCCTCGGCGGTATCAGTGATGACCAGCAGCGTCTCTGCTTTGCACTTGCCCTTTGGAACGAGAAGGATCCCATCCTGAAGGAACGCCTCTACGGACTTACCAATAGCGAAGCGAACCATGGAGAGGATGTGAAGGAGTATTATTTCTACCTCGACAGCACTCCTACGCATTCCTACATGAAGTATTTGTACAAGTATCCGCAACGTGAGTATCCCTACGGTGAACTGATCGAGAAGAACCGTGGACGTTCCCGTGAGGAAATGGAATACGAATTGCTTGATACAGGCATATTTGACGACAACAGGTATTTCGACGTGTTCATGGAATACGCCAAGGAAGGCCCGGAGGACATGCTCATCCGCATTACTGTCCATAACCGCGGTCCGGAATCGGCAAAGATCCGCGTCCTGCCGACTCTCTGGTTCCGAAACGACTGGTCGTGGATCACGGAATCGGGCCCCAGACCCATGGTTAAGGAGGAATCATCCGGAGTTATCCGCGCGTCTCATTATCAGCTCGGCGATTATTTCATGTCCTGCGATGGGAAGCCGGAACTGCTCTTCACCGATAACGAGACAAACAACGAACGTCTCTGGGGATCGCCAAGCTTGTCCAAATACGTCAAGGATGCATTTCACTCATATGTAATTTCCGGGAAGCGCGACGCGGTGAATCCTTCCAAAAATGGAACTAAGTCAGCAGCCCATTACGTTCTTGAAGTGCCTGCCGGTGGAAGCAAGACCGTCCGTCTCCGCCTCTCCAAAGGCAAGGCTGAAAGCAATTTCAAAACTTTCGACGGAATATTCAAAAGCCGAATTGCCGATGCTGATGAATTCTATGAAAGAATCACCCCTAAAGCTTTGACCGAGGATCAGCGACGGGTGCACCGCCAGGCTTTGGCGGGAATGCTCTGGAGCAAGCAGTACTACTTCTTTGACCTTGAACAATGGCTGTTGGAGCACAAGAGCCACCCTCTTCTTGGAAATGAAAACCGAGGAACGCGTAATGCGGAGTGGTTCCATATGCTGAATCGCGACGTGATTTCAATGCCTGACAAATGGGAGTACCCGTGGTTTGCCGCCTGGGATCTGGCCTTCCACACGATAACATTCTCCCTGGTGGACTTTGACTTCGCCAAACAGCAGCTCCTGATGATGCTGCGCAGCCTCTATTTCCACCCGAACGGACAGATTCCCGCCTACGAATGGAACTTCAGCGACGTGAATCCACCTGTGCATGCCTGGGCGACACTCTGGCTTTACAAGTACGAACAGGGGCTGGGTCGCGCCGACATCAATTTTCTTGAACAATCATTCCATGGCCTCATGCTGAACTTCAACTGGTGGATCAACCGCAAGGATCCCGCCGGCCGCAATGTTTTCGCCGGGGGCTTCCTGGGACTGGACAACATCGGTATTTTCGATCGTAGCGCCCAGCTTCCCACTGGTGGAACTCTGGAGCAAGCGGACGGAACGGCCTGGATGGCGTTCTACTGCCAGTGCATGCTTGAGATGGCCTTGATCCTTTGCGAAAAAGACTCGATCTACGAGGAGACCGCCTTCAAGTTCCTGCAGCATTTCGTATGGATATCATATGCGATGGACCGCATCGGCGACAATAAGGACGAGATGTGGGACGAAGAGGATGGATTCTTCTATGATCTGCTGAAGCTTCCTGATGGACAGGCAATGCGATTGAAGGCGAGATCCATGGTGGGATTGCTTCCCCTGTGTGCGTCCACTGTATTTGCCGGAGATGCCGCTATAAAATATCCGAAGCTTACAGAACTCATACTACTGTTCAAGAAACGCCATCCGGAGGTGATTGCACAAATCATGCCGGAGGGAAACAGCGGATATAAGGGACGTCGTCTGCTGTCAATACTCAGCAAGAGTAAACTGGAACGGGTACTCAAGTATATGCTTGACGAAAATGAGTTCCTGGGTCCGTACGGCCTCCGCTCCCTCTCGAAATATCATCTGGAACATCCATTCACATTCTGGACTGGCGGACAGGAATACAAGGTCCAGTACCTGCCGGCCGAATCCAATACGGGAATGTTCGGTGGCAACTCCAACTGGCGTGGTCCGGTCTGGATGCCGGTCAATGCGCTGATCATCCGTGCGCTGATGAATCTTTACCAGTACTACGGAGATGACTTCAAGGTCGAGTGCCCGACAGGCTCCGGCAAATACATGAACCTCTTCGAAGTTGCTCATGAAATATCGAATCGCCTGTCCAAAATTTTCCTTCGGGATGAAAGTGGAAAGCGACCGGTCTACGGCGGCACTGAAAAATTCCAGAAAGATCCTCATTGGAAGGATCTGATCCTCTTCTACGAGTATTTCCATGGTGACAATGGCGCGGGCCTCGGGGCCAGCCACCAGACAGGCTGGACCGGCTTTATCGCACTGTTGATTGACATTTACGGGCGTATTGATGCCAAAACAATGCTGGATACGGAACGCGAGCGCCTTCATGCACAACTCGTCAAGGAACAAGTGGGTGGTGAAGAGAAATAGAATTAAGACAGGCTTTGCCCGTAATCTGGACGAATTTTGAAATCTGTTATTAATGCTTTCCTGATGAGGCCTCCAAAGGAGGATGAATCCTTAGAAGTGCGGTGATTCATCACCGCCTTTAATGACGGAATTTATTCCGTCCCAAAAGATACGCGAAATAAATTTCGCTAGGAAAGGCGGTAACAAGTTACCGCACTCCAAGGTCAGGCCGGAGCACCTGACGTAAAAAGAGACGAAAAATAAAGTTAGTTAATGCTATAATTAAGGGCGAAAATGAGATCCAGGAATATTTTCATAATTTCTTGTGTTGGCGCATTCGCTCTCCTGATGTTCATCTCCGGATACTGCCAAGGCGCTGACTCGGATAAGAATGGTGTTCCGATCCGCATCGGATGGCAGATCCCTTCGGGGACTCAGGGGCAGATTGTGCAGATCCTGAAGCGGACTGACATATTGGAGAAGCACGGACTTAACCCGACTTTCGTTCCGTTCAGCTATGGGGGACCTGAAATGGATGCCGCTCTCGCCGGCGAGCTTGATGTCACCTTCTCCGCCGACCAGCCGGCGATCAACCTGATTGCAAAGGGCGGAAAATGGAAAATAGTATCCCGCCTCTATTATGACAGGACGGCCATCATGGTGCCCGTGAATTCGCCTGTCAAGGAGATCAAGGATTTGAAAGGTAAGACTGTCGCAAGCTCCTTCGGTTCTTTCGCACACCGTGAAACCATACTCAAGGAACAGGCGGCCGGCCTTGACGCTGACAAGGATGTTAAAAATGTAAATATGGATATCCTTGATGTCCAGAAACTCGTGATGGCAGGAGGAGGGGGGGGATGGGGGGAGATTGATGCAGTTGCAGTCTGGGAACCGACTACTTCGCATTTTGAACTTGAGGGATTGGTTCGCAGCTTGAATTCCACAATGGCGCTGGGGGTCGTCGCGATTTCAGATGAGTTTATTGCAAGTCATCCGGATGCCGCCGTCCAATTTCTTGTGGCCATAGCGCAGGCGTGGGTTTATTTCTCGCCTCAGCAAGGTGAAAGGGTCATGCAATGGTACATAGACGATTCACAGCTTGCCTACACTAAAAAAGCCCTTACGTCAGCACTGAAGGATGAACCGAATTATCGTGCAGACTCGATCTCCAAGGTTGATATGAAGCTGACCGAGGAAGACATTGTCACGCTCGAACGGGGTGCGGCCTGGGCCCAGGAGCGCGGATACTCGCAGGCAATACCGCAGATGCGCAACGCCGTTGATCAGGCCTTGCTTGCCAAGGCCATGAAGGAATTAGCCGGTAAAGGTTCCGATGAATGCAAAGTAATTCTACCTTCAGCTCGCGAAGCGGGGACTTTTCAGAAAATGAAAAGTTCCTTCCTGGATACACTCCCTCTCTGGGCATTTTTCCTGATGATGGTTGTGCTTACGCTTCTTTCGATCGAAGTCGGCCAACGGATGGGCGCACGGCGCCGGCGAAACGAGGAGCATGAGGAGGAGGGCGCGATCGGCACCGTAGTGGGGGCCGTGCTCGGACTGCTGGCATTCGTGATTGCGCTCACATTCGGGGCGGCAGGCGGTAGATTCGACGCCAGCAGGGAGGCAATGCTCGACGATGTGACCGCCATCCGTACGGCCTATCTGCGTGCAGGCCTTGTGCCCGAACCGCACAAGACGGCGACGCGGGTATTGCTGCGTGACTACGTGGAACTCCGGATAAGCATGGCAGATGTGTACGGAAATCCTGATCAACTGCGTGCATTGCGTGAACGTGCACTTGCTCTTCAGGGAATGCTCTGGACCCATGCCGAAGCTTTGGCCGCCAAGGATTCGAGCGACATCATTGCTCTTTATTCCGAGGGGCTCACCGAAGTCTTCAGCCTGCAGACCAGACGCATCGCTTTCGGCGCACATTTCCGGATTCCCCCGTTTGTATGGGTAGTGGTGATCATGGCCTCATGCATCTCGATGTTCGTGGTGGGATTCCAGTTCGGTATTTCTGGCAAACGCAGTTTTCCCGCTCAGTTGGCGCTTGCCCTGACTTTCGCCCTGGTGATGCAGCTCATCTTTGACTTGGACCGTCCAGGCAAGGGGGTTATCCAGGTGAACCAACAGCCGATGATAGATCTATACCGGGGACTTGGAACGCAGAAGTAACTGGTGATAATTCCAAGTTCCACCCCCTCCAATCTCCAAACAAATGGTAAAAAGAAAAGTTCAAGCAAAATCAGTAAGAACAAGAACATGCCTTGCGGCATTGACCTTCCTTCGCCAAGGCTTCGGAGGGCAGGCTACGAACAAATTAAGATTCGTTTTTGTTGGTAGTTAAGCCCGCAAGGGCTGTTCTTGTATTTTAGTTTGTTTGGATTTTGGGGATTGTTTGAGATTTGGATTTTGGAATTTGTAGTTTAGTCAAAGGGTGCCGCTCTGTTCGGCACATAACTTCGAGGAGGGCATATGGAAGATCAAATGAACCTGGTAAGGCCACGCCTCAAGGCGCCACGTGCCGCAGCCATAGCAGGAATTGTTTTCTCAGTCCTGTTCATAACAACTCTGGTGCTTGTCAGAATCTCGGTGCCTTACGATCCTAGGGAGGCCGGAAACTGGCTTCCGGAAAACTGGAGGACTGTCAGCTTCGCCATGAGTCTGGTTCCGTTCGCAGGGATTGCCTTCATGTGGTTTATGGCGGTATTGCGTGACCGCGTGACCCATGAGGACCGTTTTTTTGACACGGTCTTCCTCGGAAGCGGATTTATGTTCCTTGCCATGCTGTTCATATCCTCTGCGCTGGCGTTGGCCGTCATCATGATTTACGGTTCCGCCCCGGTTCTCGTTAATGAATCCGGCATCTACAGGTTCGCCAGGGCCCTGATCTATCAAATCATGCAAGTGTATGCTATGAGGATGGCGGGAGTCTTCATGTTCCTGACATGCACGCTGTCGCTCCGTGCCGGGATGTTTCCGCGCTGGATGTCGTTTATGGGGTTTTTTCTGGCTGCCCTGCTTCTCTTGAGCGGCGGACATATGCAATGGACCCCTTTGGTCTTTCCTCTATGGATTATGCTGATAAGCGTGTATATACTGTTTGTAAATCTCAAAACCCGCCCGGGGGCGAGTTGACGTGTAGTTAGCTCAAAAAAAGGATTTTAAATGTTCAATACACTGTTTTTTTCCTCTCTATGCATCTTTCTGGATGCACAGGGATCCGCTCGCCACCCAATCTTGTTGCATTTATCCAGTTCGATAACTATAGTTTACGCTGTATTTTGTTTTTTAGTCAAGTTTTCATTTTGTGGGAATGCTATTCCAAAAACAATTAAATCAACAAAAAGAGGTGAAATGTGAGAAGAAAACCTGCCGTGCTGATCATCTTATTCGCGATGGCGTCGTTCCTTGCAGCCCAGGAGCAACCGGCTCCGGCCGCTCTCCAGCAGGACGCGCAAGTGCAGAACCTGCCGCAGTTTACCAAACCACAGCTCGAACAGCTGGTCGCCTCCATAGCCCTGTACCCGGATGATCTTCTCGCCCAGGTGCTGGCGGCATCGACATATCCAGTCGACATAGTGGAGGCGGCAAGATTCATAAAACGCAATCCGAGCCTGAATATGGACGATATCAATAATGAACTTAAAGCAAAGAAGTGGGATCCCAGCGTCAAGGGCCTTGTATTCTTTCCGGAACTCCTTGCGAAAATGAATGACAATATGGACTGGACAAAGGACCTTGGAGATGCGTTCCTGACGCAGCCGAAAGATGTGATGGACACGATACAGGTGATGAGGGGTAAGGCGCAGGCTGCCGGATACCTGAACTCCGACCCCAACCAGAAAGTCACCACCAACACGGAGGGGCAGACGGAGATCCAAAACACGAATCCTGAGACGGTGTACGTTCAGGACTATCAGCCTTCGACGGTATACGGTACGGATTACGATGACCATAATGATTGCTGGGGTTATTCCGGCATAAACTCCGCTCCGGCATGGCCCTGGAGGGGAGGGTATGCCGCCGCCTGGGCGCTTGGTTACAGGTGCGGATGGGGCAATAACAGTGGTCTCGCCTACAATAGCAATTATTACAATGGCAGCTTCTACAAGAACAACCTCCAGAACGCGAATATAGATCCGGCAAACAAGACCTGGACCCATGACAATGCCCGTTCAAGGCCCTTTACTGCCGACACCCAGAAGGCCGCCAAGCAACTTCAGACAGACAGTCGCACGGCCCAGAATTTCAACAAGGGAGATTCCGCAGCATCAAAGGAGCTAAAGCAGAACATTCAGGAGGGAGACAGGACTCAAGCCGCGAAATCCGCAATTGAGAATTCGGATCGTGCGCAGGCAGCAAAAGCGGAAGCAGCATCCAGGGATCTCAGGCAGTCAGCACCAGAAGGTGCAAGGGCTGAAGCGGCAAAATCCGCACTTCAAAATGCGGATCGCTCCCAGGTTGCAGCCAGGGTGGACAATTCGGCCCGCGCGCAGAATGCGAAAACTGCGGCTCAGGCCAGACCTCAGCAGAATGTCCAATCAGCCATGAGCGGTTCGCGCAACGCCAATCTGGAACGCACTTACAGCAACCGTGGCGCCCAAAGCCGTACAGTCAGCGCGCACACCACAAATAAGGGTGGAGCCGTTAAGTCTCATGCAGGAAGCGCTCCCAAGGGCGGAGGAGCCGCACGCGGAGGTGCCGGTGCTGGAAGAAGGTAGTAAACAGGGGAATGTGGTACAGCGCTTTCGGCTGTAATTGAAAACGCAGGCGAGACGCCTTTGCCATGTTCTTGAAGGAAAAAGTAACATAATCTTGTGAAACAAACGAATGATAAGTTAAAATACCAGGAGGAAGAAAATGAATAAGATAAGAAAAATCATAATTGCAATTGCCTTCTCGCTTTTTGTATCCGGTTGCACTTCGGTCAGACCTGGCGTTGGTCAGGTTGTATTTAATTCAGGAGAAGAAGCATGCACGGCATTGATTGATGCCGCAAAAAACAATGACACGAAAAGACTCATGGAAATCTTCGGTCCGCAGGGCAGGGGCATAGTGTTCTCGGGAGATGAAAATCTGGATGCTGAAACCAGGGTCTACTTTGCAAAAACTGCCAAGGATAATTTTAAAATTGAGAAAACAGAGGATGAAAGTTATATAATGGAAGTCGGGGATGACGGCTTCCCTTTCGCTGTTCCCCTTGCCAAATATGACGGCAAATGGTTCTTCAACACTCCCGACGGTCTTGACGAGCTCATCAACAGGCGGATAGGAAGGAACGAGATATTCACAATCAATGTCTGCAGTGCTCTTGCCAAAACAGAAGTGGAACATGCCAGGATGCGTATTGCCGCAGACGGCGTACGTGAATACGCCATGAAATTCCTGGATGCCACGGAAAAGACCAATGCCCTCTATTGGAATCCAGAGACCGGTAAAAAAGAAAACCTCATCTGTTCGGACCTGGCAATGGCGGCCCTTGAACCGGGCAACGAAAAAAGACAGCCTTATTATGGATACTATTACAAGGTGCTTAAAGCGCAGGGTCCCGACGCCCCTGGAGGGAAAAAGAGTTATCTTGTGGACGGAAAACTCAAGAAAGGGTTTGCTGTTCTAGCATATCCGGCGAAATACGGGGATCTCGGGATCAAGTCTTTCATGGTTTCCAGAAACGGAATCATATTCGAGAAGGATCTTGGGGACGATACCGAAAAGACCGCTGCCGGAATGACCGAATTCAATCCGGACGACACCTGGGAGACGGTCAATGATTAAAACATATCGGGGTCTTTCTGGAAACAGGGCAGGTCTTTAGATTCGGAAGATTATGAATATTAATGACGAAGGTGTGGGAGCTATGAAGAATTGCATGATAAGAAAAACTCGGGCAAACACCATGTTGCTTGTTTTTGCGTTTGCAACGGCGCTGGGTTCCCATGTCGCCTTTTCCCAGGACATCACGGCCAAGGAGAAGGCGGTGGAAAAGACTATCAAGGCCCAGGTCGAAGTGGAGCCGGCAGTAGTGAAACTGTTCAACAGGATAATCGTTGTCCTGAGGGCTTCGTCATTCGGGCGTTCACCTCAGGAGAGAGTCACACTGATAGAGGAAAGATTCTCAGACCTCGTCAAGGCCGGGAAGGCAAATACGCTATCCACCCGCCTAAGCGCTGAAGGAACAGTGATCATGCTTGACGGCGAACTGCTGCTGCTCTTCAGAAACGACGATCTGGATCCGTTCTCCAAGGACACGATGGATTCAGCTGTGAAGAGGATTATCCATGATGTTGACAATGTACTTGTGCTGATAAAGAAGCAGAAAGATCCTAAGACCAATCTCATAGGTGCCGGACGCACTTTGGTGGCTATCCTGCTTTTTGTGTTTCTTGTTATTGTCTTGCGCCGGATCCAAGAGTGGATCAGGCCGAAAATAGACAGGTTTGAGGACAGGTTGGACAGGAAGCTGAAAGAACTGGGATACTCCTCTTATTCCATCCATCTCAACGCCTTTAATTTCATCAACAGACTGATATACTTGTCAATTGTGATCTTCCTAACGTACACGCTGGTAACTTTCGCCTTGCACCAGTTCCCATATACCGAGCCCTGGGGGAAGATGTTGGGACGGTACATCATCGACATCATTGCAGGATTGTCGACCAAGGTTGTGGATTCATTGCCCAACCTGCTAGTTGTTCTTATAATTTTCCTGATCACCCACTGGTTTGTGAAGATTTCCAAGTCATTCTTCACGGGAGTATCAAAAGGGAATATCGTACTCAACTGGCTTGACCCGGAGGCAGCGCTTCCGACATCGAAGATCTTTACTGGAATCATCTGGGTTTTTGGAGTTGTCATGGCCTATCCTTATATTCCAGGAAGCAATACGGATGCATTCAAGGGGATCGGGGTATTCCTCGGACTATTGATTTCCCTGGGCGCAAGCAGCATGGTCGGACAGGTCATCGGCGGAATGGTCCTCATGTATTCCCGGGCGATGAAGGTCGGAGAGATTGTCCAGATAGGCGAATATTATGGAAAAGTCCAGGAGATAGGTTTCTTCTCGACCAAGCTCCGCACTATGAAAAACGAAGAGATAAATATACCGAACTCGGTGCTGATGGGAGCCACGACCAAGAATTTCACCCGCCTTTCAAAAACCGAAGGACTCATAGCTCATTCAACTGTAACCATCGGCTATGACGCTCCATGGAGACAGGTACATGCAATGCTGTTGAATGCCGCCGGAAGAACTGATGGTTTGCTGAAGAAACCCGAACCTTTTGTCCTTCAGAAAGGGCTGAGCGACTTCTATGTCGAATACGAGATCAATGCATTCGTGGAGAAACCTGAAGGCCTTATGAGGGTAATGACGGATCTGCATGCGAACATACAGGACGAGTTCAATAAGTACGGTGTCCAGATCATGTCGCCGCATTTCGAAGGCCAGCCTGCAGAAAAAGTCTGGGTGCCAAAGGATAAATGGAACGAGGCTCCGGCGAAGAGGGAATAGCTTTTTACTTGCCATTTTGCGAAAATATCGAAATATTATAATAGTCATAACTAAAGGTACTTATGTTTAAAGAAGAAAGAACCACCCCGCAATTTGATTGGAGCATGATAGGTGATATTAATCTGGGGCGACCTAATCTAGGCATGACTATGGATGTTACAGTCTATAGGTTGATGCAGTTCACGCTGAGGGATATTCTTATTTCAGAATATGGTCCTGAAAAAACAGACGAGATTTTTTATAAGGCCGGCGAACTGGCCGGGAAGGAGTTTTTTAAAAACGTCATCAAGGAGAGAGAAGATTTTGATAGATTTATTATCGAGCTCCAAGAAAAACTCGAAATTTTGAAGATAGGTATTTTAAGGATAGAGAAAGCAGATTCAAAAAATTTAAATTTCACCCTTGCCATAGCCGAAGACCTTGATTGTTCCGGCTTGCCCATGTGTGATGAAGTGATTTGCACTTATGACGAAGGGTTCATACACGGACTATTATATTCTTTTACCGGGCAGAAATTTGAAGTGAAAGAAGTTGATTGCTGGTGCTCCGGTGACCGTGTTTGCAGATTTGAGGTTAACAAGATTTAAGAGTTCCTTTAAGTTTTTGTATTCGGTGCATTTCTCGATATTTTTAAACTTACGGAACTTATTTCCAGAGGTGTTATGGACAGTCAAGGAACCTTAACTGAAAACAAGATGATCACTGCAAAGCCAGAAACGATTGATAAGATTACAGAAACTATTTATAATATACTGAAAGGCAAGAAACTTGTAGACATAGTTATTCCTCCCGATTACCCCAATGATGAGGTTCGGCAGCTGATGGAATATGTGAACCTCCTCGTAAAAGATTATAATGAATGTACGGGATTTGTTTACTCCATCGCAAGGGGAGAGCTAGACTGTGTCACTCCTAAAGATAAAATGATTGTCACCCAGTCGTTCAAGACTCTTCAGTCAAGCTTAAGACACCTTACGATGATTACCCAGAAGGTGGCTTCCGGTGATTTTAACCACAAAGTCAATTTCATGGGAGATTTTTCACAAGCTTTCAACAGTATGACGCAGCAGCTCAAAGAGGCTTTTGATAAAATCGAAACGCAAAAGAGAATTTTAATAACTCAGAATGAACTTATACTTGAAGAAAAAGATAAGTCCGAAAAACTGCTTTTAAACACTCTTCCTATAAAAGTCGTAACAGAACTGAAGGAATTTGGGAAGAGCGAACCTCACCTTTTCGATAATGTAACTGTTTTCTTCTCGGACATTGTAGGCTTCACCCAGAAAGCCAATTCATTGGAACCAAGTGTCTTGATTTCCGAATTGAATGACATATTTACCGGTTTCGACGAGATCGTAATGAAAAACGATTGTGAACGGATAAAAACAATAGGAGATGCTTATTTATGCGTTTGCGGTATGCCTCTGCCCAATCCCAATCATGCATTCAATATAGTGAAATCCGCCATTGAAATGATTGATTTCATAAAAAAACGGAACGAAGACTCAATTCATAAGTGGAATATACGGGTAGGTATAAATTCCGGCAGCGTTATAGGGGGTATTGTCGGAGTGAGGAAGTATATCTACGATGTTTTCGGGGATGCCGTTAATACCGCTTCACGGATGGAGACGAATAGTTTGCCTATGAGGATAAATGTTTCTGAAAGCACGTATAGCTTAGTTAAGGATAGTTTTGAATTTACAGATAGAGGTGAGGTTGAAGTTAAAGGGAAGGGAAAGCTGAAGATGTTTTTCAAATCATGAGACCATTTCCCTTAGAAGAAAATTTCGTGGTGCCATAAATGAGACAGGAATGACATTTTACAAAATAGAGGAGTTTATATGAGAAATGTTTTCGCCTGCATTCTGCTTTTGCTGTTCCTCTGCGGATGCGGTATTTTTTCAAAGGAGCCTTACAGGGGTGTAAATTATTATGACTTTGACTGCAAAACGGAAAAGCAGTATGGAATAGGCATCAATATTTCTGAGGTTACCGCAGTCAGGCCTTATTCCGACAAGATGGTCTTCAGGATTTCCGGAAACCGGATTGAAATAGACGAATTCAACCGTTGGGCCGGAAGTCCTTCCGAGCTAGTTAAGAAATATTTTACACTTTACTTTGATGACAGAACCTCCGCAAAACCTTTTGATTATACCATGAAGGCTGAAATAATGCAGATGGAAGCAGATCTGAATAAGCCCTCTGTCAATCTTATGATTCAAATATCAATCCGGTCGTTGCAGAAGGACAAAACTGTCCTTCAGAAGGTTTACAGGGAGCGGATTCCAGTTTTAAAAGTCACCGGAGACAGTTTTGCCAAGGGAGTTGAAACAGCGCTCGGAAAGATATGCGATGAGATTGCGAAGGACTTGGGAAAAACCCAGTTCTAAGAGTTTTAAGTTTTAGGTTTTAAGGAAAAAATTTACCAGTACCGGGAAAATTTGTCTTACTTAAAACTTAAAACTTGACACTTAAAACCATGAATCAAAGACGCAGACTAAAAAATGATATCCCTGAATGTAAAAGATAACAGGATTGAGATAAGTTCCATTCCAGAAATGGAGATGTCTTTTGAAGAGATGCAGTCCTCTCGGAATGCGGTGGAGAAAATCTTGAAAAAGGAAAAGGTGTCTGGGTTCACCATTGACTTGAAAGGCATCAGGACAAACAATTATTCGGCGATGACATTCCTCATAGGATGCGGGGAGCTGTGTTCAAAAAACAATATCACTGTGGAATTTTTAAATCTTGCTGACGATACGCTGAAGGCAGGGCTTTCAAAGCTGGGATTCACGGACGATGGGCTCTATTCCCCTAAGGAATTCCGCAAGGAAATTCCTAAATCAGTTTATGTCACGGCCGGGGATGCGGTATATAAATTCTGCGAAGACACAAAAAGACTGACTGGCTTTATCGGTGAAGTGGTTAAAGCAGTTTTCTATATAATCAGGAATCCCAGGAAACTTGATTTGAAGGAAGTCCTTTTCTACATGGATAAAAGCGGTGCTGACGGCGTACCTATCGTGATGCTGATCTGTTTCCTGATGGGCTTGATTCTAGGTTTCCAAGGGATTGCACAGATGGGTAAGTTCGGACTTCAAATATATGTTGCGGATCTTGTCGGCCTTGCAATCGTAAGGGAACTGGGACCTCTTCTGGTTGCGATGATCTGCATCGGTCGTGCAGGTTCGGCTTATGCAGCTGAACTAGGGACCATGAACGTATCCGAAGAAATAGACGCCATGAACACCATGGGCCTCAAACCAGCTCGCTTCCTCGTAATTCCGAAAATAATCGCGCTGACGCTTGTCGTTCCCATGCTTGTACTCATAGGGGATATCAGCGGAATAGCCGGAGGAGTCATAATCGGTGTCAGCTCAAGCGATATAACTTTAACCGAATACACGAATAGGACGCTGGAATCGCTCATCCCATGGAACATAGGTGAGACTCTTATAAAAGGGTTCATTTTCGCGATCATAATCGCAGCCGTTGGCTGCTTCCGGGGTTTTGAGGCCGACAAGGATGCAAAAGGGGTTGGAAAGGCGGCGACATCTTCGGTGGTAAGCGGTATTTTCCTAGTAATAGTCGCCGACTTTTTTGTTACGTTCTTCCTGCCGCAGATCCTCGGGGTGTTCGGGGTGAATTATTAATAAGAAGGCACAGAGACGCAAAGGCACAAAGTTACAAAGGGCTGAAGTCGGTAATCTGTAATCGGTGGTCTGACTGCGGTATCCGCAGTTTTATCAATAAGAAACTTTCACATTGCCAGGTGAAAGAAGTATGTTGGGCTTTAGCCCAACATACTTTAGAGGTTAAAGCCCCCCCTGCGGGCTTGTCCCGCAGGAGGAAAAGATTGGGAGGATAAAGGATGATCCTTAGCCTCCCAATCTACTTTTCCCGCCAGATAAACTGGCAGGGGAGTCTTGAGAAAAGTCCGGAGCTAGCCGGGTAAGTCCACGTATAGGAAATTAGAAGTGATCAGATTTACCGATGACTGATGACTTGTGAGTACAAATAAAATGGCTGATATTAAAAAACAACCAGTTCTCGAGGTCCGGAATCTGACTGTCGGATACGGGGACTTCATAGTCTTGGAAAAACTGGATTTCACGGTTTATGAGGGTGAGATATTCGGAATTCTGGGAGGTTCGGGCTGTGGCAAAAGCACGCTGCTGAAACATATTATCGGACTCGATCAGCCGATTTCAGGCGATATAATAATAAGCGGTGTCAGCATGGTGAATTCTTCAGAGCAGGTAAAAGGGGAACTTTCAAGAAAACTTGGCGTCCTTTATCAGTCCGGAGCCCTTTTCAGCTCATTGACCCTCGAGGAGAACGTGGCGCTGCCGTTGAAGGAGTTCACCGAGCTTTCACCAGACATGATTTCATCGGTGGCGAAACTAAAGCTCAGCCTTGTCGGCTTGGAGGGGTTTGAGCTTTTCCTTCCTTCTGAAATAAGCGGTGGAATGAAGAAGAGGGCCGGGCTTGCCAGGGCTCTGGCGCTGGATCCTAAAATCCTTTTCTTCGATGAACCTTCGGCGGGACTTGATCCTATATCTTCCGCCGAACTCGATAGGCTCATACTTGATCTCAGGGAAAATCTCGGATGTACAATGGTTATAGTGACACATGAGCTTGACAGTATATTTTCAGTTACTGACAGGGTCATAATCCTCGACAAGGAAAAAAAAGGAATCGTCGAAGAGGGAGACCCTAGGAAATTGCGTGAAGACAGCCCCAACGAGTGGGTGAGGAGATTTTTAAACCGTTCAAACATGAGAGGGTGAAACATGAGTAATCTGGGAAATAAATACAAGGTGGGAGTCTTTGCCGTAGTGGCCTTCATCATTCTTATTATAGGCCTTGTTTCCCTGGGAACATTCAAATATTTCCGGCAGACATACGATTTCATGACCGTTGTGACTGCCTCCGTGCAGGGGCTTGAGAAGGGTGCCAAGGTCAAGATCAAAGGTGTCACAATCGGAAGTGTTGCAAAAGTGCAGCTCAGCCCGGATATGGGGCAGATTTATATCTATATGAAATTTGACAGGGATGCTTTTGCCAAGGCGACTTCAAGGAAGCTTATTCAAGACAGTGAACTGAAGCACATGTCTCGCCAGCAGGTCTTGGAGGTTTTCAGTGAGAGCATGTCCGAACATGTGAAAAATGGACTTCGCTGCCAGCTCATGTACGGGGACATAACTGGAAATCTGTTTGTGGAGCTTGCAATGTTCGATCCGAACAAGTGCCCGCCTCAGGAGTTCGACCTTCCTGAAGGTCATCCGCCCTATGTCCCATCCCTTCCTACGGTTACAATTGGAAACATCATGGATGAGATTCACCGCGCCACCGAGAATATTGCCCAGATGGATCTAAAAAAGGTCTCGGATCAGATGAACGCCTTTCTGGAAAAGGCCAACAACATTCTGAACGAACAGGATTTCAGGAAAATTGTAAAGGATGTTGAGTCAATCAGTTCAAATCTGGACGAGCTGATACTCAGGGTCAAGGACATTCTGGACAAAAAACGCCTTGAGGAAATGACACAGAACGTCCAGAGGACTTTTGACAATTTCAACTCGACTCTTGACGCCATAGGGAAGCTTGCAGATGATACCAGCGGTGAACTGAAGAACACTAAGCTGGCCGAAACATCGGAAAAAGCCAGGAATCTGCTCGACAGCTCGAATTCAGCCGTTAAAAACCTAGATGCGCTCCGGGCTGAATTGAAAAGCGATATGATCGATCTGAAAAATACACTGAAGTCCGCAAAAGATCTTTTAGACTACCTTGAGAGGAATCCAAGCTCCCTTATCAGTGGAAAACCTGACAAACCGGTCGTGGAGCCAGAATGAGCTGCCTATATTTTTCATAAATCGTTTTTTATGGATAAACGATATGATATTATATTTATTTCGGAACGATTCTTGTTCCAGTCAACTGTCCGGATGTCTTCTGATCAGTTGTATATTTCCCGGTGAATGAATTTTCATCCACAAGTGTGGCTGATAACTTGAATGAGCGTTTCTGGTCGTTCCTGGTTCCGGTGATTACGAAATCCGGACCCTCTACCGTTCCTGTAAGGGCGAATTCCCCATATGCGTCATTGGCTTGGCCGGTAAGCTTGAAACAATCCTGCTTAAGATTCATGGAACCGGTCTCAACTTGATCCTTTCCTGATTCGATGAACTGGTATTTCCATTGCCCTGTCGTGTTGGCAAACTGGGGAACGCTTGAACATCCAGTAATTGCAACACATGCCACGAGCAGTGCGAACCCGATGATAGCCTTCTTCATTTTGATACCCTTTCTTAAGTTTATTGTTGAAAAACCTATTAAGAATATACTTTACTTAAAACACAATTCAAGGTATCTCCATTTTGAAGAAATGGCAGGTCCATGGATTGAGGACTACGCAAAGCCCGTTGTCCAGCATTTCATTCCCGGACCGGTCGTATGTGGCGCCTGTGAGTGTATCTGACAAACGAATTGTTTTTCCATACAGTTCATTCATACGAACCCTTACCAACCCCTGTGAAGCAATATCGCTGAAATTGATAATAACTAAATAACGGCTTCTATCATTCTGCCATGTCCATCCAAGGATGTTAACGCAAGACATGTTGTCGGCCCAGCCGCGAACTTCGCAAAGCTGCCAGTTTCCGTTCCGGAATACGTTGTCGCCTGTCTGCCCGAGAAGATTATGATAGAAATCCAGGAGGTCTGTATCTGCCATTTCTGTCGGCCGCCGCCTGAGGAATACGGGAACTCTCGTCTTCCTACCTTCGAACTGACCCTCATAGAAGAGTTTTGCGCCTGGAAGCGTTGCAACTAATACTGCAGCCATCTTCTGCTTTCCTGGGTGGAATGTGCTTGCGGCCCTGGGTTCGTCGTGGTTTTCTATGAAACGAATCAACTTTTCCTGATATGGCATGTCGGCGAGGAGATGCATACGGACATTTTCCGCGTTTCCGTGCTCCATTCGATCATACAGCTTTTTATCGTAGCAGAAATCAAAGCCCTGCTGCTGGAGAAACCATTCGAGCTCCCAATATGCCTCTGCGATGAACAAGAATCCCGGAAATTTGCCTTTGATCTCTGGGATGAGCGCCGACCAGTAGTCTTCGTACGGCTTTTCTCCGGCCCGACCGATCCAGGTTCGTTCGAATATATTGTTCATCATCAGCATTGCCATGTCGCAGCGTATTCCGTCGCACTGCTCGGAGATTTCAGAAATAGTAGCAAGTATTGCCTTCCTCAAATCCATATTGAATGCATTGAGCTGGATTACATCCGGCCAGGCGGGGAAATATGGATCGCGCCCCAGCGCGATTACATTCCCCCCGATTCTTATGAAGGAGGAAGGATCGTTTTTAATATCTTCCTCAGAGCCCCTTACGAAATATTCAGGTTTTGAGGATGCCCATGGATGGTCGGGGGCGACGTGGTTGGGGACGAAGTCGAGTATGAGTCTAAGTCCGCGTTTGGCGAGCATCTTCCTCGCGTGTGCAAGAGCTTCGGGACCGCCCAGGTTCCTGTCGACGACATAGTTCTTTACGCAGTACGCCGAACCGACCAGATCATTGTCCTGGAAATCCGGCAGTACTTTCCTGAACTCGGACATCAGTCCATTGTTCCCTGATGCAATCTTGACTCCTGCCGGGCTTCTCTCCCATACGCCCATGAACCATACGGCATCGAATCCGGACGATTCAAGATAATCCCATTCCTCTTTCGGCACGGAAGCAAGGGTGACGGGTCTTTTATATTTATTGCCAAGTTCATTGAGCCATACGAAAGTGTTGATTTCGTAGATGACGGGATATTTAGGCCAAGATTTCATGACAAATCCCCTGATAATTTTTCTGTAACCGGAAGAATTTTATTTGAAGTCAGTTCCTGACTGGGCCCCAGGTGTCGTCCGGATTGTATTCCGTTATTGCAAGAGCCTTCTTTTCTGTGTCTTCTCCAAGATCCTTCTCAAAGATTATTCCGTTCTTGGAGACCATGAATGACTTGATTCCAAGATCTCCGTATTTAGCCGGATATGCGAGAATGGCAAATCCTTTCTTGAGTTTTCCGTCCACAAGATAACTCTTTTTTCCTCCAGGGGCGTCGGGTCCCTGTGCTTTAAGCACCTTGTAAAAGTATCCATAAAAAGGCTGTCTTTTTTCATCGCCGGGTTCAAGGGTTGCCAGGGCCAGATCGGAACAGATGAGGTTTTCTTTTTTACCGGTCTCGGGATTCCAGTATTGGGAGTTGAACTTCTCTTTTCCGCTTATGAACTTCATGGCGTATTCACGGACTCCATCCACGGCAATACGAATCCTTGCATGTTCCACTTCGGTTTTGGCGAGAGAGGCACAGACATTGATCGTGAAGATCTCGTTCCTTCCTATCCTTCTGTTGATGAGCTCCTCAAGTCCGTCGGGAGTGTTGAAGAACCATTTGCCGTCATATTTTGCAAGTGGGACAGCGAAAGGGATTCCGTCATCCCCGAACTCCATTATATAGCCTCCATCCTCAAGTTCCTCAATTTCAAAATTCTCTTCGGCTGTTTTGGCGAAGAAGGCCCTGGTTTCAGCATCCAGATTCTCATCTCCCGAGAACACTATATCCTTTCCCTGTGGGCCGAAGATTTTCATAAGTTTTTTCGTGTCATTCTTTTTCGTGGCGTAAATCAATGCCGTGCATGCCTCTTCTCCTGAATTAAACACGGTCTGACCAACACCCGGTTTTACCGAGTTGCAAGCGGATACAACAAAAGCGATGAGCAGCGACAACAGCAGATATTTAATTCTATACATTTTTTTCATTCCTTATTATTTATTTATTCTATTCCTGTCATTAGGGGTAGAAATGTTTCTGACCCGGAATTTATCTTTTAGCACCAGCGCCGGAAGGGGCTTTTCTTTGCGGGGCTCTTGCGGCAGCCCGTGGAGCGCTTCCCGCGTGTGATTTGACAGCTGCACCCCTGTTTGTGTTTTGTGCGCTAACTGTGCGGCTTTGGGCGCCACGGTTGCTGTAAGCGCGTTCCACATTGGCGTTGCGCGAAGCGCTCATGGCGGGTTGAACATTCTGCTGGGGCCTGGATTGAGCGACAGTTTTCGCAGACTGTACGCGATCCGAGTTCTGTGCCCGAGCTGCAACCTGAGAACGATCCGCATTTTCAAGTGCGGATTTCGCGGCTTGAGTCCTGTCTCCCTCCTGAATGTTCTGCTTTAGCTCCTTTGATGCTGCGGAATCTCCCTTGTTGAAATTCTGGGCGGTGCGACTGTCTGTCTGAAGTTGGCTGGAGGCCTGTTGGGTGTTGGAGCCAAGGGAGCTTGCATTGGCACGGGTGTTTGTCCATTGACTGTTTTCGCTATTGACATTCTGTCCGCTGAGGTTGTTCTTGTAGAAACTGCCGTTATGGTAGTTGCTGCCGTAGTCGAGACCTCTCCTGTTCCATCCGCACCTGTAACCGAGAGCCCAAGAATATCCGTATCCACCACCACCACCCCATGGCCATGTGGGAGCGGTGTTTATGCCGGAATAACCATTGTAATCATTATTGTCATTGCATCCCCAGTTCGAGCCGTATGCCTGCGAAGGCGTATAGTTCTGGACATATACCGTCTCGGGGTTCGTGCTTTGGATTTCGGTCTGGCCTTCAGTGTTGGTAGTGACTTTCTGATTCGGGTCGGAATTCAGGTATCCTGCGGCCTGTGCCTTCCCCCTCATTACCTGTATTGCATCCATCACATCTTTCTGCTGCTCCAGGAAAGCATCCCCAAGATCCTTTGTCCAGTCCATGTTGTCGTTCATCTTCGCGAGAAGATCCGGGAAGAACACAAGGCCCTTGACGCTGGGATCCCATTTCTTGCTCTTGAGTTCGGTGTTGATGTCGTCCTGATCCAGGCTGGGATTGTGCTTTTTCCATCTTGCTGCCTCGACGATGTCCAGGGGATATGTCGATGCCGCCAGTATCTGGGCGAGAAGATCATCGGGATACAGCGCTATGGAGGCGACAAGTTCTTCGAGCTGGGATTTCGGGAACTTCGGCAGAATCTGCTCTGGTTGCTGCGGTGCAGCAGCAGGCTGTTCCTGAGCCACAAGGAACGGTCCCATCGCTAATAACAGGATCCCCAATGCGAGTCTTTTTCTCATTCTTCACCTCTTCCTGTTAATTTCTTGCAAACATTCTATGGAACCTCTAAAATATATTTAGAAAATAATTAAGTGATTTTATTCTTTATCCGCCTCGGCCTTTCTAAAGTTACAGTTGCAATCCATCTTTTCCATTTTAATTGAGTGAATTTAAATCAGAAATCAAATTCTTAATATGGATGGATTGGAATGGATTTAATGAACGAGCCTGACGATTTCCAAACAAGTTGAAAACTTGCAATGAGCAGATAAAGTTACAACATATATGCATTAATAGAAACCTGTGAAAATTGGCACATTGATCGCTACTCTAGATCATTTATGATGAAAAAGGCTTGACCATGGCAACTGAACTTGAAATATGGGAGGGGAAGCTGAGAAAGATTTTCAATGAGGCAAATGATGTCCTTGAAGAGAAATACGGCAGTCTTTTTCCTCTCAATCCGGTCAGAGCAAAGCATGGCACTACATCAAGCCCGGAAAGCGACGGGCTTTTTGATGTCGGCGCCACCTATTCCACAGGTTTGGGTTCCAAGTACGGAGAAGGATATGTCATTGAAGTAAGATGGGCGACATTAAGCCGAATTCCGGAAAACCTGATAATTGAATCTGAATCAATTGTCGAAAACATCCTGAACAGACGCCTGCCGGAAGAATTCCCCGGGAAAAATCTTAAGGTGGTGAGCGACGGTACTGTCATGAAAATTGTCGGGGATCTCTCCCTCAAGTGAACACGGGTTTTATCATGATTCCCTGAAGGCCTCTGGGGATTGGCCTGTCGCTTTCCTTATGCATCTGGAAAAATAGTTTGGATCCCTCCACCCGCATCTCCTTGCAATTTTTGAAATATTTTCGTCGCTGTATTTCAGCTGGGATAACGCATTCTGCACTCTCAGGTTTATTATGTAATTCACAGGCGCTATCGCCATTGTCTTATGGAAACGACGGGAGAAGACAGACCTGTCCATCTTAACCCTATCAGCAAGAAGCTCCACGCCGAGCAACGGATTGTTCCATTCCTTGTGGATGATGTTTATGGATTCCATAACCTGCACATCCTGCGAGTTTCCGGTCCTCCGGCTTCCCGCTGCATGTGAGAGAAGCTTGAAAGCCACGGCGCTTGCAGATCTTTCACCAGCGGGATTGCCTGTTTCTGATATAGCCTTTTCAAGTTCTTCAAATATTTCAACCGGAGCTGGACCGGACTCGTAAATATCCGAACGCGCCAGTCCAAAACCTGTTGTTATTGAAACAGCAAGCGGCCCGTCCATTGTCCACCAGCGATATTCCCATTCAGTGTCGAGAGCATGAACATCATGGAGCATCCCGGGAAAATATATGGCGATGTTTCCTGGTGCCAGCTTTCTTTCCAACCCGTCTAACACCAAAGCTCCGCTTCCCCTTATGCCCCAGAATATCTGGACAAATGGCTTCACTGCCGGCTTCTCGAAAGAACCCGGCTGAACAATATAATGCCCCACGCTTCTGGCCCCGAAAGGTATTTTTTCCGACGGGGTCAGCAGCGATGCACGATAAGTTCCACGTTTATATGTATGTTTTTCGGTCACATTAATCCAGTAACTGTCACATTGTTCTTCTAGTATTTCATATGATATTACTGCTATAATATATGCATGATAAAATTAATCACAAACACAATTATGCTATAATCACAAGGAGAGACAGTGAAGATGAAAGGTCCAAAAGTAGTTCTGATCGGAGCGGGAAGCGCATTCTTCGGACGCCAGACAATATGGAGCATGGTAATGAAGGAGGCCCTGTGCGGCGGGACTCTGGCTCTGGTGGATTGTGACAGCGAGAAACTGGGATGGATGACCAAGATCGCAAAAAACTGCATTAAGGAGAAAAAGGTATCCCTCAAAATCGAAGCGAGCACTGACAGGAAAGATGTCCTTAAAAACGCTGACTTTGTAATACTTGCTTTTGCCAACGAAGGCGTGAAACTCCGCGGGAATGATGCCGATATAAGCACGAAACACGGAATGACAATGTGTTCGGCGGATACTGTGGGCCCCGGCGGGATCATGCGTACAATCAGGGAAGTCCCGCGCCAGAATGAAATAATGAAGGATGTGGAAAAACTGTGCCCCGACGCATGGGTTATAAACTGGGTGAACCCCACTTCCGCAATGGGAATAGCGATGATGCGTAATTTTCCGAAGATAAAGTCCCTGGCCATCTGCGACGGACCGCACAATCCAAAGTTCGACGACACTCTGATCGTCAATGCCGGACTAGTTAAGACCGCTGAAGAAATAACAGATGAGTTACGCAGTAAAGTGAAAATTCGCTCCGGAGGCATAAATCACTTCAACTGGCTCCTGGAGATGACATACGAAGGAAGGGATTTGACACCGCTCATCAAGGCGGGACTTAAAAAAGCCAGCCAGGCCGAACACGTCGCAGCTTCGGAAGACGGCAAAGTCGCCCGTACAAACAGGATAGCCGCCCAGCTTGCGGATGTCATAGGCTATGTCCCGAAATGCACCTGGCACACACAGGAATACCTTCCATATTTCCAGGGGCATGACGTTGACAAGGAAAACGCCCTAACAATACAGAAATGGAACATTGAAATGCGACGCAAATGGATGGATGACTGCCGGAAAGACATGCAGGACATCGCATCGGGAAAAAGGAAGACCTCGGACTTCCTGAAAAACACTTCAGCAGATCATGCGAGCGACATCATTGAATCCATGTGGACAGGCACACTCAAGAAATTCTACATTAACGTAAAAAACAACGGCGCCATAACAAACTTGACGGACGACGCCTATGTCGAAGTGCCTTGCATAGTAAACATGAATGCCGTTATGCCGCTTCCTTTCGGCCCGCTCCCAAGACCCATTCTCGGTTATGTGCAGAGAATCCTGGACGAACATGAACTTGCGGTAGAATCTGCCGTCACATGCAGCCGCAAGACCCTCCTTCAGGCGTTTCTCGCCAGCATGGTCATAGTGAGCATTCCGGACGCCAGGAACTGTATGGAGGAAATGCTGGAGAGCGAGAGGAAATATCTTCCGGCAAAATGGTTCAGGTAAGTTTTTCAGGGATCCTGAAAAACTATGGAGCTAGAAGCGGGGTTCCTTGCCCTTCCTGAATTCGCTTGCGGAAATACCCATTTCCTTCTGCAGGCAGCTGGCAAAATACGACGCTGAGGCAAAACCGCTGTCCTCGGCTATCTGGGCAACCGGCAGAGTGGTCTTGCTAAGAAGGGAGAGCGCTTTCTGAAAGCGAAGGGTTTGAAGGTATCTGGTCAGGGTGACCTCCCTGGCTTCAGAAAAACTCCTGCTCAAATGGTTGCGGTTTACATTTAAAATTTTGGCAAGCTTATTGATGTTGAAAGACGGATCACTGAAATTTCCGATCATACATTCTATGCAGCGATGCGCCAATACTGGCTCCTGGCGGCCGGGAGCTGCAGGGTCGGTTGCAATAACAAGGATTTCATAGGCCAGGGCGGAAGCAGCCCTCTGTCGGTCGGGCATCTGTATCTCCATCGCAAGCTTTTCAAAAAGAGACTGCGGGCATTCTCCGACAAAACGCGGTTCACGCCTTATTCCCATAACCTTGATCAGTTCATTGACCAAAGGCCCGGCCACTGTCATCCACATGCATTCCCAAGGCAGATGCCGATAGCTTATCCTGTGGACTTCTCCCGGCAGATAGAAACATATTTCACCTGGGCGGAGCAGCTTTTCCTTACCGTCGATTATAAAAGTGCCGCTGCCAGTCACCCCCCAGAAAAGTTCAAGAAGCTGCCGGGACGGTATTTCTGATTCCCACCCGTCATCTTTTTGCAGGATGAAGCTACCGCAGCCTATCGCACAAACGGGGAGAGGCAGGACTTCGCGTCTCCTTTCCAAAGGCCTGTAATAGGACGGGAATTTATTGTTCTTGGTGTGCATGGCAATTAAGATATCCGCATCAAACTGGGCAGTCAAAGCTGTTAAGCTACAAAATCACAAGTAATCGCTACAACTTTAAAAGCTAATAATATTGTATGCGTAGCTACAATATTATATAATTAATTCATGTCAGATGTAAATGGCGGGGTTTTAAAAAATGAAAAAGTATCCGAGTGGACATGCACGAATGGACGTTTCCGATTTCCGATTTAAGAATTTAAGATATCGGAATAAAACAGGAAATGTCTTTACTTCCAATGTTCCTGTATTCAAAATCGTCACTCGTTTCACACTCATTGAGCTCCTGGTTGTAATTGCTATAATAGCAATCCTTGCTGGGATGCTCCTGCCGGCATTGAAGAATGCGAAAGACTGGGCGAAGACCGCCGACTGTTCCAATCGCCTGAAACAATGGGGTACCGCCCTGAACATGTATGCAGACGATAATCTCGAATATTTCCCGATAATACAGGACAAAACGAAACCGGGATGGCTTTACTGGTATCAGATTATGCCAACCTATATGCCATCCGTCCTTACAGGGAAGGCGGCGACAAACGAAGGGGGATTAAAATCGTTTATCCGCTGTCCTTCAGGGAGCGGGGAATCGTATTTGTACCCCGATTACGCGCCTAACAATTCAGTTTTTCCGCGAACAATTTACGCAGACGGCACTTGGAGCACCAATGGCAGGGGGGTGAGGCTTTCCATGTTGAAAAATACATCAAGTTTAGTATTGCTTCTCGACTGTGATCCTAGCCAGGCCATGGAAATAGGCAGCCTGAACAGGACCAATCCATCCTATTCTTCCGGATGCTGGGTCGCATATCGCCATATTGGTGGGGCAAATGTATTATTTGCAGATGGACATGTGTCATGGATGAGGGGTTGGCCTGGGAAAACATTGGACATCGTTATGGTCCCTTAAAACTTTACGCATCAACATAAAACAGAAAGATGAAATTTATGCGGGCTATAGGGAGTCTTTTGAAGAAAATTCTAATTGCAGCTTTCATCTGCGTTCTTATGGGAACCGCAATTCCAGAGTCGAGGGCTGAACAGAATAATCTCGAAAATAAGGAAATTAAAAATAGCAATATTCAAGTAAAATATATTATCAAGGATGGTGTTGTCCAAGGCAGGCTATACTTGCCTGCAAAGTGCGAGAGGGTAACTCAATTTGCGGCGCAGGAGCTACAGGAATACCTCAATAAAATTACAGGGACCGGACTGCCGCTGGCCTGGCGCAGTCATGAACTCCGCCACAAAAAGGACATTGGCATACAACTTGTCGTCCGTGACACATCTGAATGGAAAGGGAAGGAATCGGCGCAGGCATTCACAATAGAGGAGACCCTGGAACCTGAAATGATAACCATAACCGGCAATACGGATATGGCTGTTTTATACGGGGTATATCAATATTTGCAGGAACTTGGTGTGAGATGGTTTTCCCCAGGTGAAATAGGGGAAAATATTCCCAAGCTTAAAGACATAGCGATAAATAAGCGCAAGAAGTCATATGAGCCTTCCTTTCTTAGCCGCGGCTTAGACTTTTCCGGAATCCATAAGGACATCTTTGATTGCTCCAACGAAAAAATATACAGGGAGCTCATTCATTACGAATATGATCTCTGGCTTCTCCGTAACCGCCTTATGTTCCAGCGCAGCATACACAACGCTCATTGGTTTGATTTCAATACCATACCAGTATCTGGCGGACACGGAATTAAAAAAGCCGCTTTGGATGGAGTTGATATTAAAAATGAACCTGAACGTTTTGCCATGGTCACCCGCGACGGCAAAAAAGAAAGATGCGTGAAAGATGCGCAGATCTGTTTCACAAATGAAAAAAATATCCAACAGTGCGTGAAGAGCGCTGTGGAGTTCTTCAAGAAACAGGAGGAGACAAAAGGCGAACGCAACGCTGATCTTGATGAAGCGGCGGACTCTTTTCCCATGGGCCTTTCAGACACCTCCGGTATCTGCGAATGCGAAAACTGCACAAAGGTTTCCGGTAATCCGCCATACGGCAGGGATCGTCTTGTCTGGTCCTTCTACAACCGTGTAGCCAGAGGACTGAATGAACAGATGCCCGGGAAGAAGATAGGCCTTTTCGCCCCGTATTATGAATTGACCCGTCCTCCTGACGATGTAAAGATTGAGCCCAATATTGTTGCTGTGAGTTGCCGTGGGACCGGTTGGAGCAATGCCCCGGAGGACAATCCCTATTACCCCATGACTAGGAATTATATGGAAAATATCAAGGCCACCCGCAAAGCGGGCGCTGAAATGCGCAACTATGATTACGTCATGTGGGATGGAACTCCGCAGCCGCTCAATATTCTGGATGCGGCTGAGACCTATAAGGGGCTGGGTTATAAACATTATCATGCGGAAGTAATGACAAGGAACGAACAGGTTTGGCCCATTCTTTGGACGCTGGCCCAATATACGTGGGACAGCAACCGGAAAACGGATAAATTATTGGCGGAATACTGTAATGAATATTATGGGAAAGAAGGTGTGCTGGTACTTGAACTGTTGAAAAAAATTGATGCCAACAGCAGGAAAATCCCGAGTATTGTATATGGGGGATTCCCCGATACCCAGATCGCAATGTCCGATGACCTGATCGCGTATGGCAGGAAAAAACTTGAAGAAGCCGTTAAAAACGTGAAGGGCGTGGAAAAGTCCAGGCTAGAGTCTTTCTACAACACTTTTGAAATGTTTGCGCGCACAGCGGAGACATATAGGAGTTACTGCGAGGCGTTAAATACGAGAACTCCCGAAGCAATAGAGGATTCCCAAAAGAAATTCGCGGATTATGAACAGTTATGGGATACAAGAAAGCTGCAGGCAACCTGTTCCCCAAAAACATTGACTCGGATGCAGCGCATGGGCAAAGTCAAGATACCATTTGAGACGGAACCGAAAGGGCGCAAGGAGCTTGAAGACAAAAAAGTATGGCTCAGCGAATTGTTTGCATTCGACAGTGTGCCGGAAAATATTCCGAACATGTTCCCGTTGCCAGAGGTATGGAAGTTCAAAATAGACCATAATGAGAAAGGACTTTTGGAAGGTTGGGAGAAAGTTGACTATGATGACAGCAAAGGCTGGCACCCGCTTTCCACTTGGAACTTCTTTGAACGTCAGGGTTATGAAGATGTTGGCGGCCGTTTCTGGTATCGCTTAAAAGTCAAGATTCCGGTATTTCCGTCTGACAAGAAGATATTCATGAGGATCGGTTCATTGGATGATTGCGGAGACATATATATAAATGGAAAACTCGCCTGTTCGCGCAAACTTGAAAACCCTGATGATTGGCAATCCTCATTTGCCTTCGATGTGACGCCATTCATAATGCAGGGAAAGGAGAACATTATCGCCGTGCACGGCTACGACTCCACCGGTGCCGGAGGAATATGGCGGCCAAGCGCCATGTATACGGAATGAATTGAATTTCATGATGTCGTAAATTTTGCATAAGCTATGGATTATATTTAACAATATGAAAATCAGGCCTGATCTGTTAGACAAAAATTCCGCCAATGGAATCGAGGTGGTTCAACTGACCTCGGAGAATGATGTTCCCAGTTCACATGTATATATGGAAGCGCAGATATTCACTCCGGATTCCAAACGCTTTATACTCCACCGCTCCGCCCACTCTCATGGCAGCAATCAGCACGACGAGCAACACCAGTACCTGGTCTGCGACATCGAGGACGGCTGCCGGCTGATTCCAATCACGGAAGAGCTTGGGGCGACGGCGCCTTCCGTAACACCTGACGGACAATTCATGTACTACTTCGTAAATGAAACAAAACTAAACGGCGGTCGCCTGATCCTGAAGCGGGTTAAATTGGATGGAAGCAACCGCGAGACCGTCATGGTTGTTGATGCGCCATTGCCAGGTACGAAGTTCCGTCCAAGCCGCATATATTCACTGTCCACCATTTCATCAGATGGAAAAAGGCTGGCTCTTTCAGGTTTCCTTGGTGACGGACAGAGCGACGGAAAACCGCCATTTGGCATGATGGTCTTTGATCTGGATAAGGCAACTGTGGAACTGGTGATTCATGGGTCTAGCTGGAGCAATATGCATCCGCAATACTCCCGCTCACAGGATCCGGAAGCAAGCCATGACATACTTATACAGGAATCGCATGGCTACACGGCAAATGCCCTGGGTGAAATTATCAGCAATCCCGATGGAAAGGGAACGGATATACATGTAATCCGAGATGACGGAACTAATTTTCGTACCATGCCATGGGGACGCGACGGCAATGAATTTTGCCAGGGGCATCAGTGTTGGCGTGGAAGGAGCACCTGGGCTATCACAAGTACGCACACACATCAACCGCCAGAGGGCCAGTTGATTGGAGGAAGAGCGGTGGTGGATGCTGGCCATGTCGGCATAAAAACGTCCGGAGGCATTCGCAACGAACTGAGCCGGGAATTTCCATCAGAATATTTTTATAATTTTACACCCGATATTCCCGGACAGTCTAATCCATCTTCAATAATCATAAAGTCTTATTTCTATCACTTTGCCACCGACATTGCCGGACGCCGGATTATCACTGATTCAGCACCGCTTGATCAGGGAGGGCGAATCTTTATGGCTGAGTTTGGCGAGGAAGGGAAAGACCCGCTGAAAAATTTCCGGTTCCTGCTGAACCCGAAATGCGGTCCATACCAGCAGTCACCCAAGGGTTGCCATATCCATCCGTTCCTGTCCCCTGATGGCACTACGGCCTTTTTCAACTCGAACGAATCTGGGATATCGCAGGCATACATGATCCGGGGCCTATAGTGGGAAGTAATCAGTAATCGGTGGTCAGAGGTCAGTTGGAGCAGAAGTTAGAAAATCTTGTTGGAGTTCACAGCTTTAGCGTGTCTTTAACTTCTTGATGATAAATGCGAATTTCGCAATTCGCAGATGAGGAAATCGGGAATTGAATGTTGGATAATGAACTTTAACGTTGAATTATGAATGATCATATGAAAAAAACAGACGGCAATATCAAATGGGCTGACATGTCATCTCCGGTCATATTCCGGGGGGACGCTTCGACGGCCTACCGCGATCCGGCCGTCCTATACCATGATGGTTGCTTCCACATGTATTTCACGCTCTCGAAAATCGAATCTGGAGGTCAGGTGTTCCTGCGCGTCGCGCACAGCGAAAGTCGTGATTTGCAGAACTGGAGTGCGCCGGACATCATCACTCCCAAGGATAATTCCAAGAATTTCAGCAGCCCGGGGAACGTGATCCGCTTTGGAGACGAATGGATATTATGCCTTCAGACATACCCGCGTCCAAATGGCGAAAAATATGGAAATGAAACGTCGCGGATATGGATTATGCGCAGCAAAGATTTGATTACTTGGAGCGAACCGGAAATGTTGCGCGTAAAAGGGCCGGATGTCCCGATAGGGGACATGGGACGCATGATAGATCCATATATATTGGAAGATAAGGACGAGCCGGGAAAATGGTGGTGCTTCTACAAGCAGAACGGCGTGAGCCTGTCATGGTCAAATGACCTGAAGACTTGGAATTTTGCAGGAACCGAGAAATCCGGGGAAAATGTCTGCGTATTGGTGGATGGCGATAAGTATGTATTGTTTCATTCGCCTGCAAACGGTATTGGCGTAAAGCATTCCCACGACTTGGGGGCATGGCGGGACACAGATCTGCTGACGCTCGGACAGAAGAACTGGCCATGGGCGCAGGGACGTCTGACCGCGGGCTTTGTGTTGGATTTGCGGGATGATCCAGATATCGCCAAAGCAATACTGTTCTTCCATGGCTCCGACTATCCGGAGATGGATACTCGCGGAGGTTTCGACAACTATGCAAGCATCGCCCTGGCTTGGAGTCCGGATCTGAAGGAATGGTTCTGGCCCGGAGGGAAAGGGAGGAATTAGGCGGCAGGAGCCGCAACTCTGAATATCCAATAGCCAACACGGAATATCCAATGTCCAAGTTAAGATTTTCCGATGGAAATTGGAGATTGAGTGTTGGATATTGGGTGTTCAATTTTTGAAATTCCTATACGTGGACTTAGGCGGCCGGCGGCTGCAACTTAGTAGTTTTCGTTCTCCGAACGCAAGAAACAAATTCGCCTTTGCGCTCGGACTTCGACGGGCTCAGTCGAGCGAGATCGCAAGCTGCTTGCAACTTTGAAATTCTTTAACTAGAGGATTAAAAATGCTTAAAAGTATTTTTTATGTCTCCATTCTCGTCTTGTTGGCGGAGTGGACTTCATTTGGGGCGGAACCGTTTTTCCAGGATGGCCGCACGGTCTGGAAAATATATCTGTCCCCACAAGCCGAACAGACGGAAACTTATGCCGCAAAGGAACTGCAAGTTGCGCTGAAAAAGATTTCCGGAGCCGACTTCGATGTGATCTCCGGAGAAAATCCTCCCGAATCAAATGTGATTATCATCGGAGACCTTAAAAATCCGGAAGTTCAGGCGCAGGCAGGCGTATTGAAACTCAGTCCAGGAAGAGTCGAGGAAGTCGCAGTTTATACTCTGGGTGGACGCCTCTATCTGGCGGGAAACCAGCCGCGTGGCGCACTCTATGCCGTGTACAGTTTCCTGCAACGCGAACTCGGAGTGCGCTGGCTGTGGCCCGGCGCTGATGGTGAATTCATTCCAGTCAAGACAAGCTGGTCCCTTCCTGAACTTAAGTTCAACCATAGGCCCGGATTCCAATATCGGGGTTTCCATCTTTGCGGCGACTATTATCTCGGTCCGGATTCCGAGGTGTTCCGGGAATGGATGTCCCGCAATTTCATCAACACATACCGTCATGCGGCCCCTGAAAAGGAAAAGAGGAGGGGATTCTATTCGATGTCGTCCTCCCACAGCATTTCCCTGCCGAAACCGCTTTTCGCCCAACACCCGGAATATTTTGCGGAAGTCGCAGGCAGGCGTTATGATGCAAACATCTGTTTCAGCCATCCGGAAGTCGACAAGCTGGTCGCTGAAAAACTGTGCGAATACATACGCAAACACCCCTATCTTGACATCCTGAGCGTATTCCCTAGCGACACAACTGTTTATTGCCGTTGTGAAAAATGCTCCAAAACGGATCCTTCCACCACATGGTTCGAATTTTATAACCGGCTCACAGATGTCCTGAAAAAAGAATTCCCTTCACTGAAATTAGCCACCGTTGCCTATTTTGAGTATCGCGACGTTCCCAAATGCAAGATCCGGAACACAGAGTTTATCGAATACTGCTCCTATAGCCGCTGCAACATCCATCCCTACGGACAGGAAGGCTGCAAGCATAATGAAGACACGATGAAAGCCATGCTTGAATGGAAGGCCACCGGCCTGCCGATCGGCAATTACGCCTATGATTTTGACATCTTCAAGAAAAATTCCCGCTTCACCCCCTTCCTGAGCATGATCGACAATGCGATCAAGACTGGCAAGAAGCTCGGACATGTCACCATGATACCGGAAGTCCTCCTGATTTCTCCGAAATATGTCCCGGCGGAAGAATACATATTCAACGTCCAGCAACGCCTGCCCATCTACCTATATGCCCGGCTGCTCTGGGAACCAGACCTGAAGATGACTGATATTCTGCAAGACTGGTGTCAGACCGTCTTCGGTGAGGCGGCTTTGCCGATGTATGACTATTTCATGAGCATGGACCGTGCGTGGTCGGCCATGCCGAACCATGCGACGATTCTTGGCAATGCGTTGGGTATCGCCCCTGCTTTTCTGACGGACAATCTACGCAATGAAGCCGGCGTCGCGTTCTCCTCAGCAGAGTTGCAGCTGTCGAAGATCGAGAACCATATGGCCAGGGAACGCGCCGCCGCCGCCCTTAAGAGAGAGAGACTGCTGTTCAATCAATGGCAGGATTTATATCAGATGAACAAAACCGAGATTCCAAAACTGATTTTGCCACTGTTGGCGGAAACATCGGATTTTGCCAAATCCGCATCCAGGCCACAGAACCTTGTCAGTGCGATTGCTGGCTCAAAAAGCTATCCCGCCACAGTAAGTCTTGCTTGGACGAAGGATGTGCTTCTGGTAAAGTGGATCTGCCACGACCCAAAGATCGCCGACCTGAAGACTAAATCATCCAAGAGGGATGACAACGTTGTTGATGACGATAGCGTGGAATTAATTCTGTACTCCAGCATCAGCGGAGAAGCGTGGCATTTCGTGGCCAACCCCAAGGGAACTCAGCAGGACTATCGAGATTCGAGTCTCGGGATAAGAGACGATTTGTGGAATCCATCATGGCAGGTTAAGAGTCAGGTTGGAAAAGATGCGTGGGAAGTTGAAATGGAGATCCCGTTTGCATCGCTTGGTCAAACACCAATACCCAACGAAAGCTGGCAGGCGTGTTTTTCCCGCCACAACGGGGGGCGGCAAGACTTTGTGGAGGCAGTTTTCCCGGAACATGAGACAAGTTCGTTGTTCTTCAGCTCCGTACCCAGTATAAATGGATCCGTGCTATGGTGGCACGGCCGCTTGGAAGATGTCAAAGGGAAAGGCGGGAGTGCCGATGCGCAGGCTGTCCAGGATTTTGCGCAGCGCGGCTGGCTGTTAAAGCAGGTTGTTGCAGCAGAAAAACTGTTGGGGATCAACGGCCAGTATGACGCCTATTGGTTCCGCCATCCCGCCGGCCCGAATCCGGTTCCGTCCGACTTTTGGGAAAAACATCTGGCACCGGCGGTGAGAAATGGCGCTTTGGCTGTTTTCGTTTCTTATTGGGGCATTCCTCTCGAGCGATATTTCAATGATCCTTCCTTAAAGGTTAAGGTTGCAGGTTGTGGCAAGCTTCCGCTGGCTGGTCGCATCACCAACTTCATTGCCCCAGGCGATTGGAGCAGCAAGCCGAACAATCTGCTCAGCCGTCTCAAGAGCCGCACCACGCCAGCTTACGGATTCGAGCCCGAAGATGCCGGATCTTGGACTGTTCTGGCAACCGCCCCTGCAGATGGCAATAAATCGTATCCTTATATCCTGTCCAGGCGCTATGGCAAAGGAATGATCATTCTTTGCGGGGACGCCATCCCGCTTTCGGCCGCAGATATGCTGGATAATTTTGCCCTATATCATAAAATTATAAAACAGAAGGAAGAACAGGGACCATGAAAAATCCAACAACCGAAACAATTAAAGGTATATGATAATGGATTCATCAAAGAAACTCTGCATCTTTCACATCGACCTCAACTTTTCATGCCTGCGTGAAGACTATCTCCGCAAATGGCTGAGGAAAATCGCCGACGCCGGATACAACGCCATCCTGTGGGAAATAGAAGACAAGGTGCGGCTGGACAGCTGTCCGGAATGCGCCTGGCCGGAAGCCTTCACAAAGGAGGAATTCAAAGACATCCTGGATTATTCCAGATCACTTGGGCTGGAGCCTATTCCACTGTTGCAGACTATTGGACACGGCGAATATGTGCTGATGAATGGGAAATACGCTCATTTGCGAGAATCGCAAAAGGAGAATCACCACGACTGTTACTGCACGGAAAATCCTGATACAAGGAAATTCCTCAAGGGGCTGATAGGCGAATATCTGGAACTGTTCGGAGATATCAGGTTCTTCCATCTTGGCGGAGACGAGGCCTATGTTTTCGCAACATGCCCGAAATGTTCCGAGAAGGTGAAAAGCACAGGTAAAAACGCCCTGTACATGGATCATATTTCCGACATATCGGCGCCGATCCGGGCTGCCGGTGCGCGCCCTGGCATATGGGGTGACATGATATTGCATCATCCGGAGGAGATGGGGGCGATCACAAAAGATTATCTCATATGGGATTGGAACTATTGGGATTCGGATTTGGTGTCTGAACAGACGCTTGTCTGGGGCGCAGGACTGGTCAACGCAAAAGACATTCCGGCAGGCATCAGTAATTTTTTCCCCGAAATATTTGATTCTTCAGGAAAGCTGAGACCCTTTTACACCAGCCATGCACTAAGGCGGATGGGTTATGATGTAATACTCTGCAGTGCTATTCGCTCAGGAGGCGACAGTTTCTTATTTCCCAATATGAGACATGCCGGCAATGCAGTTGCGGCAGCCAGGATCTGCACAGAGCTTGGCTTGGTCGGAAACTGCGTTACAAGCTGGGCTATCAGACTCAACCCTTATGAAACCCAGGAGCCCATGTTGCCGCTTGCCCCTTTAATATTTGCAGATCCCACGCTGTCCCTGGATGCCGCCAAACGGATTGTAAGTAAAAACATGTTCGGTGTTGAAACTACGGATTTCTTTGATGCTGCCGCAATTGCAGGAATAAACATATCCCCGTTCACCTGCGGTGTTTCATTGGCGGTCCAATGGAACAGGTTAAAGGATTCAATGCCTGCGCCTCGGGGATATCTTGAAAAACTGCTTATGAAATGGAGGACTGAAGAAGGCGGGGCTGCCTTTGAGGATTGGCAAAAAAAACTGGCAAACTCCGAGAAGGAAATCCAGCAGGCTATTTCCCTGCTGAACAGCTTTGCATTCAAGGCTGAAAAAGGGTTCGAAACTCTGGAATATTGGATTGATGCGCTGACAATCCAGCTGTGGATGGTCCGGGTCGGGAAAATGGTTTTTGAGGACAATTTCACTTCTGAAACTGTCAGCTTGCTGAAAAGTCTGAAAAAACAGACTCGTCAAATGATTTCCAAACGCGAAACCCCGCAGAGCGCACGCAAAAACACCGATCTGCTTTTCAACTGGCTCATTGAATATCGCAAGAAATAATTACAGGGTGGATTCAAAATATGTTGAAATACGAAGAGGGAAAACTTGAGGCTAACGAATACGGGGCGCGTTTTCCGCAGAGGCCATATTACCCTTTGCTTGCGGCCAACGGTACCGATGCGATTTTACTGGGGCTGGGCGGATTTCCCGATGATCCAAACTGGATGTGCTATTCGGCCCAACTGCCTTTCAGGATAAATCTGGGCTGGTACAAGACTGCACGCAAAGACTATTCATACAGCCATCGTCACTACGGCCCATCATGCTATGGAACTTCCGTCTGCCTTGCCGGACTGACCACAATACTTACGGTAGGAAAAGAAAGAAATCTCGGTATTCGCAACCCAAGGCAATACTTCGATCCTAAAAAAAGAATCCTGACCACTTCCTTTGCTCTGAGGGAAAGCCGCGGCAAAAAAACAGCGGAAATTAAAGTCACAAGCTTTATCACCGATGAACATCTGCTGGTCGAGCGCTATGAAGTCCTGGCAGAACCGGAAAACGGTATCCGTTTTGGATTCATCCTGGATACTCCGCATTCGCCGGATCTCTATGAGCTTTGCGTCCATCCGGAAAAGATCGGGCATGAGAAAATGGGAAGAGGATTCTGTTTCAGATATGAATACAGTTCTCCGGAAATTTACGACGGAGAACTGTTGAAGCAGCCTTTTATGACCGCTCACGCTTCCTACGTATGGGCTGTCAACAGCCTCCTTGTGTCCCGGAATGGAGACCGCTTGGCAATATGCGCCAATCTGCCGGATAAATGGTCCGATCTGTCCTTTGAGAATTTGACAACTCCCGACGGGCTAAGAGTGTCCGCGAAATTGGAACACGGAAAAATAACAGAACTTGAAATAGTCAACACCAACGCTGATAAACGGGACATAAGTCTTGCACTGCCGGGGCAGGACGAGACATTTTTTGTCTTGAAAAACAAAGATAAATACGAAATAAGGATACCATGAACACATTGAAACTGTCTCTTTTTGGCTCTACCTCAAATACCGAATCAAACAAGGCGGTCCTTGTTTTTGGCGGTGATTTCTGTCCGATAAACCGCTATGAGAAAAAAATCCTGAACGGCGAAAGGATATTTGATGAACATCTGGAGGAGATGTTGAAGCAAAGCGACTTCGCAATGATAAACCTTGAAGCGCCATTATGCTCAAAAGGACTACCCGCAGAAAGCCTTAACGGGTCTGGATTAAGGGGAGATCCGCAAGTCGCGGAATTCATCAGGAGTTTTGGAATAGATGTAGTAGGCCTTGCCAACAATCACATCCGGGACTTCAGGGATGAAGGCGTGTCGCAGACGATGCAAAACCTGGAGAAGCATGGGATTCTGCACACTGGCGCGGGTAAGGATCTGGCAGATGCGCAGAAGCCGCTTTCAGTTGATGTCAATGGCATAAAAGTGGGAATATGGGCACTTGCCGAAAAAGAGCTGAATGTGGCATCGGACTGTTCCGCCGGGTCGTCATGGTTCCGACCGGAAATCGATATTGTCAAAATACTGGAACTTAAGAAATCCTACGATTTCCTGGTTATTTTCCTGCACGCCGGACATGAGTTCACCTCCACTCCATCCCCAAGGATAAGGGAGGCATGCAGGGGCTTGATAGACGCTGGAGCTGATGCGGTGATCGCACACCACCCGCATGTCATCCAGGGAGTGGAAAAATATAAACAGGGTATAATCGCCTACAGTTTGGGGAATCTTGTTTTTGATACCCCGTATGTGTCCGCCCACAAGAATACTGACTTGGGCTTCCTGCTGCGTATCGGTATTTCAAAACACCAAATCAGGGAAACGGAAATCATTCCCTACAAACTGAGAGGAACTGTCACCGTAAGTACTTTAAACAGCCCTGAATTTGAAGGGTTTACCGCCAAGTTCCATGAACTCTCGGAAAACATAACTGATGATTCAAAGTTCTGGCTGGAATGGGAGAAGAATGTGCGGTTCAGGTGGGAAGGCGAATATAACCGCATCCTGAATGACTTGTCGAAAAATTTCAACGATCCCGAAAACAAGGATTATTCCAGACGGACTAAAAACATTTTTACGTGCCCGACTCACGTCGAGTTGATTGAAAAAGCGCTCGATATGCTTGGCGAAGGGAAATTGACAAGGAAAAAGACGGGGAGAAAGAAGGCTTGATATTAATTTGCACATAGGGCCTTAACATATATTGTCAGGATTGACATGATTCCATTTTTGCTTAATCCCAAATGGATGAGATTATTTTTAGATTTATTTTAAAGGAGACTTTTTAAATGAAACTTCCGAGTGTCTGGACTGAGAGTTTTACCGACCACATAAATAACCAGCTGAAAATTGAAGCGGCAAGGTTGTTCAGGACTTATCAACTTACTGCTGACCGGAAAGACTGGCAGAAGAAAAGAGTTGAACTGCGTGAACAGATATGGAATTGTCTGGGTACCTCAGTTGATCACAAACTGGATTTGGATTACCGAGAATACGGAACAATCAAGATGGATGGATATGCCGTAAAAAGAATAACATATCAGAGCCGTCCGGGTTTTCATGTAACCGCAAATCTATATATTCCCGAAGGTAAGGGTCCTTTTCCGGCTGTTGTCAATATGCACGGGCACTGGTCGCAGGGGCGTCTGGCTGAACGGGTGCAGGCAAGAGGGCATTCACTGGCTAAAAATGGATATGTCTGTCTGGCGGTTGACGCTTTCGGCTCAGGTGAAAGATCTGTCTCACATGGAGTGTTTGAGTATCACGGTTCCAACCTGGGAGCCTCCCTCATGAATGTAGGAGAGACGCTGATGGGAATGCAGGTGGTGGATAATATGCGCGGAGTGGATCTGCTATGTTCCATGGGATATGTCGACAGTGAACGCATCGGCGCCACCGGTGCCAGCGGCGGCGGAAATCAGACCATGTGGCTGGCCGCCATGGATGACAGGGTGGCAGCCGCAATGCCGGTGGTCAGTGTAGGTAGTTTTCAGTCTTATGCGACCGGAGTCAACTGTGTTTGCGAACTTCTTCCAGGTGGCCTGACGTTCACGGAGGAATCCGGAGTACTCGCATTGACTGCTCCGCGTGCACTGAAAATATGCAACTGCCTGCACGATTCCAATCATACGTTTTTCCCATCGGAAATGCTCCGCAGCTACAAGGAGGCCAGGAAGATTTACCAGGCCTACGGTAGCGACGAAAAGATTTCATACCAGATATTCAACCTGCCGCACGGCTACTGGCCTGAGATCAGGGAGGCCATGCTCGGATGGTTTGACCTGCATCTCAAAGGTAAGGGTCACGGAGCGCCCAAAGTCGAGATTCCTTTTGAAGCTCTTCCTGAAAATGATGTTATGATTTTTGAAAAAGGAAAACGGGCATGCGAAGTAGTTTCCATTCCTGACTTCTGCATCAAACAGGGTTCTGAACTGCGCAGGAAATATCTCCAACTCTCCTCTTTTGATATTGCAGCCAAAAAGGAAGAACTCGCAGCCAGCCTGCATCTCGGAAAACCTCTTGTCACCTCAAAGGTTATCGGGTACGGCACAGAAGACGGCTGGGAGAAATCCGCATTGGTTACGGAATGCGGAAGGATGATTCCGCTCCTTGTGAAACACCCGGCGGGAAAGGGCCGAGATTACACGATACTCTGCCATCCGGAAGGCAAAGACAAACTTGCAGGTTCCAAGCTGCTGGAAGGTGTTGAGTCCGGTAACGGCGTGATATTGCTTGACCTCTGGGGGGGTGGCGAAACGGCATCTCCCGACGTGCAGGTGGTGGTGTATCACAATCTCAGCCGCAGTGTTCTCTGGCTTGGCAGAACGCTTATGGGCGAATGGGTGCGTGATCTGAAACTTGTCGTCGAATTTGCACGTGGCAGTCTTAAAGCCAGGCAGATAAATCTCGGTGGCGCCAAGGAAGCCGGCCTTGCGGCATTGTTTGCATCTGTTTTCACAGAAGGCATTTCCTCGGTGGAGCTTTCCAATTCACCTGTCAGTTATTTGTTTTCAAAAGAGATTTTGCCAAATAATTATTTTTCCATGGCTGTGCATCTGCCCGGGTTTTTGAAGTGGGGGGATGTTTCCCTGGCGGCCGCTATTTCAGGATCTAAAGTGCGTTTTTGCTCCCCTGTCAGGATGGACGGGTCTGGACTTCCTGTTGAAGAACTGACTAAAACAGAGGGTGAATTCTCCACGATCCGCAGGAGATGCGGCAATCAAGGTTGTTGCGAATTTTCCGCAATGGGCTAAATCGGTTCAGTTTAAGAAAAACTAATGACCAATGGCATTCCCTCTTCTGGGACCGACAACCTGTACCAGGCTGTAATGAGGATGCTAATTCCAAATTTCCCGGTCTTACTCCATGAATTTTCAATATCTGGAGTTATATTGTCCGTTCTTTCAATTCAGCAAATAACATGGGATTTCAACCGTGAAAGAAGTAAAAATAGGAATTATAGGCTTCGGAACTGTAGGTGCCGGAGTGGTGTCATGCCTCCTTGAAAACGGGGATGTCATAGCCCGCAGAACAGGTGTGAGGCTTGTTCTTTCAAAGATAGCCGATATTGATGTGAAGACCGACCGCAAAGTCAATGTGCCCAATGAAATACTCACCACCGACGCGATGAAACTCATTGATGAGGTGGATGTTGTAGTTGAGCTTGTCGGAGGTACAAACAAGGCTAAGGAATTCATTTTAGCAGCCCTGAAAAAAGGGAAACCGGTTGTGACTGCAAACAAGGCTCTTCTTGCAGAGCACGGCGAGGAAATTTTTGCCGCCGCTGAAAAATCGAAGGCCGACATTTATTACGAGGCCAGCGTTTGTGGCGGAATACCGATAATCAAAGCCCTCAAGGAAGGCCTTGTCTCCAATAAGATACAGAAAATAATCGGCATAATGAACGGCACATGCAATTACATCCTAACAAGGATGGAGAAAGAGCGCATCGGCTTCGAAGATGTCCTCAAGGAGGCGCAGAAACTGGGCTATGCAGAAGCCAATCCGTCTTTCGATATCGACGGAGTTGACACCGCCCACAAAACTGCGATTCTCGCATCTCTCGCCTATGGCGAGTGGTTCGGGATGAAGCCGATTCATGTTCAGGGGATAAGGGGGATCCACCTCTGCGATATCAGTTTCGCCGCCGAACTCGGATACAGGCTTAAGCTCCTGGGAATAATCAAGCAGGAGGAGGACGATGTCGAAATCCGTGTTCATCCGACGCTTATTCCATCCAGCTCGCTGCTCGCCAACATCTCGGACGTTTTCAACGGGGTGATGGTGAAGGGCAGTCCTGTCGGGGAAACCCTTTTCTACGGCCGCGGCGCCGGTCGAAATGCAACTGCAAGCGCGGTTGTCGCCGATCTTGTGGACGTCGCTCTCAACCTTAAATTCGGTTCGCACAGGCGTGTCCCAGCCTTCACGATCGGCAGGCAGTTCCGCCAGATCCTGCCCATGCAGGAGATAATGTCCAGATATTATATGCGGATACAGGTGCTTGACAAGCCCGGAGTTGTCGCCAAGATTTCAACCGTGATCGGGAACAAGGGCATAAGCATCTCCAGTTTAAGACAGCTGGAAGGTCAGTCCGCGGACAATGTATCACTCCTGATTATGACGCATATGGCGAAGGAGCAGTCGCTTAACGACGCCGTTGCTGAAATGGAGAAACTCGACTGCGTCAGGAATAAAATCACTCTGATCCATGTCGAGGATATTTGATAATTAAAAAAACAGCAAGAAAATTTTTCCGTTCCGGGAAAATTAACAGGAAATAAAAATAGGATACGGAGATAGTAATGAAAGGCAATCACACTGTTGAGAAGATAGGCGGAACTTCCATGTCGCAGTTCAAGGATGTGATGGATAATATCATCATAGGGAAGCGCAAGGGCAAGGAGCTTTACAACAGGATTTTCATCGTCTCCGCCTATGCCGGAATCACTGATGCGCTGCTTGAGCATAAGAAAACCGGAGTGCCGGGAATTTATGCGAAATTCGCAGAAGGCGACGCATCCTGGAGCAAGAACCTTGAAGACGTCCGCCGGAAGATGTTTGATATAAACGCCTCGTTCAAAGACATAGGCCTTGATGTAATCAAAGCCAACACATTTGTGAACGAGCGGATGGATGGCATAAAGTCCTGTCTGGAGGACCTTATAAACCTCCGTTCATACGGCCACCTGAAACCGAGCGACTTCCTGCCTGCAAGCAGGGAGATGTTGAGCGCTGTCGGTGAAGCGCATAGCGCATATAATTCCACCATCATATTGAAGGCGAACGGAGTGGAGGCCGAATTTGTCGACCTAACAGGCTGGAGGGAGACGGATCAGCATTCCTTTGACGAAATGATTAGGAAGTCCTTCAAGGGCATTGACCTTGAAAACCAGGTTGTGATAGCCACCGGTTACACCAAATGCGATGAAGGCATAATGACCCGTTTTGACCGTGGTTACAGCGAAATAACCTTCAGTAAGATAACGGTTATCACCGGTGCAAGGGAGGGGATAATCCATAAGGAGTTCCATCTCAGTACAGGTGATCCGAAGCTTATCGGACTGGAAAAAGTTAAAACAATCGGCAGGACAAACTTCAATATCGCCGATCAGCTTTCAGATCTCGGAATGGAGGCTATTCATTCAAAGGCTTCCAAGGAGATGGAGCAGTGCAATATTCCAATCAGGGTCAAGAACACTTTTGAACCCGAGCATCCGGGAACACTCATAAGCAATGATTATATTTCACCGGAGCCGAAGGTTGAAATGGTCTGCGGCCGCAAGGAAGTCCTGGCGATAGAGGTGCATGATCCCGACATGGTCGGACAGAGCGGTTATGATTACATCCTGTTGAAATTCTTTGCGGATTTCAACATCAGCTACATTGCCGTGAATAGCGACGCCAACACCATTACCCACTACGTGCCGGAGAAGACTCCGAAAATAAAAGACTGCATCCATGCCATTAAAAAAGGGTTTCCCGGCGCCGAAATCAATGCAAGGCCTGTCTCCATTGTTTCCGCAATAGGAAGCAACATGAATATACCTGGTCTTCTTGCAAGGGCGGCCGGCGCACTGGCCCATGCAGGCATAAACGTGCTCGGAATGGATCAGAACATCCGGCAGGTCAACATGCAGTTCATAATCGATCGCCAGCACTTCGAGACTGCCCAGAAAGCCCTTCACCACGAACTGGTCGAGAAGCATAAGTAGGGACAGGCTTCTTGCCACGTCGCATGACTGTGGTCCAGCCTGTTCATCCCATTCAAATCAGAATTCTCCTGAACACCTGTTCAGGAGAATTCATTTTTCAGGTTTGTCTTCGCAATCCCGGTAAAGATTCTTGGAATAAGGAGAAATAGAATGAATGGACCTGGTATCAATTCTGTTGGCGCAGCGGCATCCGCCATACTGCAGACAGGTGATGTGAAAACTCTCAAAATCGCAATCGCCGGGGATTCTACTGTTGCCGACTACCCTTCGGAAAGCCCGATCGAGGGATGGGGCCAGCACATCGGGACATGGTTCAAAGAGAATGTGGAGATTCAAAATTTTGCCGTAGGCGGTCGCAGCACAAAGACCTTCCTGAGCGAGGGCCGCTGGGAAAGCCTGCTCAAGGTAAATCCGGACTACATCCTACTCCAATTTGGACATAATGACTCGCATGCCAGTGAGAAGCCTGAATCCACCGATGCCTCAACCGACTACAAGGATTATCTCAGAAAATATGCGGACGAAGCAAAAGCCGCAGGCATTCAGATCATATTCATCGCTCCCATGCACCGCAGAAACTTTGAAGAGGATGGAGAGCCTACCAAGGAGCTTCTACCATATGCGAATGCCATGAAGGATGTAGCATCTGAAAAAGGGATTGTTTTCATCGATTTATATAACTCAAGCGGACACCTCTTCAAGAGGCTGGGAGATGACGGGACGGTGGATCTTTTCTGTTCGCCAAGCGATAGAACCCACTTCTCGGAAAAAGGGGCGAAGACTATGGCTGGCCTTATAGCGGATGAACTCAAGCGGAGTAGATCAGAGTTGAAAACTTCATATAAAGCATAGAAGCATTAAACAAAGAATTAAAGGATCTTCAGTGAAAAGACTATTGGCTATGATGGTCACTGCCGGACTACTGGCGACAGCAAGTCAGATTGCGTGGAGCCAGGCCGATGCCGACCAGATAGACATAGGATCGACGGATGCCACAGTATTTAACATACCGGAAGACTTGACTATACGTGTACGGGTTACAGCGCTGGAGCCTGTGGAGCCGACCCCGATCCAGTGGCGTGTAGGCGGTGAAGGGTTGGGAGGTGATGTAATCAAGGGCGCCATGACCAAAACTGATACGCCGCCCCCAGATAAAAAGATCCCAGGTTTCGGCAACAGTGATCCTTCCGCTGCAAAATTCCAAACTTTCGAAATCGGGGAATGGTCGGCGCCGATGCCGTTGGCGGCATTCAAGGCTGCTCCCTGGCCGAACCGATTGTTCATCACCTTTACAGTTGGACGTGTGCCGAAAACTGTCAGCGTGACCGACCGAACACTCGCGGACTACACTAAAGGAGTGGCGCTGGAGTTCGAGGTCGCCTACCAGGGAAACACTATCAAGACATATACTGAATCGTCTCCGGATGGTAGCAGCGTTGGATTGGTCATCTGGCCGGAGCGCTGGGCCGGTCAGGAAAAGCCGGATTACAGCTCGGGTGTAATGGGACTTCTTGAATACGTTATCCTGCGGACCGACTACATGGAGAAGCTTACGTGGGCCAATGCGGAACTGCCCAAGCGGTTTTTCATAGCCACCGATCTGGGCGGTTACGGTCTTGGCTCCGGCTACGGGATCCATCACGGCAACCCTGCGATTGTTGAAGCTGAAGCGCGCACCCTGCGGCAACTGGGTGTCAACAGCTTGCGGGCCGCCCCGTCTTTCCTAGTAGATCTGGCGAAGAACAGGCAGGGGATCGGAGCATATTTCGCCAGGGGACGCATTGTGCAAATCGGCGGTTATCCCGTGGTTCCCAGGCCTCGCGTGAAAAGCGAAGACATTGAGGTGGGCTGTCCATTCAGCTCCAAGGTTCCGGACCTGACGAAAACAGCAATCGAAAAATCAATGGAGGAAATGCGTTCGGCCGGAGTTCCAGAGGTCTGGGGTCTGACCGTGGATGAAATAGGGGTGGTTTTTGACAATACCAACGATGGCAAGGTGCATGTTGAGAAATGTCCGCTCTGTTGTGCGGAATTCGTAAAATTCCTGAAGAGCAATGGATTGTCTCCAGAGGATCTCGGGCAAACCGATTGGGTAGATGTCAAACCGTTCATCGCATTACTCAAGAACACAGATAAATCATGGATGAACAAGCCGGGAATGCCGCTTGCCGCGTATTTCACGAGGCGTTTTCTAGCCGAGGCGTCGGCCTCCATGTTCACGCCATTGCGCCAGTCGGTGGCGGCGGCAAACCAGGATAAGGCAAAGTCTGTCAAAGGCACTCCTGTAGCAAATCAGCCCACAATGGTCACCTATGCATTGCGCGGAAACACCTTCCTTTTAGGAGGGCATAGTCTGGATTTTTTTGACTTTTACCGCAGGTCCGACAATGGATTCGTTTACGAAACCTCCAACCGGGATCCTCGCGTCCACCAATGGGACAGCTACCTCTGTGACGTTGGTCGGATGGTGACGGCTGAGCAGAATCTCGCCCTTGGCATTTACGTCAAGCCGCATCGCGGATCTGTTGTCCAAAGGACTATCAGCGCGGTCGGTCGCGGAGCCACCATGCTCTTCTGGTACACCTACGGCCCCGACTATTCGAAAGGCGACTGTTTCTCTTCATCCCTTCCCATAATGGAACTGACCAGCAAGGTCGCTCACCTGATCGCCAAGGCGGAGAGGTACCTCTACGGCGCGAAGTGGGCCAAGCCGGCACGTATCGGGATTGTAAAGCCTAACACCACCGAGATCTGGATGGGGCTCATGTCGAAGGATCCGATCTGGACAGCTTCATGGGAAAACGCAAAGTGGATCTACACCGCCCTGGCACACGAACATCTCAAGGTTGATCCGCTGGATGAAGGAATGCTGGAGAACCGTGATCTTTCAAGCTACCAGGTGCTGTATGTCCACGGGCCAAACCTGCGCCGGGCAGCAGCGGCGAAGCTGGCACAGTGGGTTAAGGATGGAGGCACCCTGTACACAAGCGGCTGGAGCCTGACGCGGGACGAAGCCAACCAACCGTTGGAGACCATGTTGCCGGTGCTGGGCCTGGAATCCAGGGGCGCTCCGGAAATGTACCTTGCCTTGAAGTGTTACGCGGGTGGTTCCCTGGATTCATTCGACGCCATTGACCTGAAGCACGGACGGCTCGCTGATGTGCCGGAAGGCGCGGCATTCAAGGGGCAGAAGCAATTTGACGCAGCCTTCATGCCGAAGGTCGGACGTGAAGTGCTCAAACCTGCCAGCGGCACGGAAGTACTTGCGAATTTCGCAGACGGGTCGGTTGCGATCACCCGCCACTCTTACGGCAAGGGACAGGTTTTCGTGGCAGGCTTTTTTCCGGGACTGGAATACAGTGCGGCAATCCGCAACAACGAATATGATATGAGCAAACAGTTCGATGCGAACCTGCGCAAGCTGGTGACCGCTCCGGCACTGGCGAAGATCCAGCCGATCGTTGATACAGCTATTCCTACTGTTGAAGGGACACTCCTCATAAATCCATCCAATGGCCTGCGCTGCGTCACACTGATGAACTGGACCTACCGTGTCGACTCAATGCTGTTGAAAAAGCTTGGCGCCGCAGTACGGAGGACGCCGATAACGGAACTGGTTGTCCAAAAGGACGTGTCTGTCACAATACGTGATGCGGGAGAGGTTACCAGGGTGCGTTCCGCGCTGCTTGGCAGAGACTTGGTATTTGAAGAGGATGGCGACCTGTTGAAGGTGAACCTGCCAGAATTGCACGAGGCAGATGTACTGCTCCTGGATTAGATATGAATTCCCAATATCGAACATGGACCAGGCATTGGTCTGAGCACTCTTTTCCGAAAATGCCTTTAATTAATCATTTTAAAGCACGTTTACTGCAAGAAATACATCTTGCTACATATATGAATTTCGACTCTTATAGGTATCTGACCCCAATCAACAGGCAGAAATCGAGATTATATGTTTATCTTCCAGTTCCCCTCGCTGCAGCAATACGTCTGCGCCAGGGGGAAGCTGTGCGGTGGGAACATAACGGCACCGGCTTGTTCCTCATCAGAAAAGCTTGACGCGTATCGAACATGTTGATGAGCAGTGGAAGTAATTTCAGGATCGCCTTTTTTCAGCGGAATCCGCTATTGACTGAGGTGATTTCAAAATTGCAGAAGATATGAAAAACGCGACGGC